>NZ_CP124620.1:0-321818 GCF_030128875.1 Stenotrophomonas sp. BIO128-Bstrain | reverse complement strand
ATGCACCGAGAACGGCACATCGTGCTTGACCTCCGCTTCGCTGATGTCGGCCGGCAGGATCACCACCGCGACCCCGCGGCGGCTGATCGCCGCCTGGCACGCCAACGTCACCACGCGGCGCGCCTGCTCGGCGCTCTGCACCTGCTCGCAGAACACGCTGCAGCTGCCGTACACCGCCTTGAAATCGACTTCCTGCGGGAACTCCATGCCCAGCTCGGCGGTGACCACCTGGCTGGCGATCAGCACCATCGGCGCGCGGTTGCGGTTGGTCTCGAACACGCCATTGATGAAATGCAGCCCGCCCGGGCCGCACGAGCCGGCGCAGGCGGTGAGCTGCCCGCTGATCAGCGACTCGGCACCGGCGGCAAACGCGGCCACTTCCTCATGCCGCGTGTGTACCCACTCGATCTCGCTGTGATGGATGGCATCGGTGACGTAGTTGAGGGTATCGCCGACGATGCCGTAACAGTGACGGACACCGGCGGCCTGGAGGGTCTCAACCACGATTTCGGCAACGCGCTTGCTCATGACATGCTTCCACGACGAGGGGGAAACGTCAGCCTAGTCCCGGGCAAGTGACACTCGTGTGGGTTTACGCGTGCCGGCGCTGGGTCACGGCTGCGTGTTCACCCAGCCCAGCACCGCGCCGCGCGTGGGATGGTCATAACTTACCTGCACCCAGCCATCGCGCTCATCGAGCAGCTCCACGCGGTCATCGCGCACCAGATACCGCGGGGTCGTGGCATCACCGGGCTGGCGGTACAACGGCAGCCGCGCCACCATCACATGCCCGGAAATGCGCAGCAGCGGCGAGCCGGCGCGCGGCGCCTCCAGACCATCGCCGATCGCGGTCTCCAGCACGTTGCCTTCAGGATCGAAGGTGCTCCAGACCGCCAGGGGACCGCTGTCGGCGGTCTGCTTCACGAACACGTACGGCTCGAGCAGATCGTCGAGCATCAACATGCGCTCGGCGCGGTACAGGTACAGGCGACCGCCGTCGTAGCGGTACTGATCCACGTACCACATCGGCCCGCTGCGGCAGCTGCTGCTCAGGGTGCGGTTGTCTGCCTCCACCGTCAGCCCCATCAGGTCACCGCACTGCGCGCGGTCGTTCGCGATGGGCGCCAGCGCCACCAGTTCCTGTCGCGCCGGAGCGTAGCGGTACACCGCGACCGCTTCGTTGACCATGCCGACCGCGGCGCGCGCGACCAGCTCCGGGTGACCATCGAAATCGACATCCTCGGCGGACAGGCGTGCGTTGCCGTCCGCGTCGGTCACCCCCGGCAGCACCTGACGCTTGCCCGACGGGGCCAGTACGACGGAAATACCGCCGTCGTCCTGCAGCGTCGCCTGCACCTGCACGCCGCCAGCCACCTCGAGCAGAAGCCGGGCCGGGGCGGCGTCCTGCGCGTGCGCGGATGCTGCCGCCACGCCCATCAACACCGCGGCCAGCATCGCATTGCCGTGTTTCATCATCGCTCCGTGCAGCGCCGCTGCGGCGCCCTGGCTCAGAACGATACTTCAACCGCCTGCTGCGCCCACAGCACCGACTGGTGGCCGGTGGCCTGCTTCCATGCCAGGCGGATCGCTTCGATGTCGGCGCGGCGCTGCGGGGTGTTCTCGTGCAGCACCACCAGCACCTTGGTGCGCAGGCGGTTCGGCTCGGCGGCGCCACGGAACAGCCACTGGCCGTAGGCATCGAACACGGTCAGGCCGTCCGGGAAGCGCGGGGTGACTTCCTTGTCGAGGAAGGCGCGCCACTGCGCGTCACTGATGCCCTCGGTCTGCGGGCGGTCGGCCACGCCGGTTTCTTCGCCCACGCCGAAATACAGCTCGCTGCGGACCCAGCCGGCGGCGGCATCCGGGCGCGCGGCGTCACCCTGCAAGGTGGCCGTGGCGGCGGCTGGCGGGGTGGATTTGGCGGCCGGGGCGGCGGTAGCACAGCCGCTGGTGGTCAGGACCAGGGCAATCAGGATGGCGCGGAACGACATGGACAACTCTCCGGAAACTCGGGGACAGGCAGGGGGAAGGAGCGTGCCGGACATCCCGGTCCAGCGCAGATCGCCAATCGCTATCTGCTGATAACCACCCCGATGGGACTTGCGTCACACAGGGACATCACGCGAAGATAATATATCGCTTCATCCGGATGGATTGGTAGTGCCGACCTTGGATCGGCAACGCCGGCTCCTCCCCCCTCCCCCCGCCCCTCCCTCCCCCTCGTCGTCCCGCTGGAGTCCGCATGTCCCGTCCGTCCGCGTCGCGCCTTGGCCTTGCCATCGCGCTCGTCCTTTCCTCCCCCCTGCTGGCCCAGGACGTACTTGCGCAGGACGCGCCGAACACCGCTAAAACGCTGGACACCGTGATCGTCACCGGCACCCGTGCCGTTGACCGGACCGTGCTGGAATCCACCTCGCCAGTGGATGTGCTCACCGCCGAGGACATCCGCAAGGCCGGCGTGGTCAATGGCGAGCTTGGCAGCGCCCTGCAGGCGCTGCTGCCCTCGTTCAATTTCCCGCGCCAGTCCAACTCCGGCGGTGCCGACCACATCCGGGCCGCCCAGCTGCGCGGCCTCTCGCCCGATCAGGTGCTGGTGCTGGTCAACGGCAAGCGCCGCCACAGCAGCGCCCTGGTCAACACCGACAGCAAGATCGGCAAGGGCACCACCCCGGTCGATTTCAACGCGATCCCGGTCAGCGCGATCAAGCGCATCGAAGTGCTGCGCGATGGCGCCGGTGCGCTGTACGGCTCCGATGCGGTGGCCGGCGTGATCAACGTGATCCTGGATGACGCGCCGGAAGGCGGTGCATTCGAAGCGAGCTTCGGCGCCAACCACACCGACCTCAAGCCGATCGACCGCACCCTCACCGACGGCCAGACCAGCTACGCCAGCGCCAAGGTCGGCACCCGGCTGGGCGATGAGGGCGGCTTCCTGCGCGTGGGCCTGGAGCTGAAAAATCACGAAGGCACCAATCGCGCCGGCTTCGACCAGATCCCGCCGTGGGACCAGACCCCGACCAACCTTGCCCTGCAGGGCAAGCGCAACTACGTGCTCGGCGATGGCAAGACCAAGGACCTGAACGCCTGGTACAACGCGCAGCTGCCGTTCGGTGAAACCTCCACCTTCTACAGCTTCGCCACCTTCAACCAGCGCGACAGCGAAGGCGCGAACTACTTCCGCTACCCGGACAGCGACGCCAACTGGGCGCAGATCTACCCGAACGGCTACCGTCCGATCTCCGAGGGCGAAAACCGCGACGTACAGGCCGTGGCCGGCGCGAAGGGCCAGTGGGGCGAGTGGAACTACGATGCGAGCCTGGATTACGGCATCAACACGTTCACTTACCGCCTGCGCAACTCGCTCAACGCCTCGCTGGGCCCGACCAGCCCGACCCGGTTCAAGACCGGTGATTACCGCAATGAGCTGACGGTCGCGAACGTCGACCTCGGCCGTGTGTTCTCGCAGGGCGAGAGCATCACCCACAGCCTTGGCCTGGGCCTGGAAGCGCGCCGCGACCATTACCAGACCCGTCCGGGCGATCCGACCAGCTATGCCGCGGGTCCGTTCACCGATCGCCCGACCGGCTCGCAGGCCGGTGGTGGCCTGACCCCGCAGGATGCGACCTCGCTCTCGCGCGATGTCGCCAGCGCCTACGCCAGCCTGTCCAGCCAGTTCGGTGAGCATTTCTCAAGCGATCTGGCCGCACGCTACGAGCACAGCGATGATTTCGGTGGCGAGCTCACCGGCAAGCTGGGGCTGCGCTACGAATTCACGCCGGCCTTCGCGCTGCGCGGTGCGATCTCCAACAACTTCCGTGCCCCGTCGCTGGCGCAGATCGGCTACGAATCCACGTCCACCGGCTACAACGCGGCCGGCCAGCTGGTGCAGGGCCGCGTGCTGTCGGTGAACAATCCGATCGCGCGTGGCCTGGGCGCCACCGACCTGAAGCCGGAGAAGTCGCTCAACACCAGCCTGGGTTTCACCAGCCGTATCGGCGAGCACTTCGATGTCTCGCTGGACTTCTTCCAGATCGACATCGATGACCGCATCGCACTGTCGGAAAGCATCACCGGTGATGCGCTGACCGACTACGTGCAGCAGCAGTTCGGCGTGGCTGGCCTGCAGAGCGCCAGCTTCTTCGTCAACGCCGCCGATACCCGCACCCGCGGCGCGGAACTGGTGAGCAACTGGCGGCAGTCGCTGGGCGATGGCGAGCTGGTGCTGACCGGCACCTACGCCTACACCAAGACCACGCTGAAGAACGTGCTCGCCACCCCGCCGGGACTGCTCGCGCTGGACCCGGACTACGTGCTGTTCGGCGTGGAAGAGACCAATACGCTGACCGATGCCACCCCGCGCACCCGCGCCGCGCTGGCCGCCAGCTGGGCCGATGATCGCTGGTCGCTGAGCAGCCGCCTGAGCCGCTATGGCAGCGTCACCCGCGTGTTCAACTTCGGTGATGGTTATATTCCGCGCCAGACCTACGGGGCCGAGTGGCAGCTGGATGCCGAGGTGGAATACAAGATCACCCCGCAGTGGAGCGTGGCGCTGGGCGGGCAGAACCTGACCGACAACTACTCGGATCTGTCCAACGACGATATCTACTACTTCGGCAACCTGCCGTATGACGTGCTGTCACCGATCGGTAGCAATGGTGCGTATTACTACGGGCGCGTGCGGTATACGTTCTGACGGGGTGCAGCCGACCAACGGTCGGCTCTACCGGGTTTGTGCAGCCGACCGACGGTCGGCTCTACCGGGTTTGGTGCAGCCGGCTGACCGTCGGCTCTACCGGTGGTGAACGGGAGGATGCGTGGGTGATGCCATGACCTGGCGATCACATCCACGCTGGCATGTTGGTCACCATGGCCAACGACTTCCCCCAACGTCCGCCGCCGCCGCTGCTGGACGATGCCTGTGCGCTGTTCCTGGACGTGGATGGCACCCTTATCGAATTCGCGGACGACCCCGAGTCGGTCGCGCTGCTGCCGGATGTGCGTGAGGCGATCGGGCGCATCAGCGACCGCCTGGATGGCGCGGTCGCGCTGATCAGCGGCCGACCGCTGGCGCAGCTGGACAAGCTGTTTGCGCCCCTGAGCCTGCCCGCCGCCGGCCTGCATGGCCACGAGCTGCGCAACCACGAGCAGCGCGCGCAGAGCAGTGATCCCTCCGCAGATACCAGTGAGTGGCTGCACGCCCTGCACCAGCAGGCGATGCGGTTCGCGCACGGCTACCCCGGCGTGCTCGTTGAAGACAAGGGCCGCAGCCTGGCCCTGCATTGGCGTGGTGCTCCGCATGCCGCCAATGACGTGCGTGCGTTTGCCGAACGGCATATCCGCGGGCATGGCGGCTATCGGCTGCAGCCGGGCGACCATGTGATCGAATTCCTGCCTGAGGGCAGCGACAAGGGGCGTGCGATGCGGCAGCTGATGCTGCAGCCGCCGTTCCGTGATCGCATGCCGGTGTTCGTCGGCGATGACCTCACCGATGAATTCGGCTTCGGCGCGGCCAATGATCTGCATGGCTGGAGCGTGCTGGTCGGTGCGCGCGAGCCGAGCGATGCGGTGTTCTCGCTGCCGACGATACGCAGCGTCCACGCCTGGCTTCGCGAGAATGCCTACTGATGCCTTGACCCCAAGGCCCCCTGACGCCGCGCGCAGGTCTCCCCCACCGGTGTGCCGCCGCGGCATGACACGAGACTTCCTGCATCATGAGCGAACCCGATCTGAATCTGGGCGTGGTCGGCAATGGCAGCTTCGGCGCGCTGATCGACAAGCACGCGCGCGTCGTCTGGAGCTGCCTGCCGACCTTCGACGGCGACCCCACCTTCTGCGCCCTGCTTGGCCCCAATCAACAAGAGGGCGGTGACTTCGGCATCGAGCTGGAGGACATGGTCGAGAGCGAACAGAGCTACCTGACCAACACCGCCATCCTGCGCACCGTGCTGCGCGACAAGCATGGCGGCGCGCTGGAAATCATCGATTTCGCGCCGCGCTGGCGCCAGAACGACCGCTTCTATCGGCCGGTCAGCCTGATCCGCCAGGTCCGCCCGCTGTCCGGCAACCCGCGCATCATCGTGCGCGCCCGGCCACTGGCCGACTGGGGCGCGCGCGTTCCCGATTCGACCTGGGGCAGCAACCACATCCGCTGGGTGCTGCCCGACCACGTGCTGCGCCTGACCACGGATGTGCCGCTGCGCTTCGTGCGCGACGGCCTGCCGTTCGTGCTCAACCATCCGGTGCACCTGGTGCTGGGGGTGGACGAATCGCTCAACCGTTCGCTCAGTGGTTACGTGCAGGAATCCTTCCAGCGCACGCGCGACTACTGGCGCGAATGGGTGCGCTATCTGTCCATCCCGCTGGAATGGCAGGACGCGGTGATCCGCAGCGCGATCACGCTGAAACTGTGCCAGTACGAAGACAGCGGCGCGATCATCGCCGCGATGACGACCTCCATTCCCGAAGCGCCCGGCAGCATCCGCAACTGGGATTATCGCTATTGCTGGCTGCGCGATGCCGCCTTCGTGGTGCGTACGCTGAACCGCCTCGGCGCCACGCGCACGATGGAGCAGTTCCTGGGCTACATCTTCAACCTGGCCACCGCCGATGGCAGCCTGCAGCCGCTGTACGGCATCAGCTTCGAGGCCAAGCTGGAAGAAAGCGAAGTCCCCTCGCTGTCCGGCTACCGCGGCATGGGGCCGGTGCGTCGCGGCAACCTGGCCTGGGTACAGCGCCAGCACGATGTCTACGGCAGCGTGGTGCTTGCCTCCACGCAGCTGTTCTTCGATCGCCGCCTGCAGGACCCGGGCGATGCACACACCTTCGCGCGGCTGGAGCCGCTCGGCGAGCAGGCCTTCACCCTGCATGACGTGCCCGATGCCGGGCTGTGGGAGTTCCGCGGCCGCACCGAAGTGCATACCTACACCAGCGCGATGTGCTGGGCCGCCTGCGACCGCCTGTGCAAGATCGCGGTGCGGCTGAAGCTGGATGACCGCGCCACCTACTGGCGCGAGCGAGCCGACATCATCCATGCGCGGATCATGCGCGACTCGTGGAGCGAAGCGCTCGGGCACTTCACCGATACCTTCGGTGGCCACCGCCTGGATGCCTCGTTGCTGCTGCTGGCCGACATCGGGTTCATCGACGCCACCGACGCACGCTTTGTCGCCACCGTCGAGGCGATCGGCCGCGATCTCAAACATGGCAACGCGCTGTACCGTTACGTGGCGCCGGATGACTTCGGCGAACCGGAAACCAGCTTCACCATCTGCACCTTCTGGTACATCGATGCGCTCGCCGCGATCGGTCGCCTGGATGAAGCGCGCGAGATGTTCGAGATGCTGCTGGAGCGCCGCAATCACCTGGGCCTGCTCTCCGAAGACCTGGCCTTCGACAATGGCGAGGCCTGGGGCAACTTCCCGCAGACCTATTCGCACGTGGGCCTGATCACCGCCGCCATGCGCCTGTCGCGCAGCTGGCAGGAGGCATCATGAGCCGCCTGGTCGTCGTGTCCAACCGGGTCGCCGTTCCCGGTGAATCCCGCGCCGGCGGCCTGGCGGTCGGCCTGCTCGCCGCGCTCAAAGAGCGTGGCGGCCTGTGGTTCGGCTGGAGCGGCAAGTCGGTACGCGACAACAGCGGCGCGCTGCACGAGCAGGTGGACGGTGACATCCGCTACGTCACCATGGACCTCAACAAGCGCGATGTGGACGGCTACTACAACGGCTTCGCCAATCGCACGCTGTGGCCATTGCTGCACTTCCGGCTGGACCTGGTCGACTACGACCGCGGGACGCGCGAAACGTACCGCCGGGTCAACGCGCTGTTCGCCGAGAAACTCGCCCCGCTGCTGCGCGAAGACGACATCGTCTGGATCCACGATTACCACCTGATCCCGCTCGCCTCGCTGCTGCGCGAGCGTGGCATCGGCTGCCGGATCGGCTTCTTCCTGCATGTGCCGATGCCCTCGGCGGACCTGCTGCAGGCCATGCCCGACCACCTGCGGTTGTTCTCCAGCCTGTACGCCTATGACCTGGTCGGCTTCCAGACGCAGCGCGATGCGGACCGTTTCCAGTCCTACGTGCGCCTGTTCGGTGGCGGCCGGGTGCTGCCCGATGGCGAGCTGGAAGCGCCCGGCGGCCGACGCTTCCGCGCCGCGGCCTTCCCGATCGGCATCGATACCGAGTTCATTGCGCGGCAGGCCAAGGCCGGGGCGAACAAGCCAGCGGTCAAGGACCTGCGCGGCAGCCTGCGCAATCGCCAGCTGGCGATCGGCGTGGACCGGCTGGACTACTCAAAGGGCCTGCCCGAACGCTTCCAGGGTTTCGAGCGGTATCTGGAACGCCACCCGGACCAGCATGGCTCGCTCACGTATCTGCAGATCGCCCCGGTATCCCGTGGCGATGTCACCGAGTACCGGCAGCTGCGCGGCCAGCTGGAACAGATCGCCGGGCACATCAACGGCGGGCATGCCGCGCCGGACTGGACCCCGCTGCGCTACGTCAACCAGAATTTCACCCATGCCACCCTGACCGGCTTCTACCGGGCGGCGGCGGTGGGCCTGGTGACCCCGTTGCGCGACGGCATGAACCTGGTGGCCAAGGAATACGTCGCCTCGCAGGATCCGGAGAATCCGGGCGTACTGGTGCTGTCACTGCTGGCCGGCGCTGCCGATGAACTCAAGCAGGCACTGCTGGTCAATCCACATGACCTCGATGGCGTGGCCGATGCGATCGCCACGGCCGCGACGATGCCGCTGAAGAAGCGCGTGGAGCGCTGGCAGGCGATGATGGACCACCTGCGCACCTACGACATCAATCATTGGCGGCAGACGTATCTTCAGGCCCTGGAAGGATGACGCCGCCGGGCTGCGGGAAGCGCGTACGGTAGTGCCGGCCGCTGGCCGGCTCGTCACGATCGTTCAGACGGTCACGGCGCGATCCACGCCAGGGTCGCCATGCGCCCGGTGCGGCGGTCGCGCCGGTGCGAGTAGAACCGCTGCGGATCGGCCAGCGTGCAGTACTGCCCGCCACTGATGCTGGCCGGGTCCAGCCCGGCGGCCTGCAGGCGCCGGCGGGCCAACGCGTACAGGTCGACCTTCCAGTGCCCCGGCCGTGTTGCCACGAACGCCGCCGCAGCGCCCTCGTCGCGCTCCACGAAGGCCTCGAACACGTCCTCGCCGATCTCGTACAGCGCCGGCCCGGCGGCCGGCCCCAGCCACGCCTGCAGCTGCGCGGGCGGGGTCTGCAGGGCGGCCACGGTGGCCTCCAGCATCCCATCGGCCAGCCCGCGCCACCCGGCATGGGCGGCGCCGATCTCACCGCCATCGCGCGCGGCGAACACCACCGGCAGGCAGTCGGCGGTGAGAATCGCCAGCACCACGCCTGGCACCGAGGTCACGGCGGCATCGGCAGTCGGTTCAGCCTCCACACCCGTGGCGGTCGGCGGCGCGGTGAAGCGGCGCACGCCGGTGCCATGCACCTGGCGCAGCCAATGCGGCGCCGAGGGCAGGCCCAGCCCGGGCACCAGCAGGTCACGGTTGCGCTGCACCTGCGCCGGGTCGTCACCATCGGCCGAGTACCGGTTGCCCATGTTGAACTGGTCGAACGGCGCCACCGAACCGCCCGCGCCGAAACGCAGGGTGGTCAGCGCATGGACCCCGCTCGGGGCCTGCCAGTCGGCGCGCAGCACGGGCACGGTGGCGTCCATCAGCGGCGGTTGCGTTCCTGCTCGGCGAAGCGCTTGCTGTCTTCGCGCAGGGCGTGCAGCAGGGCCTGCATGTCAGCCGGCGGCGGCGCGCTGTTGGTGATCTTCTCACCGGTGATCGGGTGCACGAATTCCAGCGTTTCAGCGTGCAGCGCCTGGCGCTTGAAGCCGCGCAGCTCGGCGACCAGTTCATCGCTGGCGCCCTTGGGCAGCTTCAGCGCACCGCCATACAGCTGATCGCCGATGATCGGGTGACGCAGGTGCGCCATGTGCACGCGGATCTGGTGGGTACGGCCGGTTTCCAGGCGGCACTCCAGCGCGGTGTGCGCACGGAAACGCTCGCGCAGGCGGTAATGCGTGATCGCTTCCTTGCCGTCTTCGCGCACGGCCATGCGGATGCGGTCGCGCGGGTGGCGGTCGATGCCGGCGGTCGCGGTGCCGCCGGAGACCAGCGCACCCACCACCACGGCCAGGTACTGGCGGTGCACTTCACGGGCGGAGAGCTGCTCCACCAGTGCGGTCTGCGCCTGGATCGTGCGGGCGATCACCATCACGCCGCTGGTGTCCTTGTCCAGGCGGTGCACGATGCCCGCGCGCGGTAGCACCGACAGCGAGGGGTCGCGGAACAGCAGCGCATTGACCAGGGTACCGGTCGGGTTGCCCGCGCCGGGATGGACCACCAGGCCGACCGGCTTGTTGATCACGAACACGTGCTCGTCCTCGTACAGGACCTCCAGCGGGATGTCCTCCGGCTCGGCATGGGTCTGGGTGTCGAGCACGACATGCAGGCTGGCCACCTCGCCGCCGCGCACCGGGTCGCGCCCGCGCACGGTGTTGCCGTCCAGCAGGACGTCCCCGGACTTGATCCACTCGGTCAGCTTGGACCGGGAGAATTCGGGGAACAGCTCGGCCAGGACCGCGTCGAAACGCCGGCCGGCGGCGGTATCGGGCACGATGGCCTGGCGGGGGGAATCGGAATCAGCAGGGGTATCGGACATGGGGGAACACCGCAATAGGGACAATTTTGGGGTCCGGCCGACCAGTTTCAGTCGCGGGACAGGCCACTAGGCTATCATCGACCCTTCGTATTCCAGCCGCGTCCCGCCCTGACCCCATGATCCGACGCTCCGTTATGCTGTCCGCGCCCGTCCGCCTCGCCGCCCTGATGCTGGTGCTGCTCTTCGTCGCCACCGGCTGTCACCGCGGCACCAAGGGCAAGAATCCGGATGAAGGCCTGCCGGTCGAAACGCTCTATGAGAAGAGCCACAAGCTCATGGAAGGGGGGAACTGGAGCGGTGCCGAAGCCAGCTTCCGCCGCCTGGTAGCCCAGTACCCGTATGGCCCGTACACCGAGCAGGCCATGATCGAGAGCGCCTACGCGCAGTACAAGGCCGGCAAGCACGATGACGCGGTGTCCAGCGTGGACCGCTTCATCCGTACCTACCCGACCCACCGCAACATCGCCTACATGTACTACCTGCGCGGCCTGGCCAATGGCAACCGCGACACGGTCTTCCTGCGCCGCGTCTGGTCGCTGGACCCGAGCCGCCGCGACCTGTCGAGCCCGCGCCAGGCCTATGCCGATTTCACCATCGTCACCGAGCGCTACCCCAACAGCCGCTACGCCGCCGATGCGCGCCAGCGGATGATCGCCCTGCGCGACGTGTTCGCCCAGTACGAGCTGGACAACGCCCTGTACTACCTGCGCCGCGAGGCGTACGTCTCGGCCGCTGGCCGCGCCAACTTCCTGCTGGAGAACTACCCGCAGAGCGCGTTCCAGTACGACGCCGTGGCCGCGCTGGGCGAGGCCTACACCCGCCTGGGCAACAAGACCCTGGCCGACGATGCCCGCCGCGTCCTCGAGCTGAACCAGCCCGACCACCCGTGGCTGCAGGGCAACTGGCCGAAGTATCCGTGGATGGTCCGCAAGCTGAACCCGTTTGCCGGCGAGAAGTCCGCCAGTACCGGTGAACGCAACGCCACGATGAATCGCAAGTAAGAAAAAAAGGCCCCGAAAGGGGCCTTTTCCGTCAAGGGACGTTTCCCAAGCCGCTCCTTTTGGGACTGGCATCTCAACGCCAACGATCCGCGCTATTCAGACTGACACCTCACGGCCACACCCGCCCGCAAGGAGTCTGCATGCTGTTCAAGATCGTCCATCTGCGCGCCGCATCCCTCGTGTTCGTCTCCGCCACCCTCGGCCTCGCCGCCGGTGCAGCCGGTGCAGCCGGTGCAGCCGGTTCCACTGCGCCGTCGCAGGCAGGCGATCTCATCTCGGCCGAGTCCTATCAGGCCAGTTGGGTGCCTTCCCGGGCCGCCCGTGCCTACAAACTGAGCTATCGCACGCCCGACCACCACGGCCACCTGGCCCAAGGCACGGGGCTTCTGTACCTGCCAGCGGGCACTGCCCCCCCGGTGGCTGGCCGGTTGTCTCCTGGGCGCATGGCACCCAGGGCGTTGCCGATCACTGTGCGCCATCGGTTTCCGGTCCCTTCCAGCCCGAGCGCGATGGCCGCTTCCTCGACCAGTTCCTGGCCCGGGGCTACGCCGTGGCAGCCGCGGACTACCAGGGGCTGGGCAGCCCCGGCGAGCATGCTTATCTCCACGTCGGGACCGCTGCGCGCAACACCATCGACATGATCAAGGCCAGCCGTCAGTACCTCGGCCCGGCGACCCTCGCCCCGCGCTGGGTCTCGGTGGGCCACTCCCAGGGAGGGGCGGCCGCGCTCGCCGCCGGCCATATCGGGCCTGGCTACGGCGGCCCGTCGCTGGAATACCGGGGCAGTTTCACCACCGGCACGCCCACCGCCGTGGAACTGACCGCACTGGTGATGAAACCTGACAACCTCACAGCCAATCCCGGCGCGCTCAATGCGTACCACGCCTACCTGCTGGAAGGTCTGCTGCAGCTTGCGCCACACATCGACCAGGTACTGTCCGAACACGGGCGCGCGCGCGTCGCGCTGGCCCGCCAGCACTGCCTGGGTGCCCTGAGCACGCTGTTGGAAGGCGCCAACACCGGCGAGATGTTCAGCGCGCCGCTGTACACCGTGCCTGGCATCTGGACGCTGCTGCACGACTATCTGGGCGTGCCACGGCGCGGCTTCAGCCAGCCATTGATGCTCGGCCACGGGCGCCAGGACCGCGATGTGCCCTATGTCACCACGCTTCTGTACGCCGCTGGCCTGGCGCTGCGCGGGGAACCGGTCGCGTTCCGCGCCTACCCGGTCGATCACCGCGGCACGCTGGACGCAGCGGCAGCCGATGGCCTCGCCTTCGTGCGCGCGCGCCTGGAGGCCGGCGCGCCGGCCTACGACGCGTTGGAAGAAATCACCGCACTGGAAGCGTTGCTGGATACGTCACCGTAACCGGCAATCGCTCCTCGCCAGGCAGCTCAGCCCTTGTACCCGTTACTGATCGGGTACCGCCGCTCACGCCCGAACGCCCGGCGCGAGACCTTCGGCCCCGGGGCTGCCTGGTGGCGCTTCCACTCGCTGGTGCGCACCAGGCGCAGCACACGGTCCACCACCTCGGCGGCGTAGCCGGCGGCCACGATCTCCTCGCGTGACTGCTCCTGGTCCACGTAGCGGTACAGGATGCCGTCCAGCACGTCATAGGCCGGCAGCGAATCCTGGTCGGTCTGGTTGGCGCGCAGCTCGGCCGAGGGCGGGCGGGAAATCACCGCCGGTGGGATCACCGGCGCACCGCCTACGGTGTTGCGCCACTTGGACAAGCCGAACACCTCGGTCTTGTACAGGTCCTTCAGCGGCGCATAGCCACCGCACATGTCGCCGTAGATGGTGGCGTAGCCGACCGCATACTCGCTCTTGTTGCCGGTGGTCAGCAGCAGCCCGCCGAACTTGTTGGACAGCGCCATCAGGATCACGCCGCGGCTGCGCGACTGCAGGTTCTCTTCGGTCACATCCGCCGCCTGCCCCTCGAACATCGGGCCGAGCGCGGCCATCAGGCCCTCGAACACCGGCTCGATCGAGACCGCTTCCAGCGTCACGCCCAGCGCGCGGCACTGTTCGGCCGCCAGGTCGTTGGACATGTCCGCCGTGTAGCGCGACGGCAGCCGCACCGCGGTGACGTTGGCCGCGCCCAGCGCGTCCACCGCCATCGCCAGCACCAAGGCCGAATCGATGCCGCCGGACAGGCCGAGCCAGACCTTCTTGAAGCCGTTCTTGCGGCAGTAATCCTGGATACCGCGGGTCACCGCGCGCCAGGCCAGCGCATCCATGCTTTCGTCGCCGTCGTCGATCCACTCGCGCGGCAGGAAGCGGCGCGCACCCGCGTCGTAATCCACGACCAGCCACTGGTCGGTGAAGGCCGCGGCAGCCGGGTGCACCGTGCCATCCCCATCGGCGACCACCGAGGCGCCATCGAACACCAGCGCGTCCTGGCCGCCCACCACGTTGAGGTAGGCGATCGCGGCCCCGCTCTCACGGGTACGCTCGGCCAGCAGCGCGTCGCGCTGGGCGTGCTTGCCGCGCTCATACGGGGAGGCATTGGGCACGACCACCAGCTGTGCGCCGGCGCGGACGGTATCGGCCAGTGGTTCGGCGAACCACAGGTCCTCGCAGACCAGTACACCGACCGGCACGCCCTTCAGTTCGAACACGCAGCTGCCGCCGTCCGGATCGACATCGAAATAACGGCGCTCATCGAACACCGCGTAGTTGGGCAGCTCGCGCTTGCGGTAGGTGTGCTCGACCTTGCCGTTGCGCAGCACGCTGGCCGCGTTGTAGACCACCGCGCCGGCGGCCTGGGGCCAACCGACCACGGCCGCGATTCCCGTGGTGGCCGCCGCGATGCGCTCCAGCGCCTGCTGGCAGTCGTACAGGAAGCCCGGGCGCAGCAGCAGATCCTCCGGCGGGTAGCCACTGATCGCCAGCTCGGGGAACACCACCAGCTCGGCACCGTACTCATCGCGCGCCTCGGCGATCATCGCGATGATGTTGTCGGTGTTCTGCGCCACCGCGCCAACCGGGAAATCGAACTGCGCCAGGGCAATGCGGAGCGACGTCATGGGGTTCCAGCCTGTAGGTGTACTGCGCTCATTGTAGTGCCGGCCGCTGGCCGGCAACCACGCATTCGGCGGCAGCACGATGCGGCGCCGGCCAGCGGCCGGGACTACGTGGTGTGCGTACCGGACAACCGTGGGGACCTACCGGTCCCGGTGTTGCCTTGAACGCAGAAAGGCCGCCCGGAGGCGGCCTTTCTGTTTAATGCAGCCGACCAACGGTCGGCTCTACCGGTAGCTGACCAACGGTCGGCTCTACCGGTAGCTGACCAACGGTCGGCTCTACCGGCAGCTGACCAACGGTCGGCTCTACCGGCAGCTGACCAACGGTCAGCTCTACCTACGCGTCGGCCGCGGTGCGGCCGGCGGTTTATTTCACCAGCTTGGCGATGGCAGCGCCCAGGTCGCCCGGCGAACGGACGGTCACGACGCCAGCAGCTTCCATGGCGGCGAACTTGCCTTCGGCGGTGCCCTTGCCGCCCGATGCGATCGCACCGGCGTGGCCCATGCGCTTGCCGGCCGGAGCCGAGGCGCCCGCGATGAAACCGACGACCGGCTTCTTCACGTGGTTCTTGATGTACTCGGCACCGGCTTCTTCAGCGTCACCGCCGATTTCGCCGACCATGATGATGCCTTCGGTCTGCGGATCTTCGTTGAACAGCTTCAGGCAGTCGACGAAGTTCAGGCCGTTGATCGGGTCACCACCGATGCCGATGCAGGTGGACTGGCCCAGGCCGACTTCGGTGGTCTGCTTGACCGCTTCATAGGTCAGGGTGCCCGAACGCGACACGATGCCGATCTTGCCCGGCTGGTGGATGTGGCCCGGCATGATGCCGATCTTGCACTCACCCGGGGTGATGACGCCCGGGCAGTTCGGCCCGATCAGCACGGTGTCCGGATGCGAACGGGTCAGCACGTTCTTGACGCGCAGCATGTCCAGCACCGGGATGCCTTCGGTGATGCACACGATGACCTGGATGCCGGCAGCCGCCGCTTCCAGGATCGCATCAGCCGCGTACGGCGGCGGCACGTAGATGACCGAAGCGTTGGCGCCGGTGCTCTGCACGGCGTCGGCAACGGTGTTGAAGACCGGCAGGTCGATGTGGGTGGTGCCGCCCTTGCCGGGGGTCACGCCGCCAACAACCTGGGTGCCGTACTCGATCATCTGAGTGGCGTGGAAGGTGCCCTGCTGGCCGGTGAAGCCCTGCACGATCACCTTGGTGTTCTTGTTAATCAAAACAGACATGGGAATTCCTTGGTGTCGGGATCAGGCGGCGTTCTTGACAGCTTCAACGATCTTCTTGGCGCCATCGTTGATGTTGTCAGCCGGGATGATGGCCATGCCGCTGTCGCGCAGCAGCTGCTTGCCTTCTTCCACGTTGGTGCCTTCCAGGCGCACCACGACCGGAACCTTGACGCCCACTTCCTTCACGGCGGCGATGATGCCTTCGGCAATCATGTCGCAGCGGACGATGCCGCCGAAGATGTTGACGAAGATGCCTTCGACCTTGTCCGAGGACAGGATCAGCTTGAAGGCTTCAATGACACGCTGCTTGTTCGCACCGCCGCCCACGTCGAGGAAGTTCGCCGGCTCGCCGCCGTTGAGCTTGATGACGTCCATGGTGGCCATGGCCAGGCCGGCGCCGTTGACCATGCAGCCGATGTTGCCGTCCATGGTGACGTAGTTGATGTCCAGCTCCGAAGCGATCACTTCGGTCGGATCTTCCTGGGTCTTGTCGCGCATGGCGACCAGGGCCTTCTGGCGGAACGCGGCGTTGTCGTCGCTGTCGAACTTGCCGTCCAGCGCGTACAGGTTGCCGTCGTCCAGGATGGCCAGCGGGTTGATTTCAACCAGGGCCAGGTCCTTTTCGTTGAACAGGCGGTACAGGTTCACCATGATGTTGGCGAACTGGCCGGCCTGCTTGGCGGTCAGGCCCAGCTTGAAGCCGAAATCACGGCCGTGGTAACCCTGCACGCCTTCAACGAAATCAACGTTGAGCGAGTGGATCAGCTCGGGGGTTTCAGCGGCGACCTGCTCGATCTCCACGCCGCCTTCCGAAGAGGCGATGTAGGTGATGGTCTTGGTGCCACGGTCAACCAGCACCGACAGGTACAGTTCCTTGACGATCTCGCCAGCGGTGGTCACCAGCACCAGGTTGACCGGCAGTTCAACGCCGGCGGTCTGGTAGGTGGCCATCTTGGTGCCGAGCATCTTGGCCGCAGCGGCCTTCACGTCGTCGGTGGTCTTGCAGAACTTGACGCCGCCAGCCTTGCCGCGGCCGCCAGCGTGGATCTGCGCCTTGACCATCCAGGGGCCCTGGCCCAGGGCGTTGGCAGCGTCAACCGCTTCGTCCGGGGTAGCCGCGACCTTGCCGGCCGGAACGGGAATGCCGTACTCGGCAAGCAGCTGTTTTGACTGGTATTCGTGGAAATTCATGCGTCACCGTGGGAATAGGAACGACCGCACGCATCTCCAAGGCTCCCTCACGGGGGCGCCGGTAAGGACCGCGGCGGGCCCACTATTGTGGACGACCCGGCGCGCAGGCGCAAAGAAGTCAGTGGCAAGACACCGGCCAGGCACCGTTTCCGGCGCAATTTCAGACAGTTGCGGCAGGTGCCGGAAACAGCCACCCGGGTCGCCCGCGGCACGCCCGCGCAGCCTGCAGGCACCCGCACGCGGTCCGGCCTTCACACACCCCGCCCCGGCCACCGGCCCCCAAACCCGGCCGGACCCCCTACACTGCCCCCATGCCAGAAGGGGAGTTCCGGCGTGTCACCCAGTGCTTCATTGATCGACCGCATCGAATCGATACCGCGGCGCGAGCTGTATTTCTTCGCGCTGTACCGCCTGCTGATGGCCACCGTCATCGGCGCGCTGCTGTTCAGCCCGCTGAGCGGACTGGTGGGAACCGCCGACCACCCCCGGCTGGCGACCTTCGTGGCCAGCGGCTATCTGGCGGTGGCCGTGCTGGTGCTGCTGTTCGGCCGCAACGAGCGCTGGCTGCGCACCATCGTGGTGTGGAGCGTGGCCGCCGACATCATCGCCGCCACCCTGCTCGCCCATGCCCTGCCCGGGGCCAGCGCGGGCATCTCGATGTCGTTGCTGTTCAACGTCGCCGCCGCCGCGACGCTGCTCCCATTGAGCATGGGGCTGGGCCTGGCCGCGGCCGCCAGTGCCGCCACCGCCGGCGAGTATCTCTGGAAACAGATCGAAGGCGGCGACCCGACCCGCACGCTGGCCGAACTGGCCATGTTCGTCACCAGCTACCTGGCCATCGCCTTCATCAGTTACCAGGTCGGCAACCGCGCCCGCATGAACCAGCAACTGGCCAACCAGCGCGGCGATGAAGTGGCCAACCTGTTCCAGATCAACGAACTGATCATCCGCCGCATGCGCACCGGCGTGATCGTGGTGGACGGGGCCAACCGCATCACGCTGGCCAACGAAGCGGCCTCCACCCTGCTTGGCGATGCCGACGGCAACAGTGGCAGCGGCCGGCTGGAACTGGGCAGTGCCGCGCCCGAGCTGAGCCGCCGGCTGCTGCGCTGGCGCAATGGCTGGACCAATGAAGAGATGCCCCTGCAGCTCTCGCCGGACCAACCCGAAGTACAGCCACGCTTCGCCCGCCTGCTGGCCGGCAGCGACCTCACCCTGGTGTTCCTGGATGACTCGACCGTGGTCTCGCGGCGTGCCGAGTCCTTGACGCTCTCGGCGATGGGACGGTTCTCGGCCAGCCTGGCCCATGAGATCCGCAACCCGCTGGCGGCGATCAACTACGCCGCGCAGCTGCTGGAAGAATCCACCGATATCGGCGACACCGACCGCCGCCTGCTGCAGATCATCAACCAGCAATGCCAGCGCACCAACGGCATCGTCGAAAGCGTGCTCGGGCTGGCACGGCGCGAACGCGCCAACCCGGAGAACGTGGACCTGGCCGCGTTCGTGCGCCGCTTCGTACTGGAGTACAAGCAGGGCCTGTCACTGGAAACCGACAGCGTGGAACCGATCATCAGCGAGACCTCGGTGCACGCGCTGGTCGATCCGCGCCACCTGCACCAGATCCTCACCGTGCTGGTCCACAACGCGCTCAAATACGGCCGCGTGGCCGATGAGCCGGCCCGCGTGCGGCTGCGCGTGGCGCGCCAGGAGCGCACCGCCATCATCGATGTGATGGACCGTGGCCCGGGCATTCCCGAGACGGTCGCCAGCCAGTTGTTCCGTCCCTTCTTCACCACCTCCGAGCACGGCACCGGGCTGGGCCTGTATATCGCCCGCGAGCTGTGCCGCGCCAACCAGGCACGGCTGGAGTACGTCTCGGTGCCTGCCGGTGGCGCCTGTTTCCGGCTCGTGCTGGCCGGCCCGCACACGATGATGGCCGGATGAGCGGCGCATACCCGGTCGCCTCCGTCAAACATTTGTCGCCAATGACCGCCCTCGGCTATCTTCCTTCCTTATGAATGACACCCGCAGCGCCCTCGTCGTCGATGACGAGCGTGACATCCGCGAACTGCTGGTACTGACCCTGGGCCGCATGGGCCTGCGCATCAGCACCGCGGCCAACCTCGCCGAAGCCCGTGAACTGCTGGCCAGCAACCCGTACGACCTGTGCATCACCGACATGCGCCTGCCCGACGGCAACGGCATCGAGCTGGTCACCGAGATCGCGCAGCACTACCCGCGCACGCCGGTGGCGATGATCACTGCCTTCGGCAGCATGGACCTGGCGGTGGAAGCCCTGAAGGCCGGCGCCTTCGATTTCGTCAGCAAGCCGGTCGACATCTCGGTGCTGCGCGGCCTGGTCAAGCACGCGCTGGAACTCAACAACACCGAGCGCCCCGCCCCTGCACCGCTCGCCCCGGAACAGGCCGCACGCCTGCTCGGCGACTCACCTTCGATGGATGTGCTGCGCGCCACCATCGGCAAGGTCGCGCGCAGCCAGGCGCCGGTCTACATCCTTGGCGAATCCGGCGTCGGCAAGGAACTGGTCGCGCGCACGATCCACGCGCAGAGCGCCCGCGCGCCCGGCGCCTTCGTGCCGGTCAACTGCGGTGCCATTCCGTCAGAGCTGATGGAAAGCGAGTTCTTTGGCCACAAGAAGGGCAGCTTCAGTGGCGCGCATGCCGACAAGCCCGGCCTGTTCCAGGCGGCGCATGGCGGCACCCTGTTCCTGGATGAGGTGGCCGAACTGCCGCTGCAGATGCAGGTCAAGCTGCTGCGCGCGATCCAGGAGAAATCGATCCGTCCGGTCGGCGCCGCCACCGAGGTACCGGTGGACGTGCGCATCCTCTCGGCCACGCACAAGGACCTGGGCGAGCTGGTCGAGGACGGCCGCTTCCGCCACGACCTGTACTACCGCATCAACGTGATCGAACTGCGCGTGCCGCCACTGCGCGAACGCCGCAGCGACCTGCCCGCACTCGCCGCCTCGATCCTGGCCAGGCTGGCCCGCACCCACGGCCGCCCGACCCCGCTGCTGGCGCCCTCGGCGCTGGACGCCCTGGCCCAGTACCACTTCCCGGGCAACGTGCGCGAGCTGGAGAACATCCTCGAGCGTGCCCTGGCGCTTGCCGAGGAAGACCGCATCGGTGCCAGCGACCTGCGCCTGCCCCAGCACGCCCCGCGCTTCGGGGCCGGCAGCGCGCCCGCCACCCAGGAAGAAGCCGTGGTCGACCTGCCGGCCGGCAACGGCGCCCTGCCCTCCTATATCGAACAGATGGAGCGCACCGCGATCCAGAAGGCGCTGGAAGAAAACCGCTGGAACAAGACGCGTACCGCAGCCCAGCTGGGCATCACCTTCCGGGCGCTGCGCTACAAACTGAAAAAGCTCGGCATGGAGTAGCGCCACCCCATGGGTGGCGACCCAGCATCCGCCAGCCCAGAACCAGAAAGGCCCGCTTGCGCGGGCCTTTCCGTATCAGCCAACCGCGCTGATCAATCCTTGGTGACCCGGTTGATCTCCGCCAGACCCGTCACCCCGGCAGCGGCCTTGGCCAACGCGGACTGGCGCAGATCGTTCACCCCGGCCTGCTGCGCGGCCTCGGCGATCTGCAGTGCATTGCCACCGCCAGCACGATCGTGGAGATCTTCGTCGGTCATCGGCATCACCTGGTAGATACCGGTACGGCCCTTGTAGCCTTCGGTGCACTCATCGCAGCCGACCGGCTCGAACAGCGTTGATGCTCCGCGTCCAGCTGGGCCTGGGTGAAGCCTTCGGCCAGCAGCGCGTTGGCCGGCAGCTCACCGGGCGCTTGCAGTGGTTGCATAGCCGGCGCGCCAGGCGCTGTGCGATCACCAGGGTCACCGAGCTGGTGATGTTGTACGGGGCGATGCCCATGTTCATCAGGCGCGCGATGGTCTGGGCGCATCATTGGTATGCAGCGTAGAGAGCACCATGTGGCCCGTCTGCGCCGCTTGATCGCGAGTTCGGCCGTTCCAGGTCGCGGATTTCGCCGACCATGATGATGTCCTGATCCTGGCGCAGGAACGAGCGCAGCGCCGCGGCGAAGGTCATGCCGCGCTTGACGTTCTGCTGCACCTGGTTGACGCCGGGCAGGCGGATTTCGACCGGTCTTCGGCGGTGGAAATGTTGCGCGTCTCATCGTTGAGGATGCCCAGGGCGGTATACAGCGACACCGTCTTGCCCGAGCCGGTCGGGCCGGTGACCAGCACCATGCCGTAGGGCTTGTGGATCGCATCCAGGAACAGCTTCTGCTGCGCCGGCTCATACCCGAGCTTGTCGATGCCCAGTTTGGCGGCACTGCCATCGAGGATACGCAGCACCACCTTCTCGCCGAACAGGGTCGGCAACGTACTGACGCGGAAGTCGATCTGGCGGGTCTTGGAGAGGTTGAGCTTGATGCGCCCATCCTGCGGCACCCGCTTCTCGGCGATATCCAGCTGCGCCATCACCTTCAGGCGCGCGGCGATGCGCTGGTTGAGCTTGACCGGGGCCTTGGCCACGTTCTTGAGCAGACCATCGATGCGCAGGCGCACGCGATAGTCGTCTTCGTAGGGTTCGAAATGGATGTCCGAGGCGCCCTTGCGGATGGCGTCGATCAGGACCTTGTTGATGAATTTGACGACCGGGGTGTCATCGCCCTTGGCGTCGATCCCCGCATCGGTGGTACCGCTTTCCTCGTCGCCGGCCGAGACATCCAGGTCGCCCATATCATCATCGCCGCCGCCCAGCGCCGAGCCCAGGGTGTCCTGGCTGGTCTGCCACTGCTCCAGCGTGCGGCGGATCTGTTCCTCGTCCACCAGGATCGGCTCGACCACCAGGTTGGTGTGGAACTTGATCTCATCCAGCGAATGGGTCGGGTTGCTGGTGCCCACGAACAGCCTGCCGCCGCGCTTGAACAGCGGCAGCACGTGGTGCTTGCGCAGCAACTCCTCGCTCACCAGCTTCATGGCGTTGTGGCTGCTGTCGAACGCGGACACGTCCAGCAGCGGCATGCCGAACTCCAGCGCGTTGGCGGCAGCCAGCTGCGCGGCGGTGACGAGCTTCTTCTCCGCGAACCACTGCGGCAGCGGCTGCCGGGCGGCGGTGGCGTCGGCCATGGCGGTGCGGGCGGCGGCCTCGTCCAGCGCGCCGTCCTGGACCAGGCGGCGGGCAATGCCGGTGATGCCGACGAGGTTGGCGGTGGCGGCGACAGTGTGCATTGAATGGGCTCGATCAGATTGGATCTAGGGTAACAACGCTATGACATAGTGAGACCAGAACAGAGATGCCCGCGATCTCTCGCGGGCATCTGCTAAAAAACTCACTACACAAACTGAAGCCAGCTCAATTACTGGCCATTCAGATTGTCACAGTCCTTGTCCACGTAACTTGCGGCACCGGAAGTGTCAACAACGCAAGCCCAAGTGATCGGCGTTTCGCCATCAGCGTTGATCGCCGGGGTGATGGTAACCGTGGCAGTGCCATCGTTCGAAGCACCAGCCAGCACACCATCACCAGTGCACTTGCCAGCAACGATGCCCGTGCACAGGTCGTCAACTTCGGAGCTGTGGTTCTCGCCAACCTTGATCTTCTCCCCAGCAACGCTGGCAACAGCTTGGGCGATCTTGGCGCGCGCGGTGTAGTTCTTGTACTGCGGCAACGCGATGGCGGCCAGGATCGCGATGATCGCCACGACGATCATCAGTTCGATCAGGGTAAAGCCCTTCTGGTTCTTCATGTGTACATCCCCTAGAGATAGATAATGTGTAGGGCACTGGGCCGTCGCCATGCCGGCAAGCCGGTTGAGCGGGGCGGGCGCCCTGTGCGGGTGGATCGAAGCAGGTTACATGCCAACTGGGTCGGCAATGCTCCCCAGCATTCCCCGGCGCAATGATGGCAGCAATCTTCCGGATTGGAACCCCCCGCGCAACAAATTGCGACGGACCCGGCAATGTGACCGGCCGCGTCACCTTCTGACCCACCCGGTCCCGCCAGCCCATCGCTTCGGGGCACCCCGAAGGACTGCCCAGCGCCCACGGAACCGGCTACCATGCCGCGAGATAGCCCGCCTGGGGATGGCGTGGCTGGGGAGCCAGAAAATGTCTGTCAGCCGTAGTGCGATCAAGAAAGAGCCCGTGGTCCGCAACACCATGGAGCTGCAACCGTTTGTCTGGGTGGGGACCGACAAACGCGGCGTCAAGATGAAAGGCGAGACGCCGGCCAAGAATGCCAATCTGCTGCGCGCCGAGCTGCGCCGCCAGGGCATCACGCCCAACGTGGTCAGGCCCAAGCCCAAGCCCCTGTTCGGGGCGGCCGGCAGTGCGATCAGCACCAAGGACATCGCCTTCTTCAGCCGCCAGATGGCGACGATGATGAAGTCCGGCGTGCCGATCGTCAGCTCGCTGGAGATCATCGGCAGCGGGCACAAGAACCCGCGCATGCGCAAGATGGTGGAGAGCATCCGCACCGATATCGAAGGCGGCTCCTCGCTGTACGAGGCGATCAGCAAGCACCCGGTGCAGTTCGACGAGCTCTACCGCAACCTGGTCCGGGCCGGCGAAGGCGCCGGTGTGCTGGAAACCGTGCTCGACACGGTGGCCAACTACAAAGAGAACATCGAGGCCCTGAAGGGCAAGATCAAGAAGGCCCTGTTCTACCCGGCCATGGTCATCGCGGTGGCCCTGATCGTCAGCGCGATCCTGCTGATCTTCGTGGTGCCGCAGTTCGAAGACGTGTTCAAGAGCTTCGGTGCGGACCTGCCCGCCTTCACCCAGCTGATCGTGGCCGCGTCCAGGTTCATGGTCGCGTGGTGGTGGCTCATTCTGCTCATCGTGATTGGCGGGATCGTGGGCTTCATCTTCGCCTACCGGCGCTCGCCCTCGATGCAGCACGGCATGGACCGCTTCATCCTGAAGGTGCCGGTGATCGGCCAGATCATGCACAACAGCTCGATCGCCCGGTTCGCCCGGACCACGGCAGTGACCTTCAAGGCCGGCGTGCCGCTGGTGGAGGCGCTGGGCATCGTGGCCGGCGCCACCGGCAACAAGGTCTACGAGGAGGCCGTGCTGCGCATGCGTGACGATGTCTCGGTCGGCTACCCGGTCAACATGGCCATGAAGCAGGTCAACATCTTCCCGCACATGGTGGTGCAGATGACCGCCATCGGCGAAGAGGCCGGCGCCCTGGACACCATGCTGTTCAAGGTGGCCGAGTATTTCGAGCAGGAGGTCAACAATGCGGTCGATGCCTTGAGCAGCCTGCTCGAACCGATGATCATGGTCTTCATCGGTGTGGTCGTCGGCGGTATGGTGGTCGGCATGTACCTGCCCATCTTCAAACTCGCCTCCGTGGTTGGATAATCAATAAATGGCATTTCTCGACCAGCATCCCGGCCTCGGCTACCCCGCCGCGGTCGGGCTGGGGCTGCTCCTTGGCAGCTTCCTCAACGTCGTCATCCTGCGCCTGCCCAAGCGGCTGGAGTGGGAGTGGAAGCGCGATGCGCGCGAAGTGCTGGAAGAGCCGGACATCTACGAGCCACCACCACCGGGCATCGTGGTGGAGCCTTCGCACTGCCCGCACTGCAAGCACAAGCTGTCCTGGTACGAGAACATCCCGCTGTTCAGCTGGCTGGTCCTGCGCGGCAAGTGTCGCCATTGCCATGCCCCGATCTCGATCCAGTACCCGCTGGTGGAGCTGCTGACCGCCCTGCTGGTGGCCGCCAGCGTCTGGCAGTTCGGGTTCGGCTGGCAGGGCTTCGGCGCGATCGTGCTGAGCTGCTTCCTGGTGGCGCTGTCGGGTATCGACCTGCGCACCCAGCTGTTACCGGACCAATTGACCCTGCCCCTGATGTGGCTGGGCCTGATCGCGGCCAGCGACAACCTCTACATGCCCGCCAAACCGGCCCTGCTGGGCGCCTTGGCGGGGTATCTGTCGCTGTGGTCGGTGTGGTGGCTGTTCAAGCAGCTCACCGGCAAGGAAGGCATGGGCCACGGCGATTTCAAGCTGCTGGCCGCGCTGGGGGCCTGGTGCGGGCTCAAAGGCATCCTGCCGATCATCCTGCTGTCGTCCATCGTGGGCGCCATCGTCGGCTCGATCTGGCTGTACTCGCGCGGCCGCGACCGGGCCACGCCGATTCCGTTCGGGCCCTATCTGGCCATTGCCGGCTGGATCGTCTTCATGTGGGGCGAGCCGTTGATCAACGGCTACCTGAGCTACGCCGGCCTGCGTTGAGGGCCACGCGATGAGCCGCTTCGTGATCGGGCTGACCGGCGGCATTGCCGCCGGCAAGAGCGAGGTCAGCCGCCGCTTCGAGGCGCTGGGCATCACCGTGGCCGACGCCGACCTGGCCGCACGCGCGGTGGTGGCGCCGGGCAGCGAGGGGTTGGCGCGGATCGCCGCCCACTTCGGAGACACCATCCTGCAGGCCAACGGCCAGCTGGACCGTGCCGCGCTGCGAGCCCGCATCTTCGATTCCGCGCAGGCGCGCCAGGCGCTGGAGGCGATCACCCACCCGGCGATCCGCCAGCTGCTGCGCGAGAGCTGCGAGCAGGCCGAGGGACCGTACGCGATTGCCGCCGTTCCCCTGCTCACCGAGGCCGGCGGCCGCCAGCAATACCCCTGGCTGGACCGCATCCTGGTGGTGGACGTGCCGGTGGCCGTGCAGCACGCGCGGCTGATGCAGCGCGACGGCATCGATGCCGCGCTGGCCGATCGGATGATTGCCGCCCAGGCCAGCCGCGAGGCGCGCCTGGCGCTGGCCGACGACGTGGTGGTCAATGATGGGCACCCGGACCACCTGCAGGCGCATGTGGAGCGGCTGGATCGGGCCTATCGGGAGTTGGCGGCGCGGTAGAACTGGGGGAGCCGACCAACGTCGGTGGCAGGAGCCGACCAACGGTCGGCTCTACCGTTTCAGGCGGGGGAGAAAGTCAGCGTGGCGATGACGCCGCGCCCGGCGCCTGGCCGCACGTTGACCTGCCAGCCGTAGAGATCGCACAGGCGGCTGACGATGGACAGGCCGATACCCCCACCCTGCGAATGACCCGCATGCGTGCCGCGGTAGCCACGCTGGAACAGCTTGGCGGCATCTTCTTCGCTCAGGCCGGGGCCGCTGTCGATCACCTCGACCGCGTTGTTGCCCACCCGCACGCGCACCGCGCCTTCCTTGGAGTACTTCACGGCATTGCCGATCAGGTTGCCCAACGCGACCGAGAGCGCCGATTCCGGTGCATCGATCACCAGGTCGTGGTTGCCTTCCAGGATCAGTTCGAGCGGCTTGCCGCCGAGCTGGGCACGGTGCGAATCCAGCAGCTGCTCGGAGACCCGGGCGACATTGCTGCTGCCCTGCCCGCGCTCGTTGCGCGAGAGCAGCAGCAGCGCGCCAATCAGATCGGTACATTGCTGCTCGGCGCGCTGGATGCGCTGCAGGCGCTGCAACACCTTGGGATCGAGATCCGGGCGGGTCAGCAGCAGCTCCGTAGCACCGCGGATCACGGCCAACGGCGTGCGCAGCTCATGGCTGACGTCGGCGTTGAACTCGCGGTCGCGCTGCACTACTTCGGTCAGCCGCGCGGAGTAGTCATCCAGCGCTTGGGCCAGCTGGCCCACCTCATCGTCCGGGAAGCGCGGTGCCAGCGGTTCGGGCTCACTGGTGCCACCGCGATACGCACGCAGGCGGGCGGCCAGATCGGAGACCGGCTTCATCACCTTGGAGGCGGACCACCAGCCCAGCACCAGGGACAGGGCGCTGAACACCAGCACGGAGAAGAACAGCGCGCGCTTGAGCTGCTCCTCGCCGCGGATGCTCTCGGTCATGTCATAGGCGAGGAAGAACCATGCATCCGGCGCTTTGCGGACGGCCAGCTTGTAGGAGAACGGTTCGTTGTGCTCGTCCACGCCGCTGAGCTTGTAGTTGCCTGTGGCAAACGCCGCCCACTCCGGACGCTCTTCGCGTACGCGGTCGAACTTGTCGCTGGGATAGGCGAAAGCACGGATCTGCTGCACGGGGACGGCGGGATTGCGCCCCGGGCTCTCGTAGAACCGGCGCGCGAACTCATCGATGTTGCGGTTCATCACGTCTTCGACGAGCTGGTTCTCCACCCGGGCCCGCGCCCAGTTGGTGGCAAACGCAAACAGCGTGGTCAGGCAGAAGCCCAACAGCACGAACGAGACGATGATGCGGCTGCGCAGCCGCCGCCGGTATGGCGCGCGGCGACGCTCCCCCTTCCCCGTCACCGGATCAGGCTTCCGGCGCGGCGATGCGGTATCCGATGCCATGGCGGGTCTGGATCATCGGGACTTCGAAGGGCTTGTCGACCACGGCGCGCAGGCCGTGGATGTGCACGCGCAGGGAATCCGAATCCGGCAGCTCTTCGCCCCAGACGCGGGTTTCCAGTTCCTGGCGGGTGACGACGGCCGGGGAGGCCTCCATCAGCGCCTGCAGGATCTTCAGCGCGGTCGGGTTGAGCTGCAGCAGCTTGCCCTGGCGGCGCACTTCCAGCGTGTCCAGGTTGTATTCCAGATCGCCGGTTTCCAGCACGCGGGTCTGCACGCCCTTGCCGCGACGCGACAGGGCGTTAAGACGCACCTCGACTTCCTGCAGCGCGAACGGCTTGATCAGGTAGTCGTCGGCGCCGGAGTCGAAGCCGGCCAGCTTGTTGTCCAGCGAATCGCGGGCTGTCAGCATCAGCACCGGGGTCTGCTTGCGCGCCTCGTTGCGGAGCTTGCGACAGACCTCGATCCCATCCATGCCGGGCAGGTTGAGGTCCAGCACGATCGCGTCGAACTCATGGACGACCGCCAGGTGCAGGCCGGTGACGCCATCGGCGGCGAAGTCGACGGTGTGACCGCGGTCTTCGAGGTAATCGCCGAGGTTGGCGGCAATGTCGCTGTTGTCTTCGATGACGAGAATTCGCACTGGGACCTCTGATTCGTGGGGGTTCAACGGAAAGAACGGAGCCGCAGGGCAGCGATGGGAACGGGACTGCGCGACCTCACGCTGACCATACAGCGTCGATTCTTAACATTAGACACCGTCGAATGCTGGCGCAGCGTCAAGAATCAGCGCTGATTGGACTGGGATGGCGTGAAATCCCGCATCATCTTGCGGGCATCCTCGGCAGCCTCGCGCCGCTGTGCCACCGTCATGCACACCCGCTGCGGCCGGTTGCTTCCCGTGGGGCGTTCGCTGCGGCAGATCATGCGGCTGTCTTCCCTCGCGTTGGTCATCATCGTGTTGATCAATTCTTGATCGTTGAACACATCCGTGCGGAGAAGCGGCGAAAGCTGCTCGACCCGCTCATTGCTGCCCATCTTGACCCTGATACGGTTCAGAGCGCCCTGGACGCGGCTTTTATCTTCCACGCTCATTTCGCTGTAGGCCTCGGTGCGCAGCGCACGTTCGACGTTCGCCAGCTGCTCGGCGACGGGCGCGTCGGAAGTGATCGCGACCACCGGCTCCGATGCCGGCTTGGCATGGGCGGAGATCGCCAGACAGGACAACAATGCAATAACGGTCAATCGAGACATCCCTGACTTCCTTATCCAAAAATGAATGAGAGCCAACTCTACGAGGATGAGCATCGGCCGACAAGTTACTCATGGCAGGGGCCGCAGGGCCTGCGCGGGCAGAAAAAGGCCCGGACAGACGAAGCTGGCCGGGCCTGAAGGTGTTTCCCGATTACCGATCCTGCTGAGGAGGGCAGAGCTGCGGTTCGACAGAGCCTACGCCGGGGGCGATTAAACCGATGTTAAGACCTCAAGCGGCATTGAAACACCCGATCAACCCTTTGTATTTGAAGGCTTTTTCAACGAAGCGACGTGGTCGATGATGCGCCCGGCCAGGTCGGCCTGGCAGATCGCCTCGATCCCCTCCAGGCCGGGGGTGGAGTTGACCTCCAGCACCAGCGGGCCGCGGCTGGAGCGGATCAGATCCACGCCGGCCACGCCCAGCCCAAGCGCCTTGGCCGAGCGCACCGCCACCAGCTGCTCGGCCCGGCTGGCCTTGGCGGCGCGGGCGCTGCCGCCGGCATGCAGGTTGGAGCGGAAGTCTCCCTCCGGCGCCTGCCGTTGCATCGCCCCGACCACCTGATCACCCACCACCAGGCAGCGCAGGTCGGCGCCCTGCGCCTCGCCGATGAACTCCTGCATCAGGAAGTTGGCGTAGAGCCCGCGCAGCGCCTCCACGATGCCGCGTGAGGCGCTGGCCTTCTCGGTCAGGATCACGCCGCGGCCCTGGGTGCCCTCGTTGAGCTTCACCACGTGCGGCGGCGGGCCGAGCATCGAGAGCAGATCGACGGTGTCGTCCGGGTTGTCGCCGAACACCGTGACCGGCATGTCGATGCCCTTGGAGGCCAGGATCTGGTGCGCGCGCAGCTTGTCCCGCGCGCGCAGGATCGCGTCGGAGGGGTTGGGCGTGCGGGCGCCCATCATCTCGAACTGGCGCAGCACGGCCGTCCCGTAGCGGGTGACCGAAGCACCGATGCGCGGGATCACCGCGTCCACCCCGGTGATCGGCCGGCCCTTGTAATGCATGGTGAAGCCATCCGCGGCGATGCGCATGTAACAGCGCAACGGATCGAGGATGCGCACGGTATGGCCCCGCGCACGCGCGGCCTCCACCAGGCGACGCGTGGAGTACAGCTTGCTGTTGCGGGACAGGATGGCGAGTTTCATCGCGGCGCAGGGGCTGGAAAGCGCGAAGCATAGCGCGTGGCGTGTAGGCCGCGATGACGGACGGCGCTCGCGATCCAGCTGCCCGCATCCGGCACTTTCCCGCTGTTAATGGGCTGGGTGCACGCCGCGAGACCGGGGCGCCGTCTTCAACTATCAAGCAGAGCAGTGCCGTACGAGTTGTCTACAGCGCAAAGCCAGTTGCCGTCCGGTTCCCGACGAAACACGTAGGTGGCCCGGCGAACCGTCGAGATCGGAGCGCCCTCTTCATCGGTGGTATCCAGCCAGGTTTCCATGACAACCAGCGCCGTTTCCCCGCCCTCAATCACTTCCATCTTGCCTTGGCGGACCTTCAGTTTGCCGTCGAAGTAAGAAGAGATTGCCTCGAATGCGCTTTTGATCTGGTCCTTGCCCCTGGCGTACATGCCCGGCTTCACCACCAGGGTGGCGTCATCTGTGTAGAACCGCATCAGGCCATCGAAGTCCTTCGCCGATATGGATCGGTCTGCGGCTTCGATAAGGGTCTTCAGGGGATGATCGGACATTCTTGACTCCAAAAATGGCCGCGGCGGAAAAACAAAACCCGCCTCGCGGCGGGTTGCGTTGTCTGATCACAAGACGCGCTCTACCCACCCTTATGGAGGGTGGCAATAATCAACGTGCGGGCGCGTACAAGTGGCATGCAGTGACCGTATCACTGGCGTCGAAAACTGGCAAACCCGCCAGCAAGCCCCAGCTGGAGGCTCGATCGAGACACAGGCCTGACCTGAGCACAAAAATTGCGGAGGGGATCGGAGGGTGCGGAGCGGCCGGCATCCCCGCAAGCACGGGGGGATATGGAGCGGGTGAAGGGAATCGAACCCTCGTCAGTAGCTTGGGAAGCTACAGCTCTACCATTGAGCTACACCCGCAAGGCGCGGCGTAAGTCTATTCGGGCGGGGCCCTCAAACGCAACGGGCGGCACTGGGCCGCCCGTTGTTTCACGCTTTCCGGCGCCGTGCGCGGCGCCCGCGAACGGGCACTGCGCACGTTGGATCAGAAGCTGCCGCCGAAGCTGGCGAACAGCGACACGTCACGTGCACGCTTCTGCATCGTGGTGGTGCTCATGCCGATGTTGCTGCTCAGGCCCCACAGGTTCAGGCGCGCACCCAGCACGGCGGTGGCGTAGTTCTTGTCGAACTCCAGGCCCGGCACCTTGTACATGCCCACGTCCGGCATGGACTGCAGCCAGGCGCTGGCCTGCTTGGTGTCCTCGAACTCATGGTCGTAGGTGACCTGCACATACGGCTTGACGTTGCCGCCGTCGAAGCGGGCCTGCCAGCCGACGCGGCCGACGGTGGAATCCGTGTCCTGGTCGCCATAGCCCAGCGCCGAGGCGCTCGGGTTGGACTCGGTGTAGCCGTCCAGCTTGACCTTCTGCCAGATCACGGCGGCGACCGGACCGTGGCGGAAGCCGCCCTCGGTACCGAACTCGTAGCCGGCGTTCAACGCAGCGGTCAGGTTGCTGCCTTCCGGCGAGCCCTTGTGGATGCGCGTGGCCGGGCCGAGCTGCAGCTTGCGGGTCACGTCGTAATCCAGCCAGCTGTAGCTGAGCTGGCCGTTGACCCAGGCGCGGTCGCCGTACCAGCCGGCGAACAGGCCCAGCGTGGTGTCGGACTGGGTGAAGTCACCCTTGTTGTTGCCGAAATCGGCGTCCATGCGGCCATAGCCGGCGAAGCCGCCGACCACCATGCCGTCACGCGCCCAATCCACGCCGAACAGGCCGGCCGGGGCCATGCCGTCGTACAGATCGGCGTGGGCGTAGCGCTGCATGTCGCCGCGCAGGTTGCCCCACCAGCTCAGGCCGTCGGCCGGACGGCCATCGACGTGCCAGCTGACCTGGTCGGCGCGCGAGCGACCGATGGTCTGCGCCGAGTGGGTCAGGACCTGCTGGTTGCGCGGGGCCTCCAGGATCGACAGGGTGTACTGGCCCAGCATCTCGTGGGTGGCGGTGGTCGGGTGCACGCCGTCGGCGAACACATAGCTGTTGGCCGCGTTCGGGGTGACGTAGCTGGTCGGGTTGCAGGTCAGCGAGGCGGCCGTGGTGCAGGCCGGGCTGGTCGCGTTGACGAAGCCGTACTGGCCCGGGTTGGCGACGATTTCCTGCAGGATGTGGAAGGTATCGACCGGGATCACCTGCAGGCCGGCGGCCTTCAGGCCACCGAACAGGGCATCGTTGTACGCCTTGGCCAGCGCGGTGCCGGCCGCCATGCCCGCCGGGCCACCGGCGCGGGCGCCCGGGGTCAGGCCAACGTCGGGGATGGTCGGCACCACGATGTACTCGGCGCCGGCCGCCTTCAGGGTGCCGACGATGCCGACCTGGTCGGTGACGGCACCGGTCAGGGTCGGGACCAGCGGTGCGCCGGCCTGGATTGCGAACAGGTCGTTGGCGCCGCCCCACACGGTGTACAGCGCCTTCGGATCGGCCTTGCCGCCGTTGGCCGCCAGGTACTGCGCGGTCTGGGTCTTGAGCGAGTACACCGGCACGGCCGGGGTACCCGGGATGAGCACCTGGCTGGTGTCCACGCCGACACGGGCGCCGCCGATGGCGTAGTTGTCACCGTTCTGGCCGTTGCCGTGGGCACCGGCATTGGTGCCGTAGTAGTTGGCGACATGCTCGGCCCAGGTCCAGCCGGGGTTGGTGGTGGACTTGCCGGTCACCGCCTGCACCGCCGCCGGCAGCAGCGGGCGGAAGTAGCCGGAGTCGGTCAGGCTGTCGCCGATGAAGACGGTCTTGGTATACGGCGACTGCGCCATGGCCGGCGCTGCCGCCAGGGCGATGGCCACGGCCATGAGGGAACGGATCGGGCGTTTGCTGAGCAACATGGAAACTCCTTGCAGGTGGGGAAGACGGCGGGACGTACGCCGGCGCACGGTGCCATGTTTCCACTGCACCCGGCCCGCATCACGCTGCGCTGCGGCATGAACGCCCCAGCCCCGCCGCCCGGCCATCGTTGGCCTGGCGCTCGCGGCACTGTTACCGCGCGGCGCACAGGGTACGCACTGACGGGTGATTGAAGGACAATAGCGTCATGAACATCCAGCTCAACGGCGAAAACCGCCAGCTTCCGCACACCGCGACCGTCCATGACCTGCTGCTCAGCGAGCAGCTGCTCGAGCGCCGCGTGGCGGTCGAGGTCAACGGCGAGATCGTGACCCGCAGCCAGCACGCCAGCCATGGGCTGTGCGATGGCGACGTGGTGGAGATCGTGCATGCGCTGGGCGGCGGCTGAGGCAGCATCGTGACGCGCGATAGGCGATAATTCGGGGCATGAACGCACCTGTCCCCACTGATTCGCTGGTGATCGCCGGCAAGACCTATGCTTCCCGCCTGCTCACCGGCACCGGCAAGTTCAAGGATCTGGAAGAAACCCGCCTGGCCACCGAGGCCGCGGGCGCCCGGATCGTCACCGTGGCGATCCGCCGCACCAACATCGGGCAAAACCCGGGCGAGCCGAACCTGCTCGACGTGCTGCCGCCGGACCGTTACACCATCCTGCCCAACACCGCCGGCTGCTACACCGCCGAGGACGCCGTGCGCACCTGCCGGCTGGCCCGCGAGCTGCTGGACGGCCACAACCTGACCAAGCTGGAAGTGCTGGGCGACCAGAAGAGCCTGTACCCGGATGTGGTGCAGACGCTCAAGGCGGCCGAGCAGCTGGTCAAGGATGGCTTCGAGGTGATGGTCTATACCTCCGATGATCCGATCCTGGCCAAGCGCCTGGAAGAGATCGGCTGCGCCGCGGTGATGCCGCTGGCCGCGCCGATCGGCTCGGGCCTGGGCATCCAGAACAAGTACAACCTGCTGCAGATCATCGAAGACGCCAAGGTGCCGATCATCGTCGATGCCGGCGTGGGCACGGCCTCCGATGCGGCGATCGCGATGGAGCTGGGCTGCGATGGCGTGCTGATGAACACCGCCATCGCCGGTGCACGCAACCCGGTGCTGATGGCCAGCGCGATGCGCAAGGCCGTGGAAGCGGGCCGCGAGGCTTTCCTGGCCGGCCGCATTCCGCGCAAGCGCTACGCCAGTGCGTCCTCGCCGATCGACGGGTTGATCGGCTGATGACCAATCCTTTCGACAGCGCCGGTGCCAAGGCACCGCCCAAGCCCTTCACCATCACCGAAGGCCGCCGCGAGGTCCGCAGTTTCGTGCTGCGCCAGGGCCGCTTCACCCCCGCCCAGCAGCGTGCGTTCGACGACCGCTGGCCGCGTTTCGGGCTGGACTTCACCGGTGAGCCGCGCGATCTGGATGCCACCTTCGGGCGCGATGCGCACAAGGTGCTGGAGATCGGTTTCGGCAACGGCGCGGCGCTGCGCTTCGCCGCCCAGCAGGACCCGAGCCGCGATTACATCGGCCTGGAGGTGCACGCGCCCGGCGTCGGCCGCCTGCTCAACGCGCTGGCCGACGACAACGCCGACCACGTGCGCCTGTACCACCACGATGCCGTGGAAGTACTGGAGAAGGAAATCGCCGATGGCGCGCTGGATGAAGTGCGCATCTATTTCCCGGACCCGTGGCACAAGAAGCGCCACAACAAGCGCCGCCTGATCCAGCCCGGCTTTGCCGAGCTGCTGGTACGCAAGCTGCGCGTCGGTGGCCGCCTGCACTGCGCCACCGACTGGGAAGACTATGCCGAGCAGATGTGGGAGGTGCTCGACGCCACCGCCGGGCTGACCAACCGGGCCGGTCCGCGTGGGCAGGTGGAGCGGCCGGAATGGCGCCCGCAGACCCATTTCGAAACCCGTGGCCAGAAGCTCGGCCATGGTGTGTGGGACCTGTTGTACGACCGCACCTGATCCGACTAGGAACCGCGCCACCCCATGGATACCGCGCTGACGCTGACTACCGACATGAAGCTCGTCCTCGGGCTGGTCGGCTTCACGATGGCGATGTTCCTGTTCGAGCGCATCCGCGCCGATGTGGTGGCGCTGGTGGTGCTGGTGGTGCTCGGCGTCACCGGCCTGATCGCCCCGGAAGAAATCTTCGGGGGCTTCTCCGGTAACGCGGTGATGAGCATCATCGCCACCACCATCCTCGGCGCGGGCCTGGACCGCACCGGGGCGTTGAACCGGTTGGCGGCGTGGCTGCTGCGGCGCGGGCATGGCGTGGAGACGCGCCTGCTGATGATGACCACCGCGATCGCCGGCTTGAACTCCTCGTTCATGCAGAACCCCTCGGTGATGGCGCTGTACCTGCCGGTCGCCTCGCGCCTGGCCGCGCGCACCGGGCTGACCCTGCAGCGCCTGCTGCTGCCGATCGCCGCGGCCATCGTGATGGGCGGCGCACTGACCATGGTCGGCAACTCGCCGCTGATCCTGCTCAACGATCTGCTGGCCTCGGCCAACAACAACCTGCCCTCCGGCCTGGCCACCATCGAACCGCTGCGCATGTTCGCGCCGCTGCCGATCGGCGTGGCGCTGCTGATCGCCTCGCTGCTGTACTTCCGCTACTTTGGCGACCGCAAGCTGGTCGAGGAAGAGACGCTGGCCAACGATGGCGTTACCCCCTCCCGCACGGAAAGCTACTTCGCCAAGACCTACGGCATCGAAGGTGATGTGTTCGAGCTGGTGGTCACTGCCGAAAGCCCGCTGGTCGGCATGACCCTGGGCGAAGCGGAGAACGTGCACGACGCGCCGCTGCTGCTGGCACTCAAGACCGGCAACGACACCCGCCTGGCGCCGCCGGCGGAGATGCGCATCTGGGTGGGCAGCGTGCTCGGCGTGATGGGCGCGCGCCAGCAGGTCAGCGATTTCGCGCAGAACCAGTTCCTGCGGATGTCCTCGCGGCTGAAGCACCTGGGCGATCTGTTCAACCCGAGCCGCGCCGGCATTTCCGAAGCGGTGGTGCCGCCGACCTCCGATGTGATCGGCAAGAGCGCCTCGGACCTGCGCCTGCGCAAGCAGCGCGGCATCAGCCTGCTGGCGATCAACCGCGACAAGCAGGTGATCCGCGAGGACGTGCGCAACGTGGCGCTGCGCGCCGGTGACATGCTGGTCTTCCACAGCATCTGGACCGACCTGGCGCAGGCGGCCAAGAGCCGCGACTTCGTGGTGGTCACCGACTACCCCAAGGGCGAACAGCGCCCGCACAAGTTCAAGATCGCGATGAGCATTTTCGCCATCACCATCCTGATCGCGCTGACCTCCAAGCTGCCTGTGGCGCTGACCCTGATGACCGGCGTGGCCGGCATGCTGCTGACCGGCGTGCTGCGCATGGACGAGGCCTATGCCTCGATCAACTGGAAGACGGTGTTCATGATGGCCGGGCTGATTCCGCTCGGCTGGGCGATGGACAGCAGTGGCGCGGCGGCGTGGATCGCCGGCCACACCATCGACCGCCTGCCGACCGGCATCCCGGTCTGGGTGCTGGAAATCGCGCTGGCGTTGTTGACCACGATGTTCTCGCTGGTGATCAGCCATGTGGGCGCGACGATCGTGATGGTGCCCATTGCGGTGAACCTGGCACTGGCGGCCGGGGGCAGCCCGACCGCGTTCGCGCTGATCGTGGCGTTGTCGGCCTCCAACAATCTGATGACGGCCTCCAACCCGGTGATTTCGATGATCACCGGCCCGGCCAATTACACCCCGCGCGAGCTGTGGCGCGTCGGCGCCCCGCTGTCGTTGATCTATACGGTGGTCGTGGTGCTGATGATCAACCTGATGTTCTAGGGAGTGCCGGCCGCTGGCCGGCTCCCGCAATGCATCAGGTAGTGCCGGCCGCTGGCCGGCTCCACGTAGCTTGGCCATCAAACGCAGCCGGCCAGCGGCCGGCACTACCAGATGGTGGGTGGCCGGCCGTTCGTCGTCATCCCAACCAGACCTGCCCATCGCGCACCTGCACGGGCACCGCGCGCAGGCGATCACCGCGGCACGGTCCGGCCACGCAGTCGCCGTTGTCCAGGGAGAACGAGGCCCCGTGTGCCGCGCAGACGAGGTGGCCTTCCTTGCTTTTCAGGAACTGACCCGGGGCCCAGTCCAGCCGGCGGCCGGCGTGCGGGCAGATGTTCAGCCACGCGCGCACCTGGTCGCCCTGGCGGTACAGCACCACCGATTCGCTGTCGCCCTCGATGCTGGCGTCGACCTCGGCGAAGCCCCCGTCGGCAATGGCCTGCAGGGTGATCAGGGCGGTGGCGGTGGTCTCGGGCGGGGACATGGCATCCAGCAGCAGGCAACGGAAACCGTAGTGTCTCACGCGCTCATGTCACTGGCTCCCGGATGAATACAAGTCATTGATTTGCAATGTGTGCGGGGTGCGTTTAACGATTTTTTCACTCAGTCACAAAGGCCAGCACGGATACTCATCCACTGCTGACCTCAGCCAAAAAGAGTGCCATGTACAGCCGCATCTTCCAGTTCAACCAGTTCCGCACCCTGTTCGCGCCGCGCAAGCCGCGCCACCCGCTGGTGCGCGTCGCGGTCGGTCTGTTGGGCTTGGCGATCCTGGCCGCGCTGGTGTTCGTTGGTGTATTCGTGGGCGCGGCGATGATCATCGCCGGCCTGGCATGGAAGCTGCTCGCCCAGCGCAAGAATGCGCGCACCGCTCCGTCGCAGGTCGTGGACGGTGAATACCGCGTGGTCCGCAAGCAGGCCTTGCCGATGTCGCGTTGATCGACGCGCTTCCCTCCTGATGACGGCCGCGCCCTGCGCGGCCGTTTCTGTTTGTGGGAGCGGAAAAACGCTCTAGACTGCGGCGAAACCTCTCCACAGGACGCGCGCATGACCGATGTAATCCCCACGCCCGAGCAGCCCCGCATTCCGGTCGCCGGTGGCGGTACTTTCCCGGTGCGCCGGATCTACTGTGTGGGCCGCAACTTCGCCGATCACGCGCGCGAAATGGGCGCGGCCGTGCCCGCCGCCGATGATCGCGGCCGCCCGATGTTCTTCAGCAAGCCGGCCGATGCGATCGTGGTCGGGCATGACGATGTGATCCCCTACCCGCTCGCCACCCAGGACCTGCACCACGAAGTGGAGCTGGTGGTGGCGATCGGCAAGGACGCGCCTGCCGGTGAACTGCCGGTCGACCAGGCCGAAGCGCTGGTGTTCGGGTACGGCGTCGGCCTGGACCTGACCCGCCGCGATCTGCAGGCGCAGGCCAAAGCCAAGGGCCACCCGTGGGACCCGGCCAAGGGCTTCGATCAGTCCGCCCCGGTGAGCGAGCTGGTGCCGGCTGGCGAAGTCGGCGATCTAGCCGCGCTCAACCTCTCGCTGGAGATCAATGGCGAAGTGCGCCAGCAGTCGCTGCTGGACCAGATGATCTGGAACGTGCCGGAGATCCTGCACGAACTCTCCAAACTATGGGCGCTGCGCGCGGGCGATCTGGTCTTCATGGGGACGCCTTCCGGCGTGGCCGCGTTGAAGCCCGGCGACCGTTTCAGCGCACGTCTGGAAAACGTGGCCGAGCGCCACGGCATCATCGCCGGATGACAATGGCTGCGTTACGCTGCGGCGTCATTTGATTCCCCCACTACGACAGGAGAGCCCGATGGGTGTACTGACTGAGTTCAAAGAATTCGCCATGCGTGGCAACGTCATCGACCTGGCGGTCGGTGTGGTCATCGGTGCGGCGTTCGGCAAGATCGTCACCGCGCTGGTGGACAAGATCATCATGCCGCCGCTGGGCTGGGTGATCGGCCGCGTGGACTTCTCCGAACTGGCGTGGACCCTGGCCCCGGCGCGCATTGCGCCCGATGGCAAGGAGATCCCGGCGGTGGTGATCGGCTACGGCGACTTCCTCAATACCGTGGTGCAGTTCGTGATCGTGGCCTTTGCGATCTTCATGGTCGTGAAGTTCATCAACCGCCTGGCCCGCAAGAAGCAGGCCGAGCCGGCCGCCCCGGCGGCACCGAGCGAAGAAGTGCTGCTGCTGCGCGAGATCCGCGACAACCTCAAGCAGTAAGACCCCACCCCCAGTAGTGCCGGCCGCTGGCCGGCTCACCCGACACCCTGCATCGCGCGGAGCCGGCCAGCGGCCGGCACTACCTGAAAACCCCGCTTCGGCGGGGTTTTCGCGTTTGGAAAACAGCATTCGCCGGAGCATGACCTCCCGCCCATGTACGCGCCGGACAGACTGGTAAGCTCGGACGCTTCCGCCCCGTTTCCCGGAGTTCGTCCATGCGTCGCCGCGTCCTTGCCATCGCATCTTCCCTCGCCCTGCTGGCCGCGCCCGCGTTCGCGGCGACCGGTATCACCACGCTGCCCCCCACATCGCTGGCCACCGCCGCCGAGCTGCGCGAGCAGGCCCTAAAGGATGACACCGGCTGGAAGGTCGTCGAGTCGCTGACCACCGAGATTGGCCCGCGCATCGCCGGCAGTGAAGCCGACGCGCGCGCCGTCGCGTGGGCGGTGGCCAAGTTCAAATCGCTGGGCTTCGACAAGGTCTGGACCGAGCCGGTCACCTTCCCCAAGTGGGAGCGCCGCAGTGAGCACGCCGAGGTGATCGGCAAGCATGCCCAGCCGCTGACCATCACCGCGCTCGGCGGCAGCCCGGGTGGCACGGTGGAGGCGGAAGTGGTGCGGTTCGCCGACCTGGCCGCGCTGCAGGCCGCGCCCGAGGGCTCACTGAAGGGGAAGATCGCCTTCGTCGATTACCAGATGACCGCCTACCGCGATGGCCGCGACTACGGCAACGGCGGCGCGGTGCGCAGCAAAGGCCCCTCCGAGGCGATCCGCAAGGGCGCGATCGGCTTCGTGATGCGGTCGGCCGGTACCGACTCGCACCGCGTGCCGCATACCGGCATCACCCGCTTCGATGACGGCCTGACCCCGGTACCCGCTGCGGCGCTGTCGGTGCCCGATGCCAACCAGTTGGCGCGCCTGGTTGCGCTGGGCAGCACCACGCTCAAGCTCAGCCTGGATTGCGGCTGGGACGGCAAGGCAACCTCGTACAACGTGATCGGCGAGATCACCGGGCGCAGCCTGCCCAAGGAAGTGGTGGTGATCGGCGGTCACCTGGACTCCTGGGACCTGGGCACCGGCGCGGTGGATGATGGGGCCGGCGTAGGCATCACCATGGCCGCCGGCCACCTGATCGGCCAGCTCAAGCAGGCGCCCAAGCGCACCATCCGCGTGGTCGCCTTCGCCAATGAAGAGCAGGGCCTGTATGGCGGCAAGGCATATGCCGAGGCACACGCCAAGGACGTGGTGCTGCACCAGCTCGCGGCCGAGAGCGATTTCGGCGCCGGCCGCATCTACGCCTTCAATACCGGCTCGCCGAATCCGGCCAATTCGCGCGAGGCGACCCGCCAGATCGCCGAGGTGCTCAAGCCGCTCGGCATCGAGTACGCCGCCGACAAGGGCGGCCCGGGCCCGGACGTGGGCCCGCTGGCCGCCAAGGGCGGCGCGTGGGCGTGGTTGGCGCAGGACGGCAGTGACTACTTCCACCTGCACCACACCGCCGACGACACCCTGGACAAGATCGACCCCGCCGCCCTGGCGCAGAACGTGGCCGCTTACACCGTGTTCGCTTACCTGGCGGCCGAGGCCGATGGCAGCTTCGGCAGCGAAGCCAAGCCGACCACGCCGCCGAGCGAGTAATCCCCACACACACGCGGCAGGTACAAAAAAAGCCCGGTCGCAATGCGACCGGGCTACCGGGATAACGTCACACCCCACGCGGTGAGCGCCGCTAGACCTTCGCGGTCCGGACAAGCGGATCGCCGCGCTGCGGGGGTGTCTCTCCTCATCCACGCAGCACAGCGTCCACTCCGCACTGTGCGCAGTTTTCACTGCATGCACTATGCGATTAATCCGAAAGCGATGTAGTCACGACGATTTCGGTGAAACCGATCACACCGTGGGTGGCGCGAATGACGCCGCGCTCCCCCCGAAATTGCACGCTGTGGTCAAACGCGACTGCGTCCGTACCACTGCGCCAACAGGACTGCCGTCGCCGAAGCGACGTTGAGGCTTTCCACGACACCGGTACCCGGGATCGAGACCTGATGGTCACAGTCCTGGGCCAGCGCGCGGTCCATGCCTTCGCCTTCGGCGCCCATCACATACACCAGCCGCGATGGCAGCGCCGTGGCGAACAGATCATCGCCGCCCTCCACCAGCGTGGCAGCGAGGCTCAAACCGGCGGCACGCAATTGGGCCATCGCCTCGGGCAGCGCCGGCAGGCGCACCAGCGGCACGGCCTCGGCACCGCCTTCGGCCACGCGCGCGGCCGCACCGGACAGCGCCAGCGTCGAGTCCGGCGGCAACAGCAGCCCGGCCACACCGAAGTGCGCGGCCGAGCGCAGGATCGCGCCGAAGTTGTGCGGGTTGCCCACGCCATCCAGCCACAAGGCCAGCACCGGCTTCCCGGCCGGCAGCGTGGCCAGCCATTCATCCAGCGCCAGCATCGGCGCGCGCAGCACGTCGGCCACCAGGCCTTCGTGATGCGTGGTGGCGGCGAGCTTGTTCAGATCGCCGTCTTCCACCACGCGGTAGCCGACGCGGTTGGCCACGCACCACTTCAGCACCGGCTGCATGCGCGGAATCAGCGCCTCGGTCAGGTACAGCTTGCGCAGCGCCTGCGGGCGATGCTCGAACAACGCCTGCACGGCGTTCCAGCCATACAGGCGCAGCTCGTCGCTGCCACGGCCGGGCGGCGGCGGGGTGCCACCTTCGCGGGGCGGCAGCGGCGTGGCGCGCGGCGGCCGCGAGGACGGACGGCGCGCATTCTTCCAGGGGTCATTCACTACGGGACAGCTCCAGCTTGCGGGTACGCCAGAAATCGGCGTTCTTGATGCCCAGGGCATCGGGGTCGAAAATCGGATCCAGGCCGAGTTTCTTCTGACGCTCATAGTCGCGCAGCGCCAGCATCGCCGGCTTCTGCACGATCAGGATCGCGATGATGTTCAACCACGCCATCAGGCCCACGCCGATGTCGCCCAGCGCCCAGGCCAGGCCGGCATTGTGGAAGGCACCGAAGATCACCATGCCGATGATGCCCAGGCGCAGCAGCAGCACGGTCAGCGGGCGCTTGGCGTTGTGGTTGATGTAGCTCAGGTTGGTTTCGGCCATGTAGTAATAGGCCATGATCGTGGTGAAGGCGAAGAAGAAGATCGCGATCGCCACGAAGCCTGCGCCCCAGCCCGGCAGCACGGTTTCCACCGCGGCCTGCGCGTAGCCGGCACCTTCAGCCACGCCGGCCAGGCCGGCGAACACCGGCGCGCCGCCGGCCACCGGCGAGTACACGTTGTAGGTGCCTGCGGCCAGGATCAGGAAGGCGGTGGCGGTGCACACCATCATGGTGTCGAAATAGATCGCGAAGGCCTGCACGTAACCCTGCTTGGCAGGGTGCGAGACCTCCGAGGCGGCTGCCGCGTGGGGGCCGGTACCCTGGCCGGCCTCGTTGGCATAGATGCCGCGCTTGACGCCCCACTCCACCGCCAGGCCCATCATGGCGCCGAACGCGGCGTGCGCGCCGAAGGCGCTGCTGAAGATGATGTTGAACATCTCCGGCACGCGCTCGTAGTTGAGGATCATGATGACGATGGCCATCAGGATGAAGCCGGCGGCCATGAACGGCACCACCACTTCGGCAAAGCTGGCGATGCGCTTGACCCCGCCGAAGATGACCACGCCCAACAGCAGCGCGACCACGATGCCGATGCCCAGCTTGAGTGCCTGCACCGATTCCAGGCCCATGACCTGGCCATCCAGCGGCCCGCACAGGGCACCACCACGGCAGGCGTTGATGATGCTGTCGGCGATGGCATTGGCCTGCACGCCCGGCATCAGGAAGCCGGCGGCGATGATGGTCGCCACGGCGAAGGCCAGCGCGTACCACTTCAGGCCCATGGCCTTTTCGATGTAGTACGCCGGACCGCCACGGTAGCGGCCTTCGGCATCCTTGGTCTTGTAGATCTGCGCCAGGGTGCACTCCACATACGACGTCGAGGCGCCGAGGAAGCCCATCACCCACATCCAGAAGATCGCGCCGGGGCCGCCGAACGCGATCGCGGTGGCTACGCCGGCGATGTTGCCGATACCCATGCGGCCGGCCATGGACATGGCCAGTGCCTGGAACGAGGACACACCCGCCTCGGATTTTTCACCCTGTACGGTCAGGCGGCACATCTCCACGAACCCGCGGATCTGCATGAAACGGGTGCGGGCACTGAAATACAGGCCTGCGGCAAGACACAGGAAAATCAGAGCCTTGCTCCAGATGATCCCATTGATGAAATGGACTACTTCTTCCACGCGCTCTCTCCAGTCGGCGGAAACAAAAGGAACGTCCCCGTCGGCTGGGACCCGGTCGATTCTCCACGATCCGCGCCGGGCTGCGTAGTGGCAATTTCGATGAATGGGCGGCAATGCCGCCCATTCCGGTCAGGCGTGGCCGCCCACGGAGGGTGTTTCCGCTTCCTGGCGGGCCAGTTCGCGCGCCACCGCTTCGGGCGAACGCGTGTACGGGGCCAGCAGCGAATAGAACGCCGGCACCACGAACAGCGACAGGAACGTGGACACGGTCACGCCGAAGATCACCACCACGCCGATCGTGCCGCGGCTGGCCGAACCGGGGCCACCGGCCACCACCAGCGGGATCGCACCGACCACGGTGGCGATGGAGGTCATCAGGATCGGGCGCAGGCGGACCATGGCCGATTCGACGATGGCCTGGTGGACGTTGCGGCCTTCATCGCGCAGCTGGTTGGCGAACTCCACGATCAGGATGCCGTTCTTGGCCGCCAGGCCGACCAGCATCACGATGCCGATCTGGCTGAACAGGTTGATCGTGCCGCCGCTGACATACAGCCCCAGCAGCGCGCCGAGCACGCCCAGCGGCACGGTCAGCATGATCACCAGCGGATGGATGAAGCTCTCGAACTGCGCGGCCAGCACCAGGAACACCACCAGCAGGGCCATGGCGAAGGTCAGCAGCACGGCGCTGCCGGCGTTCTGGTACTCGCGTGATTCGCCCTTCCAGCTGATCTGCGCGTGCTGCGGCAGCTCTTCGCTGGCCACCTGCTGGGCCCAGGCGATGGCTTCACCCAGCGGATAGCCCGGGGCCAGGCCGGCATTGATGGTGATCGAGCGCAGCCGGTTGAAGCGGTTGAGGCTGCCGGCCTCGGCCACTTCGCTGAGCGTGACCAGGTTGGACAGCGGCACCAGTTCGCCGCCACTGGCGCGCACGCGGATCGCAGCCAGATCCGACGGGGAGGCGCGGCCTTCGCGTCCGGCCTGGACCAGCACGTCGTACTCCTCGCCGTTGTCGACGAAGGTGGTGACGCGGCGCGAGCCCATCATGGTTTCCAGCGCGCTGCCGATCGCGGTGACCGACACGCCCAGATCGGCCGCACGCTGGCGGTCGATGTTCACGCGCATCTGCGGGCGCGTTTCCTTGTAGTCCGAATCCGTGCCGACCAGGCCGGGGTTGTCGGCCATGCGCAGCAGCATGCGGTCACGCCACTGCGCGATTTCCGCGTATTCCGGGCCACCGAGCACGATCTGGAACGGCTGCCCTTGGCTGCGGACCAGGCCGCCGCCGACCTGGGTGCGCACGCGCACGCCACGCAGATCATTGAGGTGGGTCTGCAGTTCGGCGGCCACGTCCGGGGTGGAGACATCGCGCTGGCGCCACGGCTGCAGGAACACGCTGATGCGGCCGGTATGCATTTCTTCGCTGGAGCCCCAGCCACCGGGCACGCGCGGGTTGGCACGCACGATCGGCTCGTCCTCGCCGACGAAACCGGAGACGATCTTCTCGACCTGCTGGACCTGGCCGACGGTGTAGTCGAAGCCGGCGCCTTCCGGGCCGTCGATCATGATCTGGAACGAGCCGCGGTCTTCGGCCGGGGCCAGTTCGGAGGGCAGCACCTTGAGCAGCAGCGCGCTGGCCAGCAATGAGAGGATCATCACCACGATGTAGACCCAGGTGCGGGTCACGTGCGCTTCCAGGAAGCGGCCGTACGCGCCCGACAGGCGATCCAGGTTGCGGTTGATGACCCCGTGCAGGCCCTTCGGCGCCTGGCCGGTGTGCGGCTTGAGCAGCTTGGAGGCCATCATCGGGGTGAGCGTCAGCGAGACGAACGCGGACAACGCCACCGCCGCGGCCAGCGCGACGGCCAGCTCACGGAACAGGCGGCCGGTGTTGCCTTCCAGGAAGCCGACCGGCAGGAACACCGCGACCAGCACGGCGGTGGTGGCGATCACCGCGAACGCCACTTGGGTGGTACCGCGTTTGGAGGCGACCAGCGGCGGCTCGCCCAGATCGATGCGGCGCTGGACGTTTTCCACGACCACGATGGCGTCATCCACCACCAGGCCGATACACAGCACCAGCGCGAGCAGGGTCAGCAGGTTGATCGAGAAACCGAAGGCATACAGGGCGATGAAGGCGGCGATCAGACAGACCGGCACCGTGACTGCGGGAATCAAGGCGGCACGGAAACTGCCCAGGAACAGCCAGATCACCGCCAGCACCAGCAGCATCGCCTCGACCAGCGTGGCGTAGACGCGATCGACAGCGGCCTCGATGAAGGTGGTGTTGTCGAAGGCGACGAAGATGCGCGTACCCTCCGGCAGCGTGCTGCTGATCCGGTCGGCTTCGGCGCGCGCTTCGCGGGCGACATCCAGCGCGTTGGCGGTGGAGGTCTTGACGATGCCCAGGCCGATGTTCGGCTCGCCGTTGCTGCGGTAGTAGGCGCGGCGCTCGGAGGAGGCCAGTTCGATCTTGGCCACATCGCCCATGCGCACCACGTAGCCGTCGGCGCCCTTGCCGAGCGGGATGCCGGCGAAGTCTTCGGGTTTGACGTAGTTGCGCTCCACGCGCAGGGTGAAATCGCGGTCGGTGGATTCGATGCGGCCGGCGGGCAGCTCGACGTTCTCGTTGCGCAGCGCGGTTTCCACATCGCCCACGGTCAAACCACGCGCGGCGAGCTGGTCGCGGTCCAGCCAGATCCGCATCGCATAGCGCTGGCGGCCACCGATGCGCACCTGGGCCACGCCATCCAGGCTGGAGAAGCGATCGACGATGTAGCGGTCGGCGTAATCGCTCAGCTCCAGCGTATCCATCGAGGTCGAGCTCATGTTGAGCCAGATGATGGGATCGGCGTCGCTCTCGACCTTGGCGATTTCCGGCGGCCGGGCCTCTTCGGGCATGCGGTCGGCGACACGGCTGACCGCATCGCGCACGTCGTTGGCGGCCGCTTCGATATCGCGGTTGGAGGTGAATTCGATGCTGACCTGCGAGCGCCCGTTGGAGCTGCGCGCGTTGATGGTATCGATGCCTTCGATGCCGGCCAGGGCATCTTCCAGCACCTGGGTGATGCGGCTTTCGATGACCGCCGCCGAGGCACCCGTGTAATCGACCGAGACCGAGACGATCGGCGGATCGATCGCCGGCAGTTCGCGCAGGGTCAGGCGGGTGAACGACATGAAGCCCAGCACCACCAGCAGCAGGCTCATCACCACGGCGAAGACCGGCCGCTGGATGGAAATATCGGAAAGCTTCATCCGGCGGTGTCCGGTTCAGCCGTGGCAGCGGCGGCCGGCGTGGCCGGTGCAGCCTCTTCGGCCTGGATCTTCAGGCCCGGGCGCAGCTTGCCGGTGCCATCCACGACGATGCGGTCGCCGGCGGCGAGGCCATCGCGGATTTCGACCACGCCGCTGCGGCGCGCGCCGGCGGTGATGTCCACGCGCTCCACCACCTGGTCCGGTTTGACCCGGAACACATACGAATCGCGCCCGACCTGCACCACGGCGATTTCAGGAATCACCAGCGCCTGGCGCTCGGGGCGGAACATGCGCACATCCAACAGCATGCCCGGGCGCAGGGCGTGGTCGGCGTTGATGAAATCGGCGCGCACGGTCACCGCACGCGTGCCCGGATCCACGCGGGTATCGATGGTGGCGACCTGGCCTTCAAAGTTGCGGCCCGGGTAGGCCACGCTGGTCGCGTTGACCTTGTCGCCGGTGCTCAGCGAGGCCAGCTCGGCTTCGGGCACCTGGAAGTCCACGTGCATGCGCTCGATGTCGTCCAGCGTGGTGATCGCGGTGCTGGGCGTGACCAGCGAACCGGCGCTGACCTGGCGGATGCCGAGCACGCCGGCGAAGGGCGCGCGCACGCGTCGATCACCGATATCCGACTGCATCTCACGCACACGTGCATCGGCGGCATCGCGGATGGCGCGCTGCGTATCCAGGGTGGAGCTGGCCACCAGCTGCTGGGCGGCGAGTTCGCGCTGGCGCTTGTACAGCTGGTCCGCTTCCAGGAAGGTGGCCTGGGCCTGCAGCAGCGCGGCTTCCTGGGCCTGCCCGCGCAGGGTCACCAGCGGCGTACCGGCACTGACCTGCTGCCCGCTTTCGAAGTGCACCGTCTCGATGATTTCGCTGACCTTGGCGGTGACCGTGACCGATTCGCGCGCCTTGGCCGTGCCCAGTGCCTGCAGGGTGTCGCTCCATGCCGAGGTCTGCACCACCTGGGTGGTGACCGGTACGGCGTCTGCCTGCCGGCGAGCGGCCTCGTCTTTGCTGCCACACCCAGCCAACGCGACCAGGGTGATGCCAGCGGCGAAGCGCGCTGCGATGCGTCCCAACATGTAATCCATTCCCGGTTGTTTCTCGACCGCCGAGTGTATAGAGGGGTCGAGCCGGGGCATATGTGCCAAGCGTTTACCGGCCTCTTCACATCCGCTGGTGACGGGCGAAAGCCTTTCCGTGCTGGGGCCTGCACCGGATGTATCGCCATGTATCGACGCATGTCGAAATGCGCGGGCGGCGCCGGGTGGTCGCGCCCGGCAGCGGCAGAGGCCGGGCGGGAGGCTTGGCCCCCGCCCGGCCGTGAGGCTCAGTAACGATAGTTCACTTTCAGCCAGGCGGTGCGGCCGGGCTCGTTGATGCGCACCGGGTCGGCCGGGAAGCCGAAATCGGCGCTGCCGGCCAGGTTCAGGTGCTCGCTGTAGGTGCGGTCGAACAGGTTGTCCACGCCGGCACTGACCAGCAGCGCTGCGTTGACCCGGTAGCTGGCGTTCAAGGCCAGGGTGGCGAAGCCGGCGCTGGGGCCCAGATCGCGGGCGACCACGTTGCCCTGCCCGGCTGCCACGCGCCCCTGGCGGGACACGGCACGCGCCAGGGCCCCCACGCTCCAGCGCTCGCCTTCCCAGGCCGTGCTGAACCGGGCTTCCAGCGGCGGCATCTGCGGCAGCGCGCCGCCGTCGGTTCGGTTCTCGCCCCAGGCGTAGGCCAGTGTGCCGCCGAGCTTCCACTGCCGGGCCAGCTGCCATTCCGCACCCGCCTCGGCACCGGCGATGCGCGCGTCGACGTTGGTGGCCTGGCTGCTGCTGCCCATCATGCCGCCGTCGCGGTAGGTGAACAGGATGTAGTCCTGGAGGCGCCCGGCATACGCCGAGACCCAGGCGTTGAGGCGATCGGTACGGTACTGCAGGCCCAGATCGAGCTGGGTGGTCTTCTCCGGCTGCACACCGGTGAAGGCGTTGATCGCGCCCACCGGGCCGAGATCGGGCGAGAACAGCTCCCAGTAGTCGGGCATGCGCTCGCTGTGGCCGATGCCGGCATACCAGGTCAACGCGGGCGCGATGTCGCGCTCGAACCGGACGAAGCCGCTGCCCAGGTTCTCGCGACGGGTCTGCCCGGCGGTCGGATTGGGCATCGCCATCATGCCGGCGGTGGCACGCTCGTCCTTCACTTCGGCGCGGTCGATGCGCAGGCCACCGACCCAGCGTTGCGCAGTGCCCTCGCCCAGGGTGATCTCGGTGAACGCCCCGAGGTTCTCCAAGCGTGCATCGGTACGCCACGGCTGCTGGCGGTACACGTTGCGACCCATCGCGTTGCGGCTGCGATGACGGCTGTCCTGCGCATCCACGCCGGCCACGATGGCGATGTCCTGCCAGCGCCATTCCGAAGCGATACGGCCACCGGTGGTGCGGCGATCGACATTGGAGGCCATCGGCATCGGCATGCTGCTGGCCGGGTTCGGCGTGCGCAGCGTGTAGTTGTCCATCACGTGGTCGGCGTCGTTGTAGTACAGGTTGGCCTGCAGCTTGTCCCAGGCACCGGGCAGGTTGTCCTTCTCGAAGCGGGCGGCGTAGCTGGTGCGCTTGAACGCGGCACCGTCCATGCCGCGGCCGGCGTAGCGCGCGATCGCATCGCCGGTGCCGGCCGACAGCTCCAGCACGGTATCGGCGTCGGGCGTCCAGCCGACCGCGACATCGCTGTTCCACTTGCGCCACCTGGAGGGCACCACATCGCCGTTGCCGTCCTTGTAGTCATCCGATTCGGAGCGGTTGCCGTTGACGCGCACATAGCCCGGCGATGCGCCGGCGGTGAGATCGAGCACCTGGTCGTTGCGGTTGCGCGAGCCGACCAGCGCGCTGGCGTTGATGTCCAGGCCCGGTTGATCGAAACGTGGCGTGTCGCGTTCGAAGCGCACTGTCCCGGCCGAGGCACCGGCGCCCCAGCGCACGCTCTGCGGCCCCTTGATGATGGTCAGCCGGTCGAAGGTTTCCGGGGCGATATAGGACAGCGGGTTGTCCATCCGCGAGGGACACGCGCCGATCAGGTTGCCTTCGTTGCTGACGATGTTCAGGCGCGAGCCGAACATGCCGCGCAGCACCGGATCGCCGTTGGTGCCGCCGTTGCGGACCGCGGCGAAGCCGGGAACCGTCTTCAGGTAATCGGCGCCATCGCTGGCCGGCACCGGCTGCCGCGGCAGGCGCGGATCGGTGACCCAGTGCAGCGGTGAGGACGGTGCGGTGGCGGTGACCACCAGCGTATCGAGGGTGCGGGCATCGTCATTGGCCGCATGCAGCGGCAGCGCGACCAGGGCCAGCGACAGGGAAACAGACAGGCGCGTCAGTGCGCCCGCGCTGCGGGAAGAAACGGTCATGGTGGAACTCCAGAAAAACACGCAGGCACGCGCCGCCATCACGGCGACACGGGCAGGAAGGGCGGTGGTTTCAGGAGATGGCGGGCGGGCCGCGCGCGGCGTGGGCCGGCCAGCGCAGGCTGCGAGGCGTGGGGACCGCGCGCAGCACGCGCGGTGCGATCACCGGCATCGCCGGCAACAGCAGGATCAGCACCGCCAGCCACGGCATCAGCCGCGAAGCCATCATGCAGTACTCGCAGGCGTCGCCATGCCCGGCATGCTCGCTCATCGGTGGCGACGATGCGGGGGTGTCGTGGGCGCTTGGCAGGGCGTGCGTCGGCATGGGCTGCATCGCCATGTCGTGCTGCTGCATGTCGTGGTGGTGCACGTCGCGCTGCGCGATGTCGTGCTGCATGCCGTGCCCCGCGTGCGCATCCGGCGGCGCAGGCAGCGCGTGGGTCATGCCGGTCGGCATCAGCATCACCGGCGCCCCGGCATGCGCCTGCTGCCAGCGGCTGAGCAGCGGCGCCAGCGCCATCAGCAGCGTCGCCACGAAGGCAAGCTGCAGAAAAACGGCATACGGGCGACGGCGGACGTTCACCCCGTCATGGTAGCGCCCGACCGTGCGCCGGGCAGCCCGAAACCCTGCGACCAACCGTCGCAGTGGCCTTCTCGAAGCACCCCACCGAACCCCTCAACCCTCTGGAGAAAAGCCCCCTTCTGTTGAAGGGGGCGCGCCAACGGCGCGGGGTAGAGGGGGAATGCGCGGGCAGACCATCACCGTCGTCAGACGGTGATGGTCTGCGTCAGCGATTCCCAGGTCGGCGGCAACGGCCAGTTGGCCTCCTGGTTGCCGTCGATCACCCGGCGCAGGTCGCGGGTGTCGATCTGCGGGGCCAGCACGTGCACCAACTCCAGCGCGTAGTCGCGCAGTACGCGGTCGCGCGGCAGCACCGCCCAGGCGATGCACTCGTCGATCGGGGCCGGGGCCGGCCAGGCGCGCAGGTCTTCATCGCTGGCGTTGACCGCCATTTCCGCGAGCAGGCCCACGCCCAGCCCGGTACGTACATAGGTCTTGATCAGGTCCGCATCGAGCGCGGTCAGCGCGATATCCGGGGTCAGCCCGGCGCTGGCGAAGGCGCGCTGGAGCGAGGAGCTCCCGCGGGTGGAGGATTCGTAGCTGATCAGTGGATGGCTGGCGAGCGCCTGCAGATCCGGCGCGGCACCTGGGCGGTCCAGCGCGTGCCCACGTGGCACCAGCACCAGCCGGCGCCAGCGGTACAGCGGAATGGCCAGGCCGGCAGTGGGCTCACCACCGGCGGTGCTGATGATGGCGATGTCCGCATCGCCCTGGCTGAGCAGGTCCAGCGCATCGCTTTCGGCGGCCTGCTGCAGGTGCACGCTGACCTGCGGGTAGGCCTGCTTGATCCGCGCCACCGCCGGCGGCAGCACGAAGCGCGCCTGGGTATGGGTGGTGGTGAGCACCAGCTGGCCCTGGCTCTCGCGGCGCTGGTTGGCCGCATAGGTCCGGATATTGTTCGCTTCGCCGAGGACGGCGCGGGCGCGGCCGATCACTTCCACCCCGGCCGGGGTCACCGCTTCCAGGCTGCGGCCCTTGCGTACGAACAGCAGAAAGCCCAGTTCATCCTCCAGCTGCTTGAGCTGCTTGGACAGGCCGGGCTGGGTGGCGTGCACGCGGGACGCCGCCAGCGTGATGTTCAGCTCGGCGTCGGCGATGGCGACCAGATAGCGAAGTTGGGTCAGCGTCATGGGCGGGCGATACGGCGCATGGAGAGGGGGCCATCCGACTGTAGGGCAAATGCCGTCACCAGCTTATAACCAAACGTTGTTTAAGAAGGTAATCAGGTCATTTCGCGCGGTCATATGCCGGCGGTACGGTCTGACCGACCCCGGCCCGGCCGCAAGCGGGCGCCCTGCGCCACCACCGGCCCGAGCCTCCCCTGCCGCTCGGCCTCCCGGGCGGCAACGACTTTTCCGGAGCATCCCCATGGCCCTGTACGACTCCATCCTGGACACCATCGGCAACACCCCGGTGGTGCGCCTGCACCGTCTCGCCCCCGAGCACGTCACCCTGTATGCCAAGGTCGAGTCGTTCAACCCCGGCGGCTCGGTCAAGGACCGGCTGGCGCTGGCGATCATTCTCGACGCCGAGGCCAAGGGCCTGCTCAAGCCGGGCGACACCATCGTGGAGGCGACCTCGGGCAACACCGGCGTGGCCCTGGCCATGGTGGCCGCCGCGCGCGGCTACAAGTTCGTGGCCACCATGGTGGAGACCTTCTCCATCGAGCGCCGCAAGCTGATGCGCGCCTATGGCGCCAAGGTGATCCTGACCCCGGCCGCCGAGCGCGGCTCGGGCATGGTGCGCCGGGCGAAGGAACTGGCCGAGGAACATGGCTGGTTCCTGGCCAGCCAGTTCGCCAACCCGGCCAACCCGGCCTATCACCGCAACACGACCGCCCCGGAAATCCTGCGCGATTTCGCCGGCAAGCGGCTGGATTACTTCGTGACCGGCTGGGGCACCGGTGGCACCCTGACCGGGGTCGGCGAGGTGCTCAAGGTCGCCCGCCCGGAAACCCGCATCGTCGCCACCGAGCCCGAAGGCGCCGCCCTGCTCAAGGGCGATGAGTGGAAGCCGCACAAGATCCAGGGCTGGACCCCGGACTTCGTGCCGGAGGTGCTCAACCGCGGCGTCTACGACGAACTGCTGACCATCGACGATGCACGGGCGATCGAGACCTCGCGCCGGCTGGCGGCCGAGGAAGGCATTTTCGTCGGCGTCTCGGCCGGCGCCACCGTTGCCAGCGCGCTGGACATCGCGGCCAAGGCCGCGCCGGGGTCGGTGATCCTGGCGATGCTGCCCGACACCGGCGAGCGCTACTTCTCCACCCCGCTGTTTGCCGATATCAATGAAGGCTCCGACGACGACTGGCTGGCCGGTCTGCCCTGATCCCCCCGTTGGTCCGGAAGAACGCAACGCCCGCCCTGACCGGCGGGCGTTTTGCATGCGGCGCTTCATCTGCGGTGAAGCGATCCGGCGGCATCGTGTGAAGGTCAGCCAGCGCTCGGGCGGGTCGCACTGCCTGAGACGATGATGACGCAGCCTAGATGTCCTGCCGGGTACCGTGCAGGTCAGGCACGTCATTCCGTTGTATGGACCCGGTAACAGTGAGTAAGGAGCGGTACGCATGAAGATCGAAGTGTGGCAGGGCGACATCACGACCCTGGCGGTGGATGCGATCGTCAATGCGGCCAACGAATCCCTGCTGGGCGGCGGCGGCGTGGACGGCGCGATCCATCGCGCGGCCGGCCCGCAGTTGCTCGACGCCTGCCGTGCCCTGCCGGAGATCCGCCCGGGCATGCGCTGCCCGACCGGCGAGGTCCGCCAGACACCGGCCTTCAATCTGCCGGCAAAGCATGTGTTCCACACCGTCGGCCCGGTCTGGCAGGACGGCCTGCGCGATGAGCCGGCACTGCTGGCCAACTGTTATTGGAAGTCGCTGCAGCTGGCCGAGAAGCTGGACGTGGAATCGATCGCGTTCCCGGCCATCAGCTGCGGGGTGTTCGGCTATCCGCTGCACCAGGCTGCGCACATCGCCGCCACCGAGACCCTGACCTGGCAGCGCTCGCACCGCCAGCCGCGCCGGATCATCCTGGTGGCCTACAACGCGGCGACGTTCAAGGCGTACCAGTCGGCGCTGGCTGCACTGGGGCAGCCGGTGGAACCCTCGACCTCGGCGATCTTCGCACCGCTGGCGTTGGGGCTGCCGCCGGCGGCGGCGCACTGACACCTTCGCCCACGCCATAGACCCACTGGGCGAAGAACGGCTGCAATGAGCGGCCGGCCGCTGCTTCCATCGCCCGCTGGAAATCGACGGTCACCACCGAGCGTCCATCGTTGGCCTGCGTGTAGTCATGGATGCCGCGCCAGAACGCGGCCTCGCCCATTTCCACGCGCAGCAGGTGCAGGACGTAGGCGCCCTTCTGGTACACGACCGCGCGGTCATCGCCGCTCGGCGCGCTCCAGTCGGCATACACCAGCGCGTGATCCGCCCCCTTGGCACGCAGCGCCTCCAGCCGCGTGCGCCAGATCGTCACCTGCGCCTGGTAGGCCGCCTCTCCCTGCGCGTGCTGGAGGTAGGCGGCGGTCATGAAGTTGGCCATGCCCTCGTTGAGCCAGAAATGCTCCCAGCCGGCGCAGGTCACCCGGTTGCCCCACCACTGATGCGCGGCTTCGTGTGCCATCAAGGCGGTCTGGGTGGGATCCTCCAGCAGTTGCTGGCCATAGCGCTCGGACATCAGCGACAACCCGGCCATCTCCTGTCCGATCGTGCGGGCCACCAGCGCCTGCTGGTAGTCGCCGCGATACGGCAGGCCGGCGCGGTCGGCGAAGAAGTCGAGCATCTCGCCCGTAGCGGTGAACACGCGCTGCAGCTGCTCGGGCGACCGCTGCATGGACAGGAACCGCAAGCCGGTCGCGCCATGGCGCTGCGTCGCTTCCTGATAGCGGCCGGCCGTGAAGCCATAGACATACCCCGGCATCGGCGTCTTGAGCTGCCAGCGATGTTCGATGCGCCCATCGGGAAGCGTGCGTACCGGCAGCGCGCGACCGGTGCCGGCAGCCAGCAGGCCCGCCGGCAGGGTCACGGACAGGTCCAGCGTGGCGCGCTCCTCGGGGGCATCCACCGAGGGCATCCACTGGCTGGTAGAGAAAATCGTGTAGACCTCATCGCGCTCGGGCGCGAATTCCAGGCCATACGGCGGTTCGCCCTGATAGCGGATCGTCACGCTGGCGGTGGCTCCCCGCGCGAGTGGTTCGGCCAGCGTGATCTGCACCTTCGCCGCGTGCTGCTCGAAGGCCAGCGCGCGATCCCCCTGCATCACGGCCGTCACTTTGAGCGAACCGCTGTCCAGGGTCACTGCGCGCAGTTCCTGCTCGGCTCTGAACCGCAGCGTCTGCTGCCCGGTGACGCGCTTGTTGGCGATGTCGGGCACCAGCGCGACGTCGTAATGCAGTACATCAAAGCCGCGCGGCGCCACTGCGTACGCTGGTGCGCTCCCCAGCAGCCATGGCACTACGCACAGCGAGACACAGAGACGTACGACCATGGGATCCATCCACGCGAAGATGGATCGCATCGTGCCAGACCACGCGTGCATGTGCGCACCACTGGCCCGCCCAAACAAAAACGCCGGCACAAGGCCGGCGTTTTCGTTGACGGTGGTCAGGCGTGAATCAGCCGTTCCACTTGCCCAGGGCGGCCTGGCCGTTTTCCTTGGCGCGATCGTAGATCGTCTGCTGCGCCTTGGCGACGTTGGCCTTGGTGTCCTTGGCCCACAGCTTCAGCGCGGCCTGCTGCATCGCGCGGCCGTAGGAGAAGCTCAGCGGCCACGGCAGGTTGCCCATCTGGTTCATGGCGTTCAGATGCGCGGTGGACTGCTCATCGCTCTGGCCACCAGACAGGAACACCACGCCCGGCAGGATCGCCGGCACGGTGCTCTTGAGGCACATCACGGTCGACTCGGCCACTTCCTCGACGTCGGCCTGCTCTTCGCAGCCCTTGCCGGAGATGACCATCGAGGCCTTCAGGATGGTGCCTTCCAGCAGCACGTTCTGCTGGTACAGCGCGTCGAACAGCGAACGCAGGGTGGCTTCGGTGACTTCGTAGCAGGTCTCGATGTCGTGGTCGCCGTCCATGATCACTTCCGGCTCGACCATCGGCACCAGGCCACATTCCTGGCACAGCGCGGCGTAACGGGCCAGCGCGTGGGCGTTGGACTCGATGCAGGTGCCCGAGGGGATGCTTTCACCGATATTGATGACCGCACGCCACTTGGCGAAGCGCGCACCCAGCTTGTAGTACTCCTGCAGGCGCTCACGCAGGCCGTCCAGGCCTTCGGTGACCAGCTCGCCCGGGCAGCCGGCCAGGGCATGGGCGCCCTTGTCGACCTTGATGCCCGGGATGATGCCCTGGGCCGCCATGTACTTGGCGAACGGGACGCCGTCCTTGGTGGACTGACGGATGGTCTCGTCGTACAGGATCGCGCCGGAGATGTGCTCGTTCAGCTTGGGCGTGGTGAGCAGCAGTTCGCGGTAGGCGCGACGGTTCTCCTCGGTGTTCTCCAGGCCGACGCTGGCGAAGCGCTTGCCGATGGTGCCGGTGGATTCGTCGATCGCGATGATGCCCTTGCCCGGGGCGACCATGGCCTGTGCGGTTTCAGCCAGCTGTTCGATGCTCATGTACTTCCTGTGGCGGGTGCGGGAAAACGCCAATTATAGACCCCCCCTCCCGTGAACTGACCGTCCACGGAATCTGGAAACGATTCCATCTGAAACGACGAACCCGCGCGGCCGTAAAGCCACGCGGGTCCGGGGGTTGCGCGGGGGGTCGGTTAAAGCTCGCCCAGGCCGCTGGCACGGCCGTCTTCGCCCACTTCCAGCAGGCGCAGCGTGTTGGTGGCGCCATGGGTTTCCATGTGTTCGCCACTGGTGAAGACCACGCGGTCGCCGCCCTGCAGCTGGTTCGCTTCGAACAGCAGGCGGATGCTGCCGCGTGCGGCTTCGCGCGGGGTCAGGCCGCGGCTGTCGAAGTTGATCGGGAACACATCGCGCATCAGCGCCATCTGGCGGCGCGCGCCGTCATGGCGGGTCACCGCGAACACCGGGGCCGAGGCACGGAAGCGCGACAGGTAACGCGCGGTGCCACCGGATTCGGTCATCGCCACGATCGCGCGCACGCCCACGTGCTGGGACAGGAACATGGTGGCCATGGCGATCGCCTGGTCGGCGCGTTCCAGGTTGCGCGGCGAGGCGCCGAAGTCCGTCTCGGTCTGGAACTGGCGTTCGGCACCCAGGCAGATGCGGGCCATCGCTTCGACCGCCTTGACCGGGTACATGCCGGCGGCGGTTTCGGCCGACAGCATCACCGCATCGGTACCGTCGATGACCGAGTTGGCCACGTCCAGCACTTCGGCGCGGGTCGGGATCGGGCTTTCCACCATCGACTGCAGCATCTGGGTGGCGGTGATCACCACCTTGTTCTGCGCCAGCGAGGCCTTGATGATCTTCTTCTGCAGGCCCGGGAGTTCGGCATCGCCGATTTCCACGCCCAGATCACCACGCGCCACCATCACCACGTCACTGGCGTCGACGATCTCTTCCAGGTTGTCGATCGCTTCGGTGCGCTCGATCTTGGAGACCAGCGCGGCGTAGCAGCCGTGCGACTCGGCGATCTCGCGCGCATCGTTCATGTCCTGCGCGTTGCGGCAGAACGAAACGGCGATGAAGTCCACGCCGATCTTGGCCACGATGCCGATCAGTTCTTTGTCACGCTCGGTCAGCGCGCCCAGCGACAGGCCACCGCCCTGCTTGTTCAGGCCCTTGCGGTCGGACAGCACGCCATCGTTGAGCACGGTGTTGATGATGCGCTCGCCCTGCACCTCGGTGACCTGCAGCTGCATCAGGCCATCGTCGAGCAGCAGGATGTCACCGGCGGTCACGTCCTGCGGCAGGCCCAGGTAGCTCACGCCGACCTGGGTGGTGTCGCCGGCCGGCGCATTCGGCGAGGCGACCAGGTCGAAGCGGTCACCGGCCTTGAGCTTGATCTTGCCTTCGGCGAAACGCTCGATGCGGATCTTCGGGCCCGGCAGGTCGGCCAGGATGCCCACTTCCACGCCCACGCGGGCGGCCGCGGCACGCACATCGGCGGCGCGCTTGGCCTGGCCGGACGGGTCACCGTGGCTGAAGTTGAGGCGAACCACGTTCACGCCGGCGCGGAAGAGATCCTCCAGCACGCCCGGCGGGTCGGTGGCCGGTCCGAGGGTGGCGAGGATCTTGGTGCGACGCTGACGCTCAATCATGGTTAATGGGCTCCCGTTAAAGGAGCGAAATTAGCACACCCTTCACGTCCCATGAATACGTTTACAGCATTGGCGCAGTTGGGTTTCGCTGTTGTCCTGCAGACAGCGCGAGACGACCGGGCGGACAGCGCATTGGCTGCCCGCCGGCCAGCGCCAGCCCCGGCGGGGCTTTGCGCAGGACATGCGGCGGCGTACGGCACGCCGCCGGGTGCCTCAATCGATCAGCGTGAGCAGCTCATCGGGGGCCTGCGCCAGGTGCGCCGCACCGGCCGCCTTGAGTTCTTCGGCACCGCCAAAGCCCCACAACACGCCGATATTGCGCAAGCCGTGATGACGCGCGCCTTCGATATCCATGCGCCGGTCGCCGATCATCCAGCACTGGGCCGGGGTCAACGACAGCCGGTGCAGGGCCTCGGCGACCAGCTGCGGCTTCTCGCTGCGGCTGCCGTCCGGGGTGGCCCCGATCACGTCCTCAAAGCAGTCGCCGAACGGCAGGTGCTCGACGATGCGCCGCGCGTGCGGCTCGTTCTTGGCGGTGACGATCGCCAGCCGGTGGCCGCGATCCTTCAACGCCTGCACGACCTGGCCGATCCGCGGGTAGACCTCATGCTCGCGCCAGCCGACCACGTCGAAGCGCTCGCGGTAGTACGTCACCGCCTGCTCGACCTGGGCCGGGTCAGTGAACAACGGCGCGAAGCTGGTCCGCAGCGACGGCCCGATCCATCGCCGCAGCTCGGCCTGCGGCGGGACCGGCCGGCCCATCTGCGTGAGCGCATGCGCCACGCACTGGGTGATCCCGACGGCCGAGTCGATCAGCGTGCCGTCGAGGTCGAAGAACAGCACATCGCGGCTCACGAGCCGCGGGCCTCCAGCGCGGCGACGGCCGGCAGGGTCTTGCCTTCCAGGAACTCCAGGAAGGCGCCGCCACCAGTGGAGATGTAGCTCACCTCGCCCGCGATGTCGTACTTGTCCACTGCGGCAAGGGTGTCGCCACCGCCCGCGATCGAGAACGCCGGCGAGGCGGCGATGGCACGGGCCAGCGCTTCGGTGCCATGGCTGAAGGCCTCGAACTCGAACACGCCGACCGGGCCGTTCCAGACCACGGTGCCGGCCTTGGCGATCAGGCCCGCATAGTGCTGGGCGGTATCCGGGCCGATATCCAGGATCAGGTCATCCTCGGCCACGTCGGCGACGGCCTTCACCGTGGCTTCGGCGTCAGGCAGGAACTGCTTGGCCACGACCACGTCGGTCGGCAGCGGGATGTCGGCGCCACGCGCCTTGGCATCGGCCACGATCTTCTTTGCGGTGTCCAGCAGGTCCGGCTCATACAGCGACTTGCCGACCGAATGACCGGCGGCCGCGATGAAGGTGTTGGCGATGCCGCCGCCGACGATCAGCTGGTCGACCTTGCCGACCAGGCTGGAGAGCAGCTCCAGCTTGGTGCTGACCTTGCTGCCGGCCACGATCGCCAGCAGCGGCTGGGCCGGGGCAAGCAGCGCCTTGGCCAGCGCGTCCAGTTCGGCCATCAGCAGCGGGCCGCCGGCAGCGACCGGAGCGAAGCGGATCACGCCATGGGTGGAGGCCTGTGCACGGTGCGCGGTGCCGAAGGCATCCATCACGAACACATCGCAGAGCGCGGCGTACTTCTTCGCCAGCGCTTCATCGTCCTTGCCCTCGCCCACATTCATGCGGCAGTTTTCCAGCAGCACGATCGAGCCCGGCGCGACCTGCACGCCGTCCACCCAATCGCGCACCAGCGGTACCTCGACACCCAGCAGCTGCGACAGGCGCAGCGCCACCGGCGCCAGGGATTCGGCCTCGCTCCACACGCCTTCCTTGGGACGCCCCAGGTGCGAGGTCACCATCACGGCAGCGCCCTTCTCCAGGGCCAGCTTCAGCGTCGGCAGCGAGGCGGTGATGCGCTGCTCGGAGGTGATCTGGCCGTTGTCGATCGGCACGTTCAGATCCTGGCGGATCAGCACGCGCTTGCCGGAGAGATCGAGGTCGGTCATGCGAACAATGGACATAAGCAACTCTTTGGCTCTGAAGAAGGAAAGGCGCCGCGCGGCGCAGACCGTCATTGTCCCGGCTGGCGCGGTGCATCGCAAATCCAGTGAGAAAGGCGCAGTGGCGAGTGTTGGTCGTCGCGCGCGGACAGGCCGTACCGACCAACGATCGGTACCTACCCGTTCCGGTGTGGCTGGCGCAGCAGGCTGAGCGCGAACCCGCCGACGATCAGCACGCCGATCACCAGCAGGGCCCACAGCAGCCACTGCTTCCAGTCGCGCTGCGGTGCCAGCGCAGCATCGCCGGCGAGCACTTCCGGTGCGCCGTGCACGGTGGCCTGTGCCGGCTGCCACTGCGCGCCATGCTGTTGGCGCAGTTGGGCGATCACGGTGGCGACCGGCGCATCCTGGCGCTCGGCGCGCACGCTGCCGGCGGCCACCGTATACGGCGGCTCGCCCTGGCTGAGGAACACCAGCGTTTCAGGCTGGTAACCGAGCTTGAGCGTTGGCGCCGGCATCGACTGCGGCTGGCCCGCGATCAGTTTCCAGTAACGATCGCGCGTGCTGCGCGTCAGCGGCTGGGTCTGGGATTGGCGGCGGTCGGCGGCGTCCTGCAGCTGATAGGCCACCCACGGGCCTGCGCGCACCTGCCATGGCTGGTCGGCGTCATCGCGGCTCAACAGCGTCCACTGCACCACGCTGTTGTCGGCGGTGGCGATGTCGGCCTGCGCGATCGGGAAGCGCCCATCGAGTTGATATTCAAACTCGCCCGGCTTGCCGGCGGTACCGCTCAACGATTGCCAGCGCCATGCGATCGCCTGCGCGGTCGGCACCAGCTCGGCCTGCACGGTGGACAGCGCCGGCAACGCATCCGCGCCGATCGGCAGGATCCGGAAATACCTGGCCTGGCGCGCGATCTCGATGCGGCGCTGCTGCAGGCGGCGGCCTTCGTGCTGCAGGTCGACCAGCGGCACATCGTCGGCGATGCGCAGCCAGTCGCGCAGGTCGTTGCTCATTTCCACCCGCACGCGCGCCTGCAGGGGCGCCTGGGCCTGCCAATCCAGGCGCAGTGCCTGCACCCCGGTCTTGAGCGCACTGGCATCGATCAGCCAGCCCGCCGGTTGCCCGGCCGCCCCACCCCGCCCCAGGCGCGCTTCCACCCGGCGCACGCTGCCATCGGTGTTGCGTTCGGTGAGCAACTGCAGGTCATCGCCGGAGGTGCCCGCCATGGGGGGCAGCGGGAACCAGGACAGCGTCTGCCATTGCGGTGCCTGGGCCAGCGGCTGGTCGGCCGCGAGCAACGCCGAGGGCAGTGCCTGACCTTGTGCATTGAACACCTGCACATCGGCCAGGCGCGGCGACACCGCGGTGCGGTACACCCCGTCGTCCAGCGTCAAGCGGTATGCACCGGCCTGGGGTTGCGCGAGCTGCAGCGGCCATTGCTGGCGGTACGCCTGGCGGTCATCGGCCGTCTGCGCCAGCGCCGGCAGTGCGAATGCGGCAAGGAGGATCAGCGTGCGGAAGGTCTTCAAGGGTGCGGCTCCACGGCAGGGTCCGGCGCGCGGGGCGGCGCCGGTGCCAGATAGCCCACGACCGTGCACAGCAGGCCGTAGGCGATGAAGGAAGAAATGCCGAGCAGGTTGCCCAGGTGCTGCCGGTCGATCAGCACCAGCTTCGCCAGCACGACGCCCATCAGCACCGCACCGACCAGCCACAGCGCGCGCTGCCCGCGGCGCGAGCCCCATACCCAGCTGATCACGCCGAGCACGCTCCACACCACGGTCAGGCTGGTCTGGGCCAGGGTGGAGGACCACAGGCGTTCGTTCCACGGCACCCCGCCCCAGTGATGCACGGCATGCAGGGTGATGCTGGTCAGCGCGACGAAGCCGGCAATGGCCAGCAGCGGAATGCGGAGGGCGCGCAGGCCGTTGGGCGCGTGCGCGGACCACAGCCAGCGCGCGGCCAGCACCAGCACCGCCAGCTGCGCCAGCTCCACCGGGTTGAGCAGCGGCAGCCACGGCAACGGCGCGGCGCCGGCCGGAACCAGCAACAGGCCGGCCCAGCTCACGCCCAGCACGGCGAACAAGGTGATCTGCAGCGGCGTACGCATCGGGTCGAAGCGCTCGCCCAGCGGCACCGTCAGCCAGCGCCAGCGCAACAACGCGACCACCGTGACCAGCAGCCACGGCAACAGCATCAGGGCCAGGCCCCAGCCCTGCGCCAGCGCGAAGCGATCGGCCAGCCACAGGCTGGCCAGCGACACCACCGACGGCCACAGCAGCCACCACAGGAACTGCGCCGCCAGCGAGGTGCGGTCGTCGCCCCCGCGCAGGCACCACAGGCTGCGCACGCCCAGCAGCGCGAACACCGCCCAGGCCAGCGCGCCATAGCCGGCGAACGGTTGGTCATGTACATCGGCCTGCCACAGCGCCAACGGGAAGGCGGCCAGCACCATCGCCAGCGTGGTCAGCACCAGCGCACGCGCCGGCCAGCGGCGATGCATCTCGGCGGCCAGCCAACCGGTCACGGCTGCGGCGATCAGCAGTGCATCAGGCTCGTTGCGGTGGGTGACGAAGCGCAGGATCTCGTGACTGAGGCTGCCCAGCCACCACAGCAGGCCCCACAGGTAGTACACGATGGCCGGCGCTTCGCGCTGCGCGCGGCGGTAGCTGAAGGCCGCCGCAAAACCGGCCAGCGCCAGCAGCAAGCCACTCATGAAGGTCGGGTTGGCGATGGCGGTGGCATCCAGGTGCCAGTAGTCCGCGCCCACGACGAAGCCGAACGCGGCCCCCAGGGTCAGCACTGCCCCGGTGACCTGTGGCAGCCAGCGTTGCTGGCGCAGGCCCAGCCAGGCCAGCGCGGCACCTTCCAGTGCGAACACACTGGCGGTGGCGCGTGCAGACAGCGCCAGCGGCACCGCCAACGTGGCGAAGCCGACTGCGAGTACCGCGTGCGACTGGCCGAGCGCAGCGTAGCGCTCACGCTTGATCAGCGCCCACGCCAGGCCTGCATACAACGCAGCCAGTGCCAGCGAGCACAACGCCAGCAGCAGGCGGTCGTCATGCAGCAGGCCGGCCTGCAGCGAGAAGGCGATCAGCGGCGTGCCGAACACCAGGCTGCCATCGATCAGGTCGCGCTTTTCCGCACTCTGCCGGCGCGCATACAGGATCGGGATCAGCAGATAGAAGGCGAAGAACAGCAGCAGGAACGGCTCGGTGCTGGCGAACTTGTCCGCGCTGTACTGGAGCACGCCCCAGGCCGTCCCGATGCCGAAGGTGAAGGCGAAACCGAGCAGGTTCAGGGCGCGCCACGGGCGCCACCAGGCAATCGCCAGGATCGCTGCATTGAGCACGGCGTAATACGAGAACAGCGCGACATGGTTGCCGCTGCCGGTGGACAGCCAGATCGGCGCCATGAAGCCGGCCAGGATGCCGAGCACGGCCAGCGTGCGCGAGTTCTGCACCACCGCCAGCACGCCCATGCCGGCGATCAGCAACACGCTGAGCACGAAAGCGGGCGCGGCAGGCATCAGGTCATAGCGTTTGAACGCGGCGAAAATGGTCAGCAACAGGATGCCGATCGCCCCGCCCTGCAATGCCAGCGCGAACATGCGCCGGGTATCGCGCTGCACCCAGCCGAACACCAGCCCGGCCAGCGCCGCCACGGCGATGGCGGCCAGGCGCAGCTCGATCGGTGCATTCAACCAGCCCTGGTCGCTGGCGTACTTGAGCAGTGCGGCCACGCCGGCCAGCAGCACCAGCATGCCGATCTTGACCGGCACATTGCCTTCGGTGAACCACTGTTTGAGGGTGCCGACAAGCCGCTCGCCGATGCCAGGGCCCTGCGGTTCGGGCGGGGCGACCGGCTGCGCGGGCGGGGGCGGCAATGGCGGCGGTTGCGCCACGTCGATCACCGGTTCGATCCTCGGCTCCAGCGCCTCGGCGGCCGTCGTGGAGACAGGCGCAGAGGTGGCCCTCGCGGCGCCGACGGTGTCGACCGATGCCAGGTCGGTCCAGTGCAGCGACGTTTCCCGCTCCGCCGGCGCCGGCGCCGGCGCAGCCTCCCAGGCGGCCCCGGCGGCGCGCTGCTCCAGCGCGGCGACGCGTCGGCGCAGGCCGGCGATCATCACCAGCGCCACGATCAGCAGCAGCGGGATCGCCAGCAGTACCAGCACCAGCAGGACAATCAGAGCTTCCATTCCAGGCCATCCTCAAGAGGTCGCCACGGCTGTACCCGGTAGGCACAGTGCCGGCGGCACGCGGGCCATGCTAATGGATCGGCGGCAGGCGCGGGATCAACGCCCCGCAGCGCCTGCCTGAAACGACAGACCCCGGCACGGGGCCGGGGTCTGTGGAATGACGCAGGGGACGCGCTGGCTTACGCCGCGACGACCTTGACCATTTCCAGGCACTTGTTGGAGTAGCCCCACTCGTTGTCGTACCAGGACACCAGCTTGACGAAGGTGCCGTCCAGCGCGATACCGGCATCGGCATCGAACACCGAGGTGTGGGTCTCACCGCGGAAGTCGGTCGCCACGACCTTGTCTTCGGTGTAGCCCAGGATGCCCTTCAACGCGCCTTCGCTCTGTGCCTTCACTTCAGCGCAGATCTCGGCGTAGGTGGCTTCCTTCTCCAGCTCGACGGTCAGATCGACCACCGACACGTCCGAGGTCGGCACGCGGAAGCTCATGCCGGTCAGCTTCTTGTTCAATTCCGGGATCACCACGCCGACGGCCTTGGCCGCACCGGTGGAGGACGGAATGATGTTTTCCAGGATGCCACGGCCACCGCGCCAGTCCTTGTTGGACGGGCCATCGACGGTCTTCTGGGTGGCGGTCGCGGCGTGCACGGTGGTCATCAGGCCACGCTTGATGCCCCACTTGTCGTTGATGACCTTGGCCAGCGGGGCCAGGCAGTTGGTGGTGCACGAGGCGTTGGAGACGATCGCCTGGCCGGCGTAGGTCTTGTCGTTCACACCGAACACGAACATCGGGGTGTCGTCCTTCGACGGTGCCGACAGGATCACCTTCTTGGCACCCGCGTCGATGTGCTTCTGCGCGGTTTCCTTGGTCAGGAACAGGCCGGTGGATTCGATGACGACGTCCACGCCGACCTCGTCCCACTTCAGGTTGGCCGGATCGCGCTCCTGGGTCAGGCGGATCTTCTTGCCGTTGACCAGCAGGTCGTTGCCGGAGACTGCCACGTCAGCCTTGAAGCGGCCATGCACGGAGTCGTACTTCAGCATGTACGCCAGGTAATCCGGCTCCAGCAGATCGTTGATGGCGACGATTTCGATGTCATTGCCGAAGTTCAGCACGGCCGAACGCAGCACGTTGCGCCCGATGCGACCGAAACCGTTGATGCCAACCTTGATTGCCATGTTCACAAGCTCCTGCAGCCGCGACGGTGCGGCGCCGATGGAAAGGGGTGTTCATTCTAGCAGGGCCAGACCCGGGCAGGCCCGCGCAAGCCGAATGGGAACCGGTTACAACGGCAAATACCCGGATTGATCCGGATCAAGGCGCGCAACCGCGCGGGCGGCAAAACTGGCGCCATTCCAACCCGCCACGAGACCGTCTCATGCGCAAGACCTCCCCCCTCCTGCTCACCAGCCTGGCCGCCGCCCTGGCGCTGGCCGCCGCCCCGGCCATGGCCCAGTCCAAGGGCGACTGGACGATCGGTGCCGGCGTGCACCAGGTCGCCCCGAAGTCCAACAACGGTTCGCTGGCCGGCGGCACGCTGAAGGTCGATGTCGACAACGACATCAAGCCGACCATCACCGGTGAGTACTTCATTGCCGACAACCTCGGCATCGAGCTGCTGGCCGCGCTGCCGTTCAAGCACGACATCAACATCGCCGGCCTGGGCAACGTGGGCAGCACCAAGCACCTGCCGCCGGTGGTGTCGCTGCAGTATCACTTCAACAGCAAGGGCAAGGTGTCCCCGTTCCTGGGCGCCGGCATCAACTACACCACCTTCTTCAGCGAGAAGACCGGCGGCGCGCTGGCCGGCAGCAAGCTGAAGATGGAGGACTCCTGGGGCCTGGCCGCCCATGCCGGCGTGGATTTCGCGATCAATGACAAGGGCTCGCTGCGCGTCGATGTGCGCTGGATGGACATCGACAGCAAGGTCAAGCTCGATGGCGAAAAGATCGGCACCGTCAACATCGACCCGCTCGCCTACGGCGTGTCGTACGTGTTCAAGTTCTGATCGGCGGATCAGAACCCAACCAGGCAACACCCTCGCAGCAAGACAGTTTCCCCGGCTTCGGCCGGGGTTTTTTTTTGGACAGGCGCGGCGGTCAGGGGGGGCACTGCGGGGCGTGACCCTCGCGGTTACGCTGCGGAAAGCAGATGCCGGGCCGCGGCCTGCGCATGCAGCGTGGTCGTATCGAACACCGGCACCGTTGCATCCTGCGCGCCGACCAGCAGCATGATCTCCGTGCAGCCCAGGATGATGCCCTGCGCGCCGCGATCCACCAGCCGCTGCATGACCGCGCGATACCTCTCGCGCGATGCCGGCAGCACCTGCCCCTGCACCAGCTCCTCATAGATGATCCGGTGCACCGCCGCGCGGTCGTCGGGCTCCGGGACCAGTACCTCCAGGCCATGCGCGTGCGTGAGCCGACCCTTGTAGAAATCGTGTTCCATCGTGAACGCGGTGCCGAGCAGGCCAATGCGCCGCAACCCGGCGCCCTTGATCGCTTCGGCCGTCGGGTCGGCGATGTGCAGCAGCGGAATCGCGATCGCCGCCTGCACCGCATCCGCCATGCGGTGCATGGTGTTGGTGCAGATCACGATGGCGGTGGCTCCGGCGCCCTGCAGGCGTTGGGCCGCATCGATCATCCGCTGCGTGGCACTGTCCCAGTCGCCGGCATGCTGCAGCGCCTCGATCTCGGCGAAATCGAACGACCACAGCAGGATCCGCCCGGAATGCAGCCGGCCCAGCGTGTCGCGCACCTGCTCGTTGATCAGGCGGTAATAGTGGGCCGAGCTTTCCCAGCTCATGCCGCCGATCAGGCCAACGATGTGGGCCATGGGGTCGCTCCTGCGTCCGCCCGATGCCGGGCACCCGCCGAGCCTAGCCGAACCCGAGCGGCACTGCAGCCGGCCAGATCGCGGCAAGCCCGCGCGTGGCCAGCCCGCTAGAATGCCGCGGATGAAAATGTCTTCCCTGCTCCCGGCCACCGCGCTCGCGCTGGCCCTCACCCTTGTTTCCACCGATGCCCTGGCCTGGGGCGCGCAAGGCCACCGCCTGGTGGCGCGGATCGCCGAGACCCGGCTGACCCCGCAGGCCCAGGCCGAGGTGGACCGTCTGCTTGCCGCCGAGCCGGATCCGACACTGCATGGCATCGCCCCGTGGGCCGATCAGCTGCGCGCCAAGGACCCCGGCCTGGGCAAGCGCTCGGCCGGCTGGCATTACGTCAATATCGGCGAGGATGATTGCCACTATGAAGTGCAGAAGCACTGCAGGAACGGCAACTGCGTGGTCGAGGCGCTGAAGGCGCAGACCGCGATTCTGGGCGACCGCAGCAAATCCGACGCCGAGCGTGCGCAGGCACTGAAATTCGTCGTGCATTTCGCTGGCGACATCCACCAGCCGATGCATGCCGGCTACGGCCACGACAAAGGTGGCAACGATTTCCAGGTGCAGTTCAACAACCGCGGTACCAACCTGCACTCGCTGTGGGACAGCGGCATGCTGAACGAGCAGACGCTGGATGACGACCAGTACCTCAAGCGCCTGCTGGCCCTGCCCAAGCCGGCGTTCGCAACGCGCTCCAACATCGATGCGGATGCAGTGCAGTGGGCCGAAGCCAGCTGCCGGATCGCCATTGCACCTGGCGTTTACCCGGACAAGCGTACGCTGGACCCCAGCTATGCGGCGACCTATCGCCCGGTCGCCGAGCGCGAGCTGCGCCTGGCCGGTGAACGTCTGGCGGTGCTGCTCAACGACACCCTGGGCAAACGCTGAGGTCCGCACCATGTCACTGCACGTCGCCAGTTTCTTCCACCCGGACAGTCACACGTTCAGCTATGTGGTGCATGACCCGGCGACGTTGCAGGCAGCGGTGATCGATCCCGTGCTGGATTACGACCCGGACACCGACGCGCTCGGTGCCGGGCCGCTGCAGCCGCTGCTGGCCCATGTGCGCGAGCACGGTCTGCAGGTGCGCTGGCTGCTGGATACCCATGCCCACGCCGACCACGTCAGCGCCGGGCGCTGGCTCAAGCGCCAATGGCCGGAAGCGACCCTGGCCATGGGCGCGGGCATCGTGCAGGTGCAGCGCACCTTCGCGCCCCGTTACGCGCTGGATGTGCCGACCGACGGCTCGCAGTTCGATCATCTGTTCGCCGATGGCGAACGCTTCACGCTCGGTCATATCGACGCCGAGGTGATCGCGGTCCCGGGCCATACCAGCGACAGCGTCGCCTATCGGATCGGCGATGCGCTGTTCACCGGCGATTCGCTGTTCATGCCCGACGGCGGCACCGCACGCTGTGACTTCCCGGGCGGCGATGCGGCGCAGCTGTACCGTTCGATCCAGCGCTTGCTGGCATTGCCGGACGCAACCCGTGTGTTCATCTGTCACGACTACGGCCCCGGTGGCCGCGAGGTCGCCAACGAAACCACCATCGGCGCGCAGCGCGCACACAACATCCACCTGCATGACGGCGTCAGCGAAGCCGAGTTCGTCGCCACGCGCCAGGCACGCGATGCCACGCTGGCCGAGCCCAAATTGATGGAACCCTCGGTGAAAGCGAACATCCAGGGCGGTGCCGTTCGCGGCGGATAGGTATCTCACCGCGTCGTGGGCGCACTGCTTCGCTACTTCGCCGGCGTCCCGCTGCGCACGGTCGCCTTGCCTTTCACGATTTCGAAGGTGAAGGCATACAGCAGGCTCACCGGCACGGGTTCGATGCGCGCGGCACCGTTGCAATCGCCCCGATCCGCTGGAACCTTCCCCTCCGCGAAGTGACACACCGCTGCGGGCACGTACTGCCAGGCCGCCACCGCATCCTGCGCGGACTGCAGCAACGGCGCATTCTCAGGGGCATTGCCAGCGGTGCATTCGTCGCGGTCCTGCACCGGCAGACTTCGCTCCACGCGACCCTGCGCATCGATGACCAACTGCAGGCACACCGTCGTGGGCGCAAGCTCACTGCGCGGATCGCGATCGCCCAGCACGGGGTCCGGACCTGCATTCAGTTGCGGCATCCGGTAACCCTCCGCAGCCTTCAGCTGGTAGCTCGCCACCTGCGCAGCCCCCGTGCCGGTGGTCGGATCCAAGCGCTGGTGACCCACGTTCTCCGCCCGCGTGTCCACTGACGTAAGCGTCTCATGGGTGGCACAGCCAGCCATCAACAGCGCCGCCACTGCCAGGACGGATGACTGCCTCATGGCGTTGGCACCTCATCATCCATGGCGTAGGTGACCGGAATCTTCAGCGCCGAGGCCACCGCCTTGCCATTCCGGATCGCCGGTTCGAACGTCCACTGTTTCGCGGCAGCGACCGTCGCGTCGTCGAATACACCCGCCGGGCTCGCCTGAAGTACGCGCACATTGGTCGCCCTGCCTTCGGTATCCACGTCCACCCTGACCACAACCTTGCCGACGATGCGCTGCTCGGCCGCCGTTTTCGGGTAGGACGGCGGCGGCATCTTGTGCGCGATCGCATCGCGATCAGCGGCGACCGCGGTGCCCTGGCCCGCCCAGGCCACCGTGCCCAGACCCACGCACATCCCGACCACCAGCACCTGCCCGGTCAACCACGGCAATGTCTTCCGCTTGTGTTCCTTCAACATGGCAATCCGCTCCTTCAACATCGGTTGGCTGCGCCAGTGGCAGGCCATCGGTGCAACCGGGTGGACCAACTGCGCCTTGAGCAGCGCGTTGGCGTAGAGCCGGCGCAGTGCCGGATGCGGATCGACCGTGCGGGCGTCGCAGGCCAGTTCCTGGTCACGCAGGAACCGGCGCGCCGCCCACGGCAGCAACGGGTGGAACCAGAACACGCACCGCAGCGCGGCCAGCGTGGCGTTTGCCCAGGGATCGCCATGGCGGCGATGGCTGTGCTCATGGCGCAGGATCAGCTCCTGCTCGGCCGGGCTGAATCGCTGCTCGAAGTCCGGGCTCACCACGATGCGCGGCTGCCACAGGCCGACCAGCGCCGGCAGGCCGGGATCGCCACTGGCCTGCCAGCTGCCATCCATGCGCGGCTGGAGCACGCCCAGTGCGTGCTCGAAGCGGCGCTGCGCGCGCCAGCTGACGCAGGCCACCGCTACCGCGCCCACCAACCACACCGTCAACAGCAGTAGCGGCCACTGCGAGGCGTCGGTGGGAACGGCCGGCGCGCGCAGGGCCGAAGCCATGACCATGACCGGGTCCGTTTCAGTCATCGGCAGCCGTGGCAGTGGCAGGTATGGCGCGACCAGCATCAACGGCAGCAACCACCAGCTGCGGTAGGCCAGCGCTGCGCCTCCGAGGCGCAGCAGCAGCGGCCTGGCCGCGGCCAGCACCAGCGTCGCCAGCGACAGCCACACGCTGGCCTGCAGCAGTCCATCAAGCAGCTCAGTCATGGCCCAGCTCCCGGATCAGCTGCTTCAGCTCGGCGATGTCCTGCGCGCTCAGCTCCCCGCGCTGGCTGAAGTGCGCCACCAGCGGCGCGACGCGACCGTCGAAGACCCGGTCCAGGAAGCCCTCGCTCTGCTCGGCCACCCAGGCCTGGCGCTGCAGCACCGGCGAGTACAGATAGCGACGCCCATCGCGGCTGGCGCTGATCGCGCCCTTGGTCAGCAGCCGGTTGAGCAGGGTCTTGATGGTGGGCTCGGCCCAGTCGCGGCTGGCCAGCGCGGTCACCACCTCGTCAGCGCCCAGCGGATGGCTGCGCCACAACACCTCCATCACCACCGCTTCGGCTTCACTGATCTGGCTCATCATTTACACCCGTAATCGACAGATCGATTACGCCCGTAATCAACCTGGGTGTCAACCCTTCGACAGCCGGTTCATGCAGCCGCTGCCAGCATCTGCGCACGCCCCACGGAGCCCTCGATGAGACGCTACCGAAAATTCGACTACCCGGTCGACGATGTGCGCCGCTTCCTGGAGCCGGGCCCGATCGTGCTGATCAGCTCGGCCTGGAAAGGCCAGCGCAACATCATGACCCTGGGCTGGCACATGGTGCTGGAGTTCACGCCCTCACGGCTGGCAACGATGATCTCCAGCGGCAACCACAGCTTCGAGCTGATCCGCCGCAGTGGCGAATGCGTCATCAATGTGCCCACCGCCGAGATGCTCGATACGGTGGTGGGCATCGGCAACAGCAGCGGCGCGGAGATCGACAAGTTCGACCACTTCGGCCTGGAGGCGGTGGCCGCCACGGAGGTCGCCGCCCCCTTGATCGCCCAGTGCCACGCCAGCTTCGAGTGCCGGCTGGCAGACCGCAGCCAGATCAAACGGCATGGCCTGTTCATCTGGGAGGTCGTCAAAGCGCACGTCGCGCGCTCCCCGAAAGTGCCGCGCACGGTGCATTACCGCGGCGATGGCCAGTTCATGCTTTCCGGCGATGAAGTCTCGCGTCGCCGTCTGTTCAAACCGGAAATGCTGTAATGACCCGCATGATTTCGCAGGATAGCGCCGCATGACCGAACACCTGACCGACCTGGACGCCGCCGTCGAGTGGCTGCTGCAGCGGGTCGATGGCCCCCTGCGCATCGGCGCCCCGCTCGCACTGGGCAAGCCGCACCGGCTGCTCAACGCGCTGTATGCCCGTGTTGAACACGATGCCTCGCGGCCGCTGCAGCTGTATACCGCGCTGTCGCTGAATCCGCCGCGTGGCGGTGCCGGGCTGGAAGCGCGCTTCATGACGCCCTTCGCCGAGCGTCATTTCGGTGCGGAGTTCCCGCGCCTGGCCTACGCCGATGCCATGATGCGCGACCAGCTGCCGGCGCATGTGCAGGTGGAAGAGTTCTACATGCAGTCCGGTGCGCTGCTCAATTCTTCGCAGGCGCAGCGCAGCTACACCAGCCTCAACTACACCCATGCCGCCGATGCGGTGGCGCAGCGCGCGCCGCATGCGATCGTGCAGAAAGTGGCGATGCGCGCGAACGACCGGCGCCTGTCGCTGTCGTGCAACAACGACATCACCCAGGACACGCTGGATGCGATGGTCGCGCGCGGGCTGCCACGCCCGTTGATGATCGCCGAGATCGATCCACAGCTGCCCTACCTGGCCGGTTCGGCCACGGTGGATGTGTCGTTCTTCGATCTGGTGATCACGCCACCGGGGCCCTACCCGGACCTGTTCGGCCTGCCGCGGCAACCGGTGAGCGATGCCGACTATGCGATCGGCCTGTACGCCAGCACGCTGGTGCGCGATGGCGGCACGCTGCAGATCGGCATCGGTACGCTGGCCGATGCGCTCAGCCATGCGCTGGTGCTGCGGCATACCGACAACGCCCGCTACCGGCAGATCCTGCAGGCGCTCGATCCCGGCCTGGCCAGCAACCCCACCGTCCTTGAGTGCGGTGGCCTGGAGCCGTTCGAGATCGGTCTGTACGGTTGCAGTGAGATGCTCAACGAGGGCTTCCGCCGGCTGGTCCAGACCGGGGTGATCCGGCGCAAGGTGCACGACGATCTGGCGATGCTGCAGCGGATCGAGAACGGCACCGCCTGGACCACCGACTACGCCACGCTCGAGGCCGAGGGCGAGTATCTGCACGGCGCGTTCTACCTGGGCTCGCCGGAGTTCTACCAGTGGCTGCGCGACCTGCCCGAGGAGGAGCGCAGCGCGATCGGCATGCGCCGCATCAGCGAGATCAACCAGCTTTACGGCGGCGATGAAACGCTGGAGCGGATGCAGCGCCGCGATGCGCGCTTCTTCAACTCCTGCATGATGGCCACTGCGCTCGGCGCGGCCGCTTCCGATGCGCTGGACGACGGCCGTGTGGTCTCCGGCGTCGGCGGCCAGTACAACTTCGTGGCGATGGCCCATGCTCTGCCCGGCGCCCGCAGCGCGCTGATCTTCCGTGCCACCCGCGAGGACAAGGGCACGCTGCAGTCCAACGTGCGCTGGAACTACGGGCACACCACGATTCCGCGGCATCTGCGCGACCTCTACATCAATGAGTACGGCATCGCCGACCTGCGCAACATGACCGACGAGGACTGCGTGATCGCCATGGCTGCGATCACCGATGCGCAGTTCCAGGCCGCCTTGCAGGACAAAGCGAAAGCCTCGAAAAAGCTGGCCGCCGGGTTCACTGCGCCCGACGATGGGCGGCGCAACACCGCGGCCGAGGTCAGCGCAGCACTGGCGCCATTCCGCCAGTCCGGCCTGCTGCCGGACTATCCGCTGGGCAGTGATTTCACCGAAGTCGAGCAGCATCTGGTCAAGGCGCTGGGCTGGCTCAAGCAGAACACGCAGACACCGATGGCCAAGCTGCGCACGGTGCTGGCTGCGCTGACGCAACCGGCCGGCGATGGCGACCAGGCCTATCTGCAGCGGATGGGGCTGGAAGCACCGAAGACGTTCGGCGAACGCATCGAGGCGCGGTTGGTGCGCTTGGGATTGGCGCGCACGGCAGCCGGGTGATGTAGATCCACGCCATGCGTGGATGCGTGGGGATCACGCGTCAGCCATGGTCGAGGGTTGCGCCAACAGCATCCACGCATGGCGTGGATCTACCTTCGATCAAGGATGGCGTGGTGTTTGCCCTTCAACAAACGAAAAGGCCGGGGAATGTCCCCGGCCTTTCGCGTTGCAGCTACCGGGCAGCGCCCGGCACCGCCATCAGTTCGCCAGCTGCGCCTTGGCCGCGGCCACGACGTGCTCGGCGGTGATCCCGAAGTGCTTGTACAGCGCTTCGGCCGGGGCCGAGGCACCGAAGGTGTCGATACCCACCACCGCACCGTCCAGGCCCACGTACTGGCGCCAGAAACCGGTGACGCCGGCTTCCACGGCCACGCGGTTGCGCACGGCATTGGGCAGCACGGACTCGCGGTAGGCGGCGTCCTGGCGCTCGAACACGTCGGTCGACGGCATCGACACCACGCGGGTCTTGATGCCGGCGGCATCCAGTTCCGCCTTGGCGGTCACGGCCAGGCCCACTTCCGAACCGGTGCCGATCAGGATCACGTCCGGCACGCCGCCTTCGGCGTCGGCCAGCACGTAGCCACCGCGCGCGATCTGGGCGACCTGTTCGGTGCTGCGCGGCTGGTGCGGCAGATTCTGGCGGCTGAAGACCAGGCAGCTCGGACCATCCTTGCGGGTGATCGCCGACTTCCAGCTGACCGCCGACTCGACCGCATCGCACGGGCGCCACACATCGTTGTTGGGGATGTAGCGCAGCGAGGCCAGGTGTTCCACCGGCTGGTGGGTCGGGCCGTCTTCGCCGAGGCCGATCGAATCGTGCGTGTACACGTGGATCGCGTGGGCCGGGATCAGCGCGCTCATGCGCACGCCGTTGCGGGCGTAATCGCTGAACACCAGGAAGGTGGCGTCGAACGGAATGAACCCGCCATGCAGGGCCAGGCCGTTGGCGATCGCGGTCATGCCGAACTCGCGCACGCCGTAATAGACGTAGTTGGCGTTCGGGTCATCTGTGGCGACCGACTTGCTGGCCTTCCACAGGGTCAGGTTGGAGTGCGCCAGATCGGCCGAACCCCCCACCAGTTCCGGCAGCAGCGGCGCGAACGCTTCGATCGCCAGCTGCGAGGCCTTGCGCGAGGCGATGGTCTGGCCGTCGGCCTGGACCTGGGCGATGTAGGCATCGGCCTTGGCGATGAAATCGGCCGGCAGCTCGCCGTGCGAACGACGGATCAGCTCATCGGCTTCGGCCGGGTACTGCGCGGCGTACTTGTCGAACTGCTGCTCCCACTCGGCCTGGCGCAGGGTGCCGGTACCGCCGGCACGCCAGCCGGCGTAGATCTCTTCGGGAATCTCGAACGGGCCGTACGGCCAGCCCAGCTGCTTGCGGGTCGCTTCCAGCTCATCCTTGCCGAGCGGGGCGCCGTGGCTGGATTCCTTGCCGGCCTTGTTCGGCGAACCAAAACCAATCGTGGTGCGGCAGCAGATCAGGGTCGGCTTGTCGAACTGCGACAGCGCGCTGTCGATGGCGGACTTGATGCTCTCCGGGTCGTGGCCATCGACGCCGCGCACCACGTTCCAGCCATAGGCCTCGAAACGCTCGGGGGTGTTGTCGGTGAACCAGCCATCGGTGTTGCCGTCGATGGAGATGTGGTTGTCGTCCCAGAAGCAGACCAGCTTGGACAGGCCCCAGGTGCCGGCCAGCGAGGCGGCTTCATGCGAGATGCCTTCCATCAGGCAGCCGTCGCCCAGGAACACCCAGGTGCGGTGGTCGACGATCTCGTGTTCCGGGCGGTTGTAGCGCTGCGCCAGCAGCTTCTCGGCCAGGGCGAAGCCCACGGCGTTGGCCAGACCCTGACCCAGCGGACCGGTGGTCGTCTCCACGCCGGGGGTTTCATGGTGCTCGGGGTGGCCGGCGGTCTTGCTGCCCAGCTGGCGGAACTGCTTGAGCTGCTCGATCGGCAGGTCGTAGCCGCTCAGGTGCAGCAGCGCGTACTGCAGCATCGAGCCGTGGCCGTTGGACAGCACGAAGCGGTCGCGGTTGAACCACTTGGGATTCTTCGGGTTGTGACGGAGATAGTCGTTCCAGAGCACTTCGGCGATGTCGGCCATGCCCATCGGCATGCCGGGATGACCGGACTTGGCGGTTTCGACCGCATCAGCGGCAAGGAAGCGGATGGCGTTGGCCAACTGGCGGCGGGTAGGCTGCGTCATGGTTCTGTCGGAGTCGGGAGGCTCCCGCGGAGCTGCGGGCAGCCCATTGTCCCACAGGTGATGGACGGGGTCAGGCCGAAGACAGGCCAGGCCCTTAACGACGACGCCCCGCACTGGGCGGGGCGTCAGGGCAGCTCGGGCCTGTGCAGGCTCAGTCGCGCGGGGCCGGCGCGGGGGCCGGGGCCACCGTGGCCACGACCGGGCCATCGTCCACCTCGCCCTTGGCCACCAGGGTGGTCAGGGCCAGATCGCCGGTGACGTTCAGCGCGGTACGGCACATGTCCAGGAAGTGGTTCACGCCCAGGATCAGGCCGATGCCCAGCGGGTTCACGCCGACCATGGCGCAGATCATGGCCACCACCGGCAGCGAGCCGGAGGGCACGCCGGCGGTGCCGATGCCGCCCAGGATGCAGACCGCCATCACCATGAACTGCTGGCCGATGCTCAGGTCCACGCCGAAGAACTGCGCCAGGAAGATCACCGTCACGCCCTCGAACAGCGCGGTGCCGTTCTGGTTGGCGGTGGCGCCCACGGTCAGCACGAAGCGCGAGACCTTCTGCGGCAGGCCCATCTGGTCGGCCACGCGCAGCGCGGTCGGCAGGGTGGCGTTGCTGGACGCGGTCGAGAAGGCCATCACGGTGGCCTCCTGGGTGTCGCGGAAGAACGCAAGCGGCGAGCGGCCGGACAGCCATACCGCGACGCCGTAGGTCACCACCATGTGCAGGCCCAGCGCCAGCACCACCACGCCGACGTAGGCGCCCAGGCGGATGATCAGCTCGAAGCCGAACAGCGCGGCCAGGTTGAACATGAAGCAGGCCACCGCGTACGGGGCCAGGCGGATGACCAGGTTGATCAGGGTCATGGAGATTTCGAAGATGCCTTCGATGGCGCGACGCAGCGGGGCGACCTTTGCCTCGTCGGTCAGCACCATGCCGATGCCGAACATCAGCGCGAAGAACATCAGCGAGAGGATGGCGCCATTGCTGGAGGCCGCCTCGACCACATTGCTCGGCACGATCGACAGCAGCATGTCCATGCCCTTGGGCGTGCCATGGATGCCAGCGACGATTTCCTTGCTGCGCTCGGCATTCTCGGTGAGCATCTGCGCGGCCACGACCGGGTCCACGCCCGCGCCGGGCTTGAGCACGTTGACCAGCACCAGGCCGATGCCCACGGCGATGCCGGAGAGCAGGATGGTGTAGGCCAGCGTCTTCCAGCCGATGCGGCCGAGGGCGCGGATGTCGCCCATCTCCGACACGCCCATGATCAGCGCCGAGAAGATCAGCGGCACGATCAGCATGAAGATCAGATTGAGGAACAGGCCCGAGGCCGGCGTGGTGACGTAGTCCATCACCCATTTGGCTGCGGCCTGCAGGCCGTCGATGCTGCCACCGAGCGCATGGACGGTCAGCCCGAGGACCAGGCCGATGATGAAGCCAATGCCCATTTTCCAGTGCAAAGGCAGTTTCTGCCGGGTCGTTGCGGCCTCAGTCATGGAGCGGCGTTCCTCGAAAAAATGAAATCAGCTTAGCAAAGGCGGCCGCCCTGACCGACACGCCTTTTTATGAATGCGCAGATGGGTACAGCGGCGCCAGGCCATTGTTCTGCGTGGCCGCAGGGGCCCGCCAGTGCGGTCCGTCATGGAAGGCGCGGCGCAGATCCTGTCGGGCCTGGCCGACATCGCCGCCCTGCCCGCCCCAGCGGACCTGCTGCATCTGGACCAGCGCCGCCCGCTGCTGTGCGTCGTCGAGGCGCTCGAGCACCTGCTCGAACGTCTGCACACCGCCCATTCCCGCCAGCACCGCGATGATCTCGTCCAATCCGCCGGCTTCCATCGCCCGGCGCAGGTCGGCGCGGGTGTACGGACTCCCCGACGCGGTGATGGATACGACCCCCTCGGCGCCCCGCACGACCGCCGGGCGCCGCCGTCGGCGCCAGCCCCAGGCCAGGGTCAACAGCCACAGCACGGCCAGGCCGGCCGACAGGGCGATCCAGCCCCAGGGACGTGGCGCGGCCTGCGCAGGCGCCAACTGCAGATCGGTGGACGCCGTGGCCGGCTCACCCGGCAGGGCCGAGGTGGTGTCTACCGGCAGGGGCGCTGCGGCACTGCCGCCCACGCCGGCGGCGATATCCAGCTGCAGGTCCGGCAGGCTGGCGGTGCGCGGCTGACCGGCCGCCACGTCCCACCACGCCATGCGCAGCCCCGGCACCGTCAGCGCCCCGGCCTGGCGCGGCACGATCGCGAAGCGCCGGGTCAGCGTGAGCTGCGGCGTGCTGCCGTTGAAGGTTTCATCGAACTGCGGCGGCTCGGCGAAGACCTGCGCACCTGGCCCGACATCGGGCACCGGCAGCTCCGGGAACTGCGCCTTGGTCGCGCCCTCGGCCACGGCTTCGACCACGATGGTGGCCGCTTCTCCGGCACGGCCGGTGGTGGGCGCGGCGGTGTAGCGCAGGCGCAGCCCATGCAGCGGCAGCCACGGCTGCGGGGCAGACGCGGGCTGCGCCTGGACCTGCAGCGTGCGCTCGGCCGATGCGGCGCGCAGGCGGCCATCGCCACCGAACATGTCGTTGAAAAAGCCGCCCGCGCTGCGCCCGTTGAACTGGGCCGCCGGCAGCACCAGCGCTCCGCTGCGCTCGGGGATCAGCAGGAAACGACGTTCCACCACGTTGTAGCGGCGGCCATTGACCTCGCGCACGAGGGTGCGGTCTTCGCCCACCCGCTGCAGCGATGCACCGGCCGGCGTATCGAGCACCAGTTCACCACTGAGCAGTTGCGCGGCGTAGAACAGGCGCACCACCACGCCGACACTCTGCTGCACGTACGGCGTCGGATCATCGACCTCGGTTTCCAGGAACACGGCGGCGTCGCCCGTGGCCGCGGCGGGGGCCGATGCGCTGCTGGCACCGACCTGCAGCGTCAGCGGCTGCGTACGGCTGCTGCCAACCTGCAGGGCGGGAACCTGCAGCGTGCCGCTCCGCTTCGGGCTGAGCGCCACCGCGTACAACGCGCGCGAGGTCATCGCGCCATTGCTCCACTGCACCTGGCGGCTGCTGGTCTGGCTGCTGAGATCGAAGTCGGTCCGCAGCGGTGCATAGTCCGGCGCACTCCCACCAGCATCGGATTCAATGTTGAGCGTGACGGTGTCGCTGTCGGTGATCTGGTCACGATCAAGCCATGCCCGGGTCTGTGCCTGCGCGGCCAGGCTCGCGCACAGCAGCAGGACGAGTCCGGCGCGCAACCAGCGCTGTATCGTGGAGTGTGTCATCGCCCTTCCCGTTTCCTGCGTTCGTTTTCCAGCTGGAACTTGGCCCGCAGCAGGCTGCCCGGATCATCCGGTACGCGCCGCATCCAGGCCTCGACTGCCTGCTGCTGCTCACGCTGCTGCGGGGTGCCGCTGACCTGGCCCTGGGCCTTGTCGTTGCCGTCGTTGTTCCCTTGGCGCTGCATCGCCTGCTGCATGCGCTCGCGCTGGGCGGCGTCGGCCTCGGCCTGCGCCTGGCTGTCGGCGGCCTGTGGTGACTTCTCGCCCTGGGAGCGGCCATCCTTCGGATCACCGGACGAGGGCGGCGGTAACTGCCCCGGCTCGCCCTTGTCCTGCGGCGGCGAACCGTCACCCTCCTTGCCCTGTCCCTGCCCCTGATTCCTGCCGGCGTCGGGCTTTTCGGGCGGGTTCTTTCCGTCCTTCTGATCGTTGTTCTGGTCGTTGTTCTGCGGCGGCTTGCGCTTCCGGGCGGCGTCGACCGCGGCGCGGTTGGCCACCGCATCAGCCATGCCGGGATGCTTCTTCAACGCGCGGTCATAGGCCTCGATCGCCGCGTCGTACTGCCCCTGGCGCGCCAATGCGTTGCCGAGGTTGTACCAGCCGGCGTCGGTGTCGATGCCCTCGAACTGCTGCTGCGCGGCCTTGAAGTCGCCCTTGCGGTACGCATCCACGCCGCTGGACAAGCGTTGCTGATCGACCTGGTCGGCGCGTTGCCACCACGTTCCTTCAGCGGCGTGCGCCGTCGTGGGCAGCGCCATCGGCACTGCCGCCATCATCACCAGCACCGCCAGTGCGCCGCGCCGCCGGAACGCAAACAGGGCCAGCACCATCAGCGGCGGCAGCAGCCAGAAACCTTCATCGCGCCAGGTGCGGCCCTGCCCTTCGCGGCTGTCATCGGCACTGACCCGCGGGATCAACACGTCCAGCGCGGCCAGATCCTTGTCGTCGGAGGCGATGCGGGCATAGCGACCGCCGCCGCGGCTGGCGACGCCGCGCAGGGTGCCCTCTTCCAGCCGCGCGGGCACGATCTGGCCTTCGCCATTGCGGTAGGCCGCGCCCTGCGGCGTACCCAGGCCGAGCACGGAGACCACGAAACCCTGCGCGCGTGCCGAGGCCGCCGCCTGTTCTGCATCGGCATCGGCGCGATCGGTCAGCAGCAGAATGTCGCCACCGCGTGCACCGGATTGCTGCAGCAGCTTCACCGCCGTTTCCAGCGCACGGTCCGCGCGCTGGCCATCGCGTGGCATCACGTCCGGTGCCAAGGCATCCAGGTACAGGGCGACATTGGCCATGTCGTCGGTCAGCGGCGCCACCGTGTAGGCGTCATCGGCGTACACCAGCAAGGCGACTTCACCGCCCTGGCGTTCGCGCAGCAGTGTGGCCAGTTTGGCGCGCGCCTGGAGCAGGCGCGACGGTGGCAGATCGGTCGCGGTCACCCGCGAAGAGAGATCCAGCGCAACCACCAGCGGCGACGGCGTCTGCCACAACGGTTGGGCGACCTGCCGCCACGAGGGACCGGCCAGGGCCACGATCGCGATCACCGTACCGGACAGCAACAGCACCAACCCGCCCCAGGCGCGACGGTCGCGGCCGACCAGCAGGTGGCGTAGCAGATGCGCATCCACGGTCTGCCGCCACACGTTGGCCCGGCGCCGGCGCAACCACCAGATCGCCACCAGCAGCGGCAGCGCGAGCAGCGCCCACAGGGCATCGGGGCGCATGAAATGCAGGGCGTTCCAGCTCGCGCTCATATCCAGCGCCTCGGCAGCAGCCAGGCCAGGCCGGCCAGAAGCAACGCCAATGCCAGCGGCGGCGCGTAGCGCTCGATCCGCGGCCGCACCGCCGGGCCCGTCGATTTGACCGGTTCCAGCCGCTCCAGCTCGGCATAGATGCCGGCCAGCTCATCGGTATTGCGCGCGCGGAACGAGCGGCCACCGGTGAGCTCGGCAATCCTGTTCAAGGTCGCCTCGTCCACCGGGTCGTCGCCCGGCGCGATCTGCACGCCGAACAGACTGATGCCACCATCGCCGCCGAAGGCCACGGTGTACACGCGCACGCCCTCAGCCTGGGCGAGTTCGGCCGCGCGCAGCGGTTCGAGGACGCCGGCATTGCTGACGCCGTCGGTGAGCAGGATCAGCACGCGCTGGCCCTGGGGTTGTTCACGCAGGCGTTTGACCGCCAGCGCGATCGCATCGCCGATCGCCGTCTCGCGCCCGGCCAGGCCGACCACGCTGTCGCGCAGCTGGTCACGCACGCTGGTGAGGTCGGCGGTCAACGGCGTGAGCGTGTAGGCGCGCTCGCCGAAGATCAGCAGACCGACACGATCGCCGACGCGGCGGTCCAGGAAGTCGGCGAGCACCGCCTTGGCCGCGGTCAGCCGCTCGACCACCTGGTTGCCGAGCATCATGTCCGCCTCGCTCATGCTGCCGGACACATCCACTGCCAGCATCATCTGTCGGCCCTGCTGTGGCGGCGTCACTGCATCGCCGAGCTGCTGCGGCCGCGCGGCGGCCACGCACAGGCAGGCCCAGGCCAGCCACAGCAATGCACGCCCCAGCCGTGGCCCCGCACCGCCCGGGGCAGCACCGAGCGACTGCAGCTGGTCGGCGGCATAGGGCACCCGCAGCGCGGCACCCGCGCCGGGACGCGACGGCCACCAGCGCATGAGGATCGGCAACGGCAGCGCCAGCAGCATCCAGGGCCAGGCCAGGCTGTCGACCCAGCTCAACCACGTCGGCAGCGTGATCGCGATCATCGGCGCCGCTCCGTAAGCAGCGACAGATAACGGCGGCGCGCGAGCACGCGCAGCCGCTGCACCGCCTCGGCATCCACGCTTGGCCGATAGCCACCGTCCAGCAGCAGTGCACCGTCGCCGTCGGAGAAGGCGCGGCTGTTGTTCTCATCCAGGAACGCCAGCCACGCCGGCCCCTGCAGGCGCTCCGCGCCTGGCTGGTACCGGCGCGCCGCACGGCGCAGCAGGGAAGCGATCGCAGCAACCTGCAGTACCGGCGAGCCGGCCTGGTCGACCTCGGCATCGAACAGCTCCAGCCACCGCTGGCGCGCGCGCCGCGCACGCCACTGCCAGACCCAGATCGCGGCCACCACCAGCACGAGCGCGGCGAACACCAGCCACCAGCCCGGTGCGGGCGGCCACCATGGCGGTGACGGCGGCAGCTGCACATCGCGCAGCGGCAGCGACGCGGCCGCGCTCATGCCACCACCGCGGTCGGCAGCGGGCTCAACCAGCTGTCGCTGGCGTCATCGGTAGAGACTACGTGCACCTGGATCCGGCGAGCGGACAAGGTGGCCTGCAATGCATCCAGGGGCGCGACGAATCGTTCGCGCCAGTGCTCGCGCACTGCCGCATTGCCCAGATCAAGCAGGACGCGACGTCCCTGCGAGAGGAACGGCAACGCATCGGCGGGAGGCGCCTTTTCCAGCGGATCAACCAGCAGCATCACCACCACTTCGTGGTGCATGGCCAGCGCAGCCCAGCGGGCACTGGTGATGGTGGAGGCGCGCGCCGGATCGGCCAGCACGACCACGCGTGCACCCGGACGCAGCAACCGGGCCGCCTGCTCCAGCGCGCGATCCAGCCCGGCATCTTCGGCAGGCGGTTCGGCGTACCAGCGGGTCAAGGCATCCAGCACGCGCAGCACCCCGCGGGTGCCACCGGCCGGTGCGATCGGCGGCTCCTGGGTACTGCCCCGCACGGCGGCGAGGCGATCGCCCTGGCGCTGCGCCAGCCATGCCGCGACCGCGCCGACGCGTGCGGCCTGCACGGATTTGAAGCGGACCCGGGTGCCGAAATACAGCACCGGATCGGTGTCGGCGACCAGCAGCGTCAAACGTTCGCGCTCGGCCTGGAACAGCTTGGTGTGGGCGCGCCCGGTGCGCGCGGTGACCCGCCAGTCGATATGCCGCGCATCGTCCCCCGGCACGTAGTCGCGGGACTCGGCGTACTCCATGCCCCGGCCCCGCGCCGGTGACGGCGCACTGCCGGCATGACCGAGGCGGCCACGGCGTGCCGGCGGTGCGCGATGCGCACTGCGGCGCAGCGCCACCAGCTCGGCCAGGCTCGGCCGCAGGCCATCGCCCTCCAGCGGCGTGGCCGTATGCACGGGGGTCTCCATCGCGCTCAGGGCGCCGGCACGCGGGCCAGCAGCTCGGCGACCAGGCGCTCGCCATCCCAGCCTTCGGCGGTGGCCTCGTAGCTGGGCAGCACGCGGTGGCGCAGTACGTCCGGCGCCACGTTGCGCACATCGTCCGGGGTGACGAAGTCACGCCCGGCCAGCCAGGCGCGCGCACGCGCACAGCGTTCCAGCGCGATCGAGCCACGCGGGCTGGCGCCCCAGGCGATGCGCCGGGCCAGCGCCGGGTCGTAGCGGGCGGCATCGCGCGAGGCCAGCACGATCTCGATCAGGTAACGCTCCAGCGCCGGTGCCACGTGCAGCGACAGCACCGCCTTGCGTGCGGCGAACACATCGCTCAGCGGCATGCGGGCTGGCGCGGCGGCCGGCGTGGACAGCGCCTCGCGGGCGCGCTCGCGGGCCAGGCGCAGGATTTCGGTCTCCGCATCCGAATCGGGATAGCCGATCCGCACATGCATCAGGAAGCGGTCCAGCTGGGCTTCGGGCAGCGGGAAGGTGCCTTCCTGCTCGATCGGGTTCTGCGTGGCCATCACCAGGAACAGCGAGGGCAGCGGATAGGTATGCCGGCCCACGGTGACCTGGCGCTCGCCCATGGCTTCGAGCAGCGCGGACTGCACCTTGGCCGGGGCGCGGTTGATTTCGTCGGCAAGCAGGATGGGATGGAAGATCGGGCCGGGCACGAACTCGAACCGCCCTTCCTGCGGGCGCCAGATTTCGGTGCCGGTCAGGTCGGCCGGCAGCAGGTCCGGGGTGAACTGCACGCGCGAGAAATCCGCATCCAGCCGGGCGGCCAGGGCACGGATCGCGGTGGTCTTGGCCAGGCCCGGGGCGCCTTCGACCAGCAGGTGGCCATCCGCCAGCAGTGCGGTCAGCAAGCGCTCGACGAGCGCGCTCTGGCCGACGATTTCGGACGACAGACCATCGCGCAGCGCGCGGAAGGCATCGTGCAGGCGGTCGTGCTCCACCGGAGCGGGCGTGGGGGTATCGGGCATGGGGGGCGGCAGATTCATGGCATCCATGTGACCTCCACGGTGGGCAGAGGTTCCATCGCCATGATGGCAGGACAGCGCCGGTTACGACATCAAGATTGGCTGAACGCAGAAAGGGCCGCACGCGGCGGCCCTTTCGTCACTGCATGAGGGTGCGTATCAATTCACGGCCGGGGTGGTCCGGGACACGCGCAGCACCTTGGGGGTCACGAACACCAGCAGTTCGGCCTTGTCCTTGTTGCGGCTGCGCTTCTTGAACAGATTGCCCAGGAACGGCACGTCGCCCAGGAACGGTACCTTGTTGACGCTGTTGCGGTCGGTGAACTCATACACGCCACCGATCACCACGGTCTGGCCATCATCGACCAGCACGGCGGTGTTCACTTCCCGGCGGTTGATGGTCGGCACGGTGCCGTAGCCATCCAGGACGATGTAGCTGTCCACTTCATCCTTCTTGACCGCCATGTTCAGGAACACGCGGTTGTCGTTGGTGATGGTCGGGGTGACCTTCAGCTCCAGCACCACTTCCTTGAACTGCACGTTGGCCTGGGCCACACCGCCGGCACCGCCACCGCTGATGGTGACGTAGCCGATTTCCTTACCCTGCTTGATCACCGCTTCGCGCTGGTTGGTGGTCACCACGCGCGGGTTGGAGATCACTTCGCCGCGGGATTCTTCCTGCATGGCCGACAGTTCGACGTCCAGCAGATAACCGGCATTGAGGATCGACAGCGCCAGCGAGCCGGGGCTCTTGAGCGCGTCCACCGGCAGGTTCCAGTTCAACCCGCTGTTGATGGTGGACGGCGCGCGGACCGGGATCGCGCCGGTGCGGCCTCCGGCCACCCACTCGTTGATGGCCTTCTGGTATTCGAAATCCTTGGCCGCACGGTCGTTGATGTTCTTGCCGTTCTGCCCGAGGTCGCCGCTGAAGTACACGTTGTCGCGGCTGCCGCTGATGCCGAACTTCGCGCCGAGCTCGCGTGCGAAGGTATCGGTGGCGATCACGATCCGGCTTTCGATCAGCACCTGGTCGACCGGACGGTCGATCACGTTGATCAGCTCGCGCATCCGCGCGATCTTCTTCGGGATGTCGCTGATCATCAGCGTATTGGTGCGCTCGTCGGCCACGATCCGGCCACGCGAGGACAGGAAGCCACTTTCTTCCTGCGAATTGCTGCCGCTGCCACTGCCGCCGCTGCCGCTGTTGCCGCCACCGATACCCTTGGCCTCGGTCAGCGCTTTGAAGATCACCGCAGCGTTGTGGTAGTTGATCTGGATGTAATCGGTGACCAGGTCCTCGCGATTCTCGATCGCGATGCGCGCGTCTTCCTTGTCCTGCTCGAACTTGGCCAGCTCCGGCTGCGGTGCAACCCAGATCACGCCGCCATCGCGGCGCTTGTCCAGGCCCTTGGCGCGCAGCACGATGTCCAGCGCCTGGTCCCACGGTACGTTGATCAGGCGCAGGGTCACATTGCCCTGGACGCTGTCGGAGGCGACCACGTTGAGGTTGGATTCCTCGGCCACCAGCTGCAGCACGGTACGTACCGGCACGTCCTGGAAGTTGAAGGTCACCGGCTTGCCGCTGTAGCCGCGCTGGGCGACGGACGCCGCCGCCTGGCTGACCGTGGCGGCATTGACCGCACCGGTTGCCGGGGCCGCCTGGCGCGGGCTGATCTCCACCACATACTCGTTGCCGCTCTGGTAGGCCAGCGATTCGAACGCGGTGTTGGTGTTGAGCACCAGCTGGGTGCCGCCGCCATACGGCTTGGCGTCGATGCGCTGCACCGGGGTGGCGAAGTCGGTCACGTTGATCGGCTTCTGCAGGCTTTCCGGCAGGCGCGCATTACCCACGTCGATGACGACGCTGTTGCCCTGGCTGCGCAGATCCGGGCTGGCGCCCTGACCGTCAAACTGCAGGATCAGCCGGCCGGCGCCATCGTCGCCGCGCTTGAAGTCGATCTTGGACACCGACAGCGAGGCCGGCGCAGTCGCCGGCGCGGTGGTGGCCGCCGGTTTGGGCACGGCGCCGCTGGGCGTGGCCGCCATCAGCGTGCCGTTGGCCACCATGAGCGCGACTCCCAGCGCGCACAGGTGGATCAGCTTCTGCCGCCGGACCGGACGCAGCCGCAGGGCGTTGGAAAAGGTCATCGTGCTATCCCCATAATCATTCATTGATCTTCAAGCGCGAGCGTTGCCGGCCGTTCCAGCCAGCCACCCGCGCCATCCGGCACCAGTTCAATCAGCTCAATCCGGTCCTCGAAGACCCCGGTCACCCGCCCGTCGCTCTGCCCCAGATAGACGCCCGGACGCACCCGATAGGTGACCTTGTCCGGTGCCATCACCAGCACGACGAGTCCGCCCCCACGGCCGATCGAACCCACCATGTCCAGGCTGTCCAGCGGGAAATCTTCCAGCGGCTCCTTGCGGCGGTTCGGATCCGGACGCAGCCCCGATCCCCCTTGCGGATTGGTCCAGGCGTCGGTGAACGGGTCGCGCATCCCCTGCGCGGAATACTCAAACGTCTCGAACTGCTGCATCACCGGCAACGGTTCAAGCGGCGGTGCCGGGCGTGCACGCACGTCGGCCACCCACTTTTCCAGGTTCGGTGCATCGCCGGGCGTGCTGGTCACGCCGCGAGCGCAGCCGGCCAGCAGCACCACGCCCAACAGGCCGCATACCCGTGCGGTCGGGTTCAAGCGGCTCATTTCCGGCCTCCCTTGGCGGCCTTTTCCTGCTCGGCAGCGGCTTTCTCCTGGGCTTCCATCTCCACGTCATCCAGGTAACGGTAGGTCTTGACCGTCCCGGACAACTCCAGCGCACCGCTGCGGGCGGTGATGCCGGTCTTGGGATCCTTGGGCTTCAGGTTGATGTCGTGCATGGTCAGGATGACCACGCGCGGCAGCGAGGCCACGCCACTGACGAAGGCACCGAACTGGTGGTAACTGCCCACCATGCGCAGGGCGATCGGCTTCTCGGCGTAGAACTCCTTGGGCTGCTCGGCACCGGGCTGGAACAGCTCGTTGGCCAGCCCGCTGGAGAGCGCCGTCTGCGAGATGTCGATGATCAGATCCGGCATTTCGGTCTTGCTCGGCAACTGGCGCAGCATCTGCTGCAGCACCTGCTCCATCTGGGTCAGCTGCTGCTTGAGCGGCTCCAGATTGACGGCACGGCCCTGTTCTTTCTCGAACTCGGTGCGCAGCTCGGCTTCCTTGTTGACCAGGGCCGAGAGCTCGTCGCGCTTGCCGCTGATCAGCAGGAACCAGCCCATGACCACGATGAACAGGGCGAGGACGACGCAGAACACAACCTTGGCCTGCTGCGGCCAGTTGCCGATGTTGTTGAAATCCAGCTCTTTGAGGTTGATCTTCTGGCTCATTGCTGGCTCCCCTCCGGCGCATTGGCAGGCGCCGGCGGAGGTGCGGGCGGCGTGGTCGGAACAATGCGGCTACCGGTCGGCTTGGCCGGTGCGGCTGCGTCCGGAGCGGTCGACCCTGCCGGTGCGGCGGCCGGATCCTGCGATGGCGCGGCCGGGGCGGCGGACAGCGGGGCGACCGGGGCAACCGGCGCGGCGGCGGATGGTTCTGTGGTATCGACCACCGAACCATCCGCGGACAGGGCGGCATCGCTCTGTGCGGGCAGGTTCACCTTGACCACGAACATGTACGGCAGGGACTTGATGTCCAGCAGCTGCCCGGGGGCGGCGGAGGTCTTCTCCTTGTCCGGCGCCTTCGCCTCGATGATCGACAGCTCCGGGTTGGTCATCCAGCCCGAGCTTTCCAGGTTGCGCATGTAGGCACTGACGCGCGCATTGGACTGCGTGCGCCCTTCCAGGGTCAGCACGTCGCCTTCCTGCTTGAGCGTGGTCAGCACCACCCCGTCCGGAATGGTCCGCACCAGCGCATCGAACAGATGCACCATCTGCGAGCGCTTGGCCTGCAGTTCCTCGATCACGCCCTTGCGGGCCAGCAGGCGGTCCTTCTGGCGGTCCAGGCGTTCGATTTCCTTGTTCTGCTCCTTGACCTTGTCGATCTCGGCCTGCAGGAAGGTGTTGCGATCCACCTGCCCGCTGACCTGGCGGTCGTAATAGAACCAGATCAACAGCGACAGCAGCAGACCGCCGATGGCGGCGGCACCGAGCATCGCGTAGAAGTCGCGCTGGCGTTGCTTGCGCCGCTCGGCGCGCCAGGGCAATAAATTGATGCGCGCCATCAGTCAAAGCTCCTCAGCGCCAGACCGGTGGCGATCATCAGCGCCGGGGCGTCCTGGGCCAGGGCGTGTGCCTGCACCTTCGGGCCCAGGGTCATCTGTGCCAGCGGGTTGGCCACCACAGTGGCCACGCCCAGCTGCTCTTCCACCATGTCCGGCAGGCCGGTCAGGGCCGCGCAGCCGCCGGCGAGCACGATGTGGTCGACCCGGTTGAACTCGCTGCCTGCATAGAAGAACTGCAGCAGGCGACTGATCTGCTGGACCGTGGCTTCCTTGAACGGCTCGAGCACTTCCATCTCGTAGCTTTCCGGCAGCCCGCCCTGGCGCTTGGCCAGGCCGGCCTCTTCGTAGGTCAGCCCGTAACGGCGCATCACTTCGTCGGTCAGCTGCTTGCCGCCGAACACCTGTTCGCGGCTGTACAGGCTGCGGCCGCCACGCAGGACATTCAGGGTGGTCATGGTGGCGCCGATGTCCACCAGCGCGACCACGCCATCACTGGCCACCGGCAGCTCGCTGGCGACCAGGGCAAAGGCGTTCTCGACCGCGAAGGCCTCCACGTCCATGACCCGCGCCACCAGCCCGCCCAGCTCCAGTGCCGACTGGCGCAGCTCGACGTTCTCTGAACGCGAGGCGGCCAGCAGCACCTGGACCATTTCCGGGTTGTTCGGAATCGCGCCCAGCACTTCGAAGTCGAGGTTCACTTCCTCGATCGGGTACGGGATGTAGTTGACCGCCTCGAGCTCGACCTGGGCTTCCATGTCGTTCTCATCCAGGTCGGCGGGCATCGGGATCAGCTTGGTGATCACGGCCGACCCGGCCACGGCTGCCGCCGCATGGCGTGCCTTGGTTCCGGAGCGGTTCACGGCACGTCGAATGGCCTCCCCGACCGCTTCGACCTCCACGATGTTCTTTTCCACGACCGCATTCGGCGGGAGTGGTTCCACGGCGTAATGTTCCACGCGGAAACGATTGCCGCTGCGGGATAACTGCAACAGCTTTACTGCAGTCGAGCTGATATCGACGCCGATAAGAGGCGACTGGCTTTTTGGGATAAGCCCCACGGTTTCTCCCCTGCCGATGGGCACTTGGACGCAGAACCTGCGACCGCGCATTAATAACGTTTTTTTTGCAAATCGCAACCGTCAAGCTGTAAAACGGGCATCACTGCTCGTTTCACGCGTCCCCAGACGGTGATCGACTGCTCTCCCCGGGAACACCCCCAGCCGTTCCCTTGCGTAATCTATACTCTGCGACCACGAAATTCGCAATCGGAATCTGTCACTGATGACACGTCTTCGCCGTTGGCTGCGCTGGATGCTGGTCGCGTTCCTGGTCCTGGCATTGATCGGCGCCGCGGTTGCCGGCGGCCTTTACTACGCCGTCTCCTCCAAGCTCCCGGACGTGCAGACCCTGCGCGACGTCGAGATGCAGGAGCCCATGTACGTCTATGCCAGCGATGGCAAGCTGATGGCGGTGTTCGGCGAGACCCGGCGCACCCCCATCACCATGAAGGACGTCCCCGAGCGCCTCAAGCAGGCCTTCCTGGCCACCGAGGACGCGCGCTTCTACGAGCACGGCGGCGTGGACTACAAGGGCATCGGACGCGCGGTGTGGCTGCTGGCCACCACCAACGACAAGCGCGTGCCCGGTGGTTCGACCATCACCCAGCAGGTCGCCCGCCAGTTCTTCCTGAGCTCGGAGTACAGCTACACCCGCAAGCTGGCCGAGATCCTGCTGGCGCGGAAGATCGAGAGCGAGCTGAGCAAGGACGAGATCTTCGAGCTGTATCTCAACAAGAGCTTCTTCGGCAACCGCGCCTACGGCGTGGCCGCCGCGGCCGAGTTCTACTACGGCAAGAAGCTGGGCGAGCTGGACCTGGACGAAATGGCCTCGCTGGCCGGCATCCCCAAGTTCCCCTCCAGCGGCAACCCGCTCAGCAACCCCGAGCGCGCCCGCGAGCGCCGCGACTTCTATGTGCTGCAGCGCATGGCCAGCCTGGGCTTCATCTCCCAGGCCGAGGCCGACGCGGCCAAGGCCGTGCCGATGCACGCCACCGCGCATGAGCCGCCGCTGCAGGTGGAGGCCCCGTACGTGGCCGAGCTGGTCCGCCAGGAAATGATCGCCCGCTTCGGCGGCGACGTGGTCAACAAGGGTTACCACGTGACCACCACGATCAACGCCGAACTGCAGACCGCGGCCAACCTCTCGGTGCGCGACGGCCTGCTGGCCTATGACCACCGCCACGGTTGGCACGGGGTGGAGCAGCACGTGGAGGTCCCGGCCGACGCCGACGCCGCCGCGTTGGCCACCAAGCTGTCCGGCATTCCGGCGCAGACCGGCCTGCTGCCGGCGATCGTCGCCGCCACCGCGGCCGATGGCAGCGCCACCGTGGTGCTGGGCAACCGCAGCGAAGTGGTGCTGCCGGCCAACGCCGCGCGCTGGACCAACAAGACCCCGGCCAAACTGGTCACCCGCGGCGACATCGTGCGCGTGCGCGCCGGCGAGAAAGAAGGCGAGTGGCTGCTCGACCAGATCCCGCGCGGCCAGGCTGCGCTGGTCTCGCTGGATGCCGAAAACGGCGCACTGAAAGCGTTGGTCGGTGGCTTCAGCTTCTCGGGCAACAAGTTCAACCGCGCCACCCAGGCACGCCGCCAGCCGGGCTCGAGCTTCAAACCCTTCATCTACGCGGCGGCCTTCGACAAGGGCTTCAACCCGGCCTCGATCGTGCTCGACGCCCCGGTCGTGTTCCGCGACCGCCGCGGCAAGACCTGGTCGCCGCAGAACGATGGCGGCGGCTTCCGTGGCCCGATGCGCCTGCGTGAAGCGCTGGTGCAGTCGCGCAACCTGGTCTCGGTGCGCCTGCTCGACGGCATGGGCGTGGATTACGCGCGCAAGTACATCAGCGAATTCGGCTTCGCCGAGGCCGAGCTGCCGCCGAACCTGTCGATGTCGCTGGGCACCGCGTCGCTGACCCCGCTCTCGGTGGCCCGCGGTTACGCGGTGTTCGCCAACGGCGGCTCGCGGGTCGATACCTGGCTGATCGATCGGGTCACCGACCGTGATGGCGTGGAAGTGTTCAAGGAAAACCCGGCTGTTGCCTGCCGCGATTGCGCCGGCAACAGCGGCGTGCCGGTCAGCCAGGTGGTGGACGGCTTCAACTTCGGCTCCGCGCCGGCGGCAAACACCGCACCGGCCAAGCCCCAGCAGGCGACCGCCGCTGCCGAGGCACCGGCGCCGGTGCCGGTCAACCCGGATGCCAAGGTCGCGCCGCGCGCGATCGATGCGCGTACCGCGTACCAGCTGAACTCGATGATGCGCGACGTGGTCCAGCGCGGCACCGGCACCGCGGCCAAGGTGCTCGGCCGCGAGGACGTGGGCGGCAAGACCGGCTCGACCAACGATCACCGCGATGCCTGGTTCTCTGGTTTCGGTGGCCCGTACGCGACCACCGTGTGGGTCGGCCGCGACGACTTCCGCTCGCTCGGCTACCGCGAATACGGCGGCCGCGCCGCCCTGCCGATCTGGATCGAGTACATGCGCGTGGCGCTCAAGGACACGCCGATCGCACAGAACGAGCCGCCGTCGGGCATGGTCCAGGCCACGCTCAACGGCGCCACCGAGTGGGTCAAGGTCGAAGACATGGAGAAGCTGGAGGAGTACGACTTCAACAGCCACACCCCGCAGGCCGACGACGCCGCGTTCGATATCTTCTGACTGCGTGCGCCGGGTACGCCCGGCGCCCCCCTCCTGCGTATCGTCCGCCCCATCGCCCGGTAGAGCCACCCCATGGGTGGCTGCACGCAATCCCTGATCGCAGGCACAGCCACGCATGGCGTGGCTCTACCCGCCTGTCACATCGCCGGTGTACATTGCCGTGCAGGTCGCCAAGGAGTACCGGTCATGCATCGAGCCCGTCAGCATGCAGCCACGCAGACCCGTGAGCGCCGCCACCAGTTGGCGCATGAGGCCGCCCGCCTGATGGCCGAGGGCGGCATCCGCGATTACCACCAGGCCAAGCTCAAGGCCGCGACACGGCTCGGCATCCATGACGATGCCTCCCTGCCCCGCAACACCGAGATCGAAGACGCCCTGCGTGAGTACCAGCGCCTGTTTGCCGGTGCCGACCACGGTGCGCAGCTGCGCCAGCGCCGCGAGGCCGCCCTGCGCGCGATGGAGTTCCTCAAGGCGTTCTCGCCGCGCCTTTGCGGCCCGGTGCTCGATGGCACCGCCGATGCCAACAGTCCCGTGCAGCTGCAGGTGCACAGCGACGATGCCGATGCGGTGCAGCGCTTCTTCGACGAACACGGCATCCCGGCCGAATCGCGTACGCGCCGGCTGCGGCTGGACCGCGAGCGCAGCCTGGATGCACCGGTCTGGATCTTCAGTGCCGAAGCGCTGACGTTCGACATCGCCGTGCTGCCCTACGATGGCCTGCGCCAGCCGCCGCTCTCGGCCATCGATGAAAAGCCGATGCGGCGTGCCTCGGCGGCGCAACTGCGCGAGCTGCTGGCCGACAGTGAGATCGAGGGGTACCTCGGCAGCCGCTGAGGTCCCCCTGCTCCGGTGGGTCAGGTCAGGCATCGCCGAACGGGGCGAGAAACCGCTCGATGGCCGTGACCAGGGCCAGCGGGGTTTCATTCATCGGGTAATGCCCGGCGTTGCCCAGTACCTCGAGGGACGCGTGCGCATAGCGGCGCAGGTACGTCCGCTCCATCAGCGCAGCGTTGAACACCGGATCGTGCTCGCCGACCAGCACCTTCAGCGGATGTCGGCCGACGATCCCGGCACTGAAATCGGTGTCGGCCCATGCCGGGAAATAGGCCGCGAAGGCCTCCGCTGAGGCGCGCTGCATCGAGTACTGCGCCTTCCAGTCCAGCCACGTGCCGGGCAGCCGCCCGCCGGTGCTGCGATCGATGATGCCGCGACGGATCTCCGCACTGCCCGCTGCCGCCTCCTGCAGTCGTCGCGTCGGCGGCTCATGCGCGATGCCCCCACAAGGTACCGGTGCAACCGCGACCAGCGCACGCACACGGTCCGGTGCGAGCACCGCGATGCGCTCGATGGCCATGCCACCCATGGAATGGCCGACCACGCTGAAGGTGTCGATGCCCAGCGCATCGGCCAGGGTGAGCGCGTCCGTGGCGATCTCCTCGATCGTGAATTCGCCGCGCGCAGCGTGCATGCCACCGTAGCCGCGGCAATCCATGAAGACGTAGCTGAACACTTCGCCGGACAGCCAGGGCTCGATCGGCGCGAACGCATGCGCGTCGCCGAACCAGCCATGCAGCACCAGGACAGGGTGCGCGCCGGTGCCGACGCGGTGAAAGGTATTGGCCATGGCTGCAGCATCAGGAAGGAAGCGGGGGGTGATGCTAAGCCGGCCGCGCATGGCCCACCTTCGATGCCAGGTCAATGACGATAGAATCCGGGCCATGCGCAACGCCCTGCTCGATCCCTACGAAGACCTCCCGCGCGCCGTGGTCGTTACCGCGAACGACCATGCCGCCGGATCGGTCTTTCCGGCGCACGCGCACCGGCGCGGCCAGTTCGCTTTCGCCTCGCGCGGCACCATCAGCCTGAGCACGTCCGAGGGGCACTGGCTGGTACCGCCGCAGCGCGCATGCTGGGTGCCCGCGGGCATCACGCATGCGATGACCATGCGCGGCCCGGTCACGATGCTCAATGTGTTCGTGGCCGCCGAGGAAGTCGCCGCGGTCCAGTTGCCTGCGCGCTGCGGCGTCTACGGCGTCTCGCCGCTGCTGCGGCATCTGCTGGACGATGCAATCGACCTGCCGGCGATGTACGACCAGCGCGGTCGCGCCGGCCGGCTGATGCAGCTGCTTGTCGCAGAGATGGCCGCCATGCCGCGCCTGTCCCTGCATGCACCGCTGCCCTGCGAGCCGCGCCTTGTCCGCGCCTGCCAGCAGGTATTGGACCGGCCTGCGATCACGACGGGCCTGGACGAGATCGCCGGCGACGCCGGCATGAGCCGCCGTACCTTCACGCGCCAGTTCCGCGTGGAAACCGGGGTGAGCTTTGCCGAATGGCGCCAACAGGTCTGCCTGCTCGCCGCGATTGAACGGCTGGGTCACGGCCAGCCGGTTACCCGGGTCGCACTGGACCTGGGCTACGCCAGCCCCAGTGCGTTTTCATCGGCGTTCCGGCGCGTGCTGGGGACATCGCCCAGCCGCTACGCTCACACGCGCTGACACGCGGAACTGCAGGCAGAACGCCCCGGGGTGCGGGGCGCCAGGCAGTCCGGCGGTTCAGCGGCTCAGCGCGGGCCGACGATGCTTACGTGCTCCACATCGATATCGGTGGGCTTGAAGCGATGCGTATCCACTTCGCCGTGCAGTTCCACCACCGTCGTCGCGCTCACCGCCTGGTGGGCGGGCAGATCCTTGTCATCGATCTCGACATCGATCTCGCCGGTGGCGTCCTTGAAGCGATAGCGCTCGTGCCCGATCTTGGCGATCAGCGCGCCGCGCAGCACGACGGGCTGGTCGTCACGCTGGCTGCGGGCTTCCGCCACCGTGGTGACGGCGCTGGTGGCACCCGGGCCGGTGTACTGGGCATGCACACCGGGACTGAACACGCTCACCGGTACGGCGAAGGCAAAAAGGGCAATCAGACGGTTCATCTGGACTCCATGGAAAAAGAAAACGCCCCGCGATGCGGGGCGTTTTCATCACGACCTGCCGGGGCGATCAGCCCTGGTAGTCACGCACGTCGCTGCCGGTGTAGACCTGGCGCGGACGGCCGATCTTCATTTCCGGATCGACCTGCTGTTCCAGCCAATGGGCGACCCAGCCGGAGGTACGGCCCAGGGCGAACATGACGGTGAACATTTCGGTCGGGATCTGCAGCGCCTTGTAGATGATGCCGCTGTAGAAATCGACGTTCGGGTACAGCTTGCGGGCGACGAAGTAGTCATCCTGCAGCGCGGCCTGCTCCAGCTTGACGGCCACGTCCAGCAGCGGATCCTGCACGCCCAGCTGTTCCAGCACCTTGCCGGTCATCACGCCGATGACCTTGGCACGCGGGTCGAAGTTCTTGTACACGCGGTGGCCAAAGCCCATCAGGCGGAAGCCGGAGGTCTTGTCCTTGGCCTTGAGCACGGCGGACTCGACGTTGTCGGCGGTGCCGATTTCTTCGAGCATCTTCAGCACGGCTTCGTTGGCACCGCCGTGGGCCGGACCCCACAGCGCGGTGACGCCAGCGGCGACCGACGCATACGGGTTGGCACCGGTCGAACCGACCAGGCGCACGGTCGAGGTCGAGGCGTTCTGCTCGTGATCGGCGTGCAGGATGAACAGCAGATCCAGCGCCTTGACCACGTCCTGGTTCAGCTCGTACGTGCCATCGGCCGACTCGAAGGTCTGCTTCAGGAAGCGGCTGACGTAATCCAGCGAGGTGTCCGGCTTGTTGGCCGGCAGGCCCTTGCCGTGGCGGTAGATCAGGGCCGACAGGGTCGGCACCTTGGCGATCAGGCGCACGGCGGCGTGGCGACGCTGTTCGGCGTCGGACAGATCCAGCGAGGCGTGGTAGATGCCCGACAGCTGCGCGATGGCGGCGGTCAGGATGGCCATCGGATGGGCATCCTTGGCGAAGCTGCCGATCAGCGTGTTGATCGACGGATCCACATCGGCCTCGGCGGCCAGCTCGTCGGTGAAGGCCTTCAGCTGCTCGGCGCTCGGACGCTCGCCGTTGATCAGCAGGTAGGCCACTTCGACGTAGCTCGACTTTTCCGAGAGCTGCTCGATGGGATAGCCGCGATACAGCAGCACGCCCTTGTCACCGTCGATGTAGGTGATGGCGGACTTGCAGCTGGCGGTGGCGGTGAAGCCGGAGTCGTACGTGAAGAGACCGGTTTCCTTGGTCAGCTTCGAGATATCGACGCAATCGTTGCCGAGCGTGGGTTTGATGACTGGCAGAACAACCGACTTGTCGCCGGCGTTGAGCGTGACCTGATCAAGATCGGACACTGTGTGCGCTCCTCGAGGGAAGGCGCCCGCCCAAGCGCATGGGTCAGGCACGTGAAGGAAGTCCACGATCGTTATCGTGGATCCCGCCATTATCGCACAGCAACATTTTCGACGCCCTAGGACGGAAGTCGTAGACGCAGGTTCCGGGTCTCGGCAAAGGCGCCGTTGCAGTCGTCCCAAGGCATGGCGCCCGATCACGGACACAGCGTTCCGTCGGCGGGCGCACGGGCCTCACCTGGCGTTCAGCAATCCGGAAACAACAAAAAACAACGGCCGCCAAGGCGACCGTTGTTTTCATGCAGCTGCGTTGACAGCTCAGGCCGCGGTCGGCGCCGGCTTGCCGAAACGCTTCTGGAACTTGTCGATACGGCCGCTGGTGTCGATCACCTTGTGCTTGCCCGTGTAGAACGGATGCGAAGCCGAGGAGATTTCAACCTTGACGAGCGGGTACTCGTTGCCGTCTTCCCACTTGATCGTGTCCTTGGTGGACATGGTCGAACGGGTCAGGATCTTGAAATCAGAGGTAACGTCGTGGAAAACCACGTCGCGGTAAGCAGGATGAATATCGGCCTTCATGGGCGCGCACCGTAATAAGGGCTGGTGGTCAAGAGCGGCATTATAGTCCCGGCCGCCGCAAAGGGCAAGCCGGGCCCATCAACCGTGCGAAAGGTCCGCCGCAGCGGCGTCGTCAGACGCCGAGTGCCGCCCTCACCTGGGCCTCGAAGCGACCCTGGTCGTAGGCCATCAGCAGCTGGGTGTTGTCAGGCTGCCCGGTCTGGCGGTTCCAGTCGACAATGGTAGCACCCCGGCTGTGCACGCCGGCCAGTTCCACGTTCAGGGGACGCGATTCGACCCGCAGGGCACCCTCGGGCTGCAGCGCCCAGGCCATGGCCAGGGCATCGGCGGCGAACCAGCGCTCGCCACGGCTGTCTTCGGACCACAGGCGGGTCTGCCGCGAGATCAACTCGTAGAAGCGGGCCTTGTCGGTATCGGCCGCCAGCCACTTCTCGACATCCGCATGCAGCAGGCCGTGGGCGACCGTGGCTTCCCAATCGGCCACTTCAATGTGCGGGAAGCCGGTGAACACCACGTGCGCCGCTTCGGGATCGAAGGCGATGTTGAACTCGGCCGCCGGGGTGATGTTGCCGTGGCAGGTCACCGCCCCGCCCATCACCAGGAAGCGCTTCACGCGCTGCGGCAGGGTCGGGTCGAGTTTCAGGGCCAGGGCCAGGTTGGTCAGCGGGCCGAGCGCGACCAGGAACAGTTCACCGGCGTATTCGTGCGACAGGCGCAGGATCGCCAGCGCGGCATGCTCGGCCTCGGCCTGGCGCTTGGCGGCCGGCAGGTTCACATCGCCAAAGCCATCGGCGCCATGCACGTGGGCGGCATCAACGGAGGGGTGCAGCAGCGGATCGGCGGTACCGGCGTAGACCGGCACATCGTCGCGGCCAGCCACTTCGCACAGTTTCAGGGCATTGCGGACCGTGTGGTCCAGGCCAACGTTGCCGGCGGCGATGGTCAGGCCAACGATATCGTGGCGCTCATCGGCGAAGGCCATCAACAGGGCCAGGGCATCATCGACACCCGGGTCGGTGTCGATCAACAGCGGAATCTTCTTGCTCATCGTTGCCGTCTTGATAATCGGCAAGGGACTTTCGCACCCTGCCATGACAAATACAAGGCGGGGGGTGCTCGGGCGCAGGCAGGTACCGACCGTTGGTCGGTACAGGGTTGAATGGTGCCGCGTCGATCGGTCCGCCCACGACCGGATGGGCCGTTTCGGCGCTGCTTTACGCCGACGCGTAGCGCACGGCCGTGCCGATCCAGCGCCGCACCACCTGGTCGGCCACGTCAGGCGCGTCCGCCAGCAGCCGCTCGGCCAGATCGTGCACGCCCGGCAGCAGGTCCGCATCGCGGGCCAGATCGGCCATCCGGAACCCGGCCAGGCCGGTCTGCCGCGTCCCCAGCAGTTCGCCGGGGCCACGCAGTTCCAGGTCCTTCTCCGCGATCAGGAAACCATCGTTGGTCTGCCGCATCGTCTCCAGCCGCTCGCGCGCCATGTTCGACAGCGGCGCCTGGTACAGCAGCACGCAGCGCGACACCGCCGAGCCGCGCCCTACCCGGCCGCGCAGCTGGTGCAACTGGGCCAGGCCGAGGCGCTCGGCGTTCTCGATGATCATCAACGACGCATTGGGCACGTCCACGCCCACTTCGATCACGGTGGTGGCGACCAGCAGATCGATCTCGCCGGCCTTGAAGGCAACCATCGTGGCCAGCTTCTCGCTCGCCTTCAGCCGCCCGTGCACGAGCCCGACGCGCACACCGGGCAACAACGCCTGCAGCGATTCGAACGTGGCCTGGGCCGGCGTGGCATCGAGTTCTTCGCTTTCTTCGATCAGCGTGCAGACCCAGTACACCTGCTGGCCTTCGCGGCACGCCACCGCGATGCGTTCGATCAGCTCCGGGCGACGGTCGTTGTTGAGCGCCACGGTCTGCACCGGCGTGCGCCCGGGGGGCAGTTCGTCGATGGCCGACACGTCCAGATCGGCGTATTCGGACATTGCCAACGTGCGCGGAATCGGCGTGGCCGTCATCACCAGCTGGTGCGGCACGCTGCGTCCGTCGGCGCCCTTGTCGCGCAGGGCCAGGCGTTGATGCACGCCGAAGCGGTGCTGCTCATCGACGATCGCCAGCGCCAGGTCCTTGAACACCACGCTTTCCTGCATCAGCGCGTGCGTGCCGACCACCACCTGCGCCTCGCCCGAGGCGACCTCGGCCAGCACCTTGGCGCGCGCCTTGCCGGTGACCTTGCCGGCCAGCCATGCGGTGCGCACGCCCAGCGGGGCCAGCCAGGCGCGAAGATTGTTCATGTGCTGCTCGGCCAGCAGTTCGGTCGGCGCGGCCAGCGCGACCTGCTTGCCCCGCTCCACCGCCAGCATCGCCGCCAGGGCGGCGACCACAGTCTTGCCCGAGCCGACATCGCCCTGCACCAGCCGCAGCATCGGATGCGCCTTGGCCAGGTCCTTGCGGATCTGCTCGAACACGCGCTGCTGCGCACCGGTCAACTGGAACGGCAGGCTGTCGCGCAGCTGGGCCACCAACGCGCCCTGCCCGCGCAGCGAAGGCGCGTGATGGGCCTGCAGCGCCATGCGCTGACGCCGCAGGCTGAGGTGATGTGCCAGCAGTTCTTCCATCGCCAGCCGGCGTTGCGCCGGATGCCGCCCCGCGGCCAGCGCCGCCAGATCCGCATCCGGCGGTGGCCGGTGCACCGTCAGCAACGCACTGCGCAGCGAGGGCAGGCCCAGCCCGGACAACCAGCCAGCCGGCAGCAGTTCCAGCGTGGATTCTTCCGGCAACCGGTCCAGCGCCAACCCGATGAACCGGCGCATCGTCGCCGGCCCGACCCCTTCGACCGCCGGATAGACCGGGTCGAGGCTGTCACCGAGCTCGTCATCGTCATGGCTGCCCATCACCCGGTAGCTGGGGTGGACGATCTCCAGCCCGAGATGACCGGGCTTGGCGGTGCCGTAGCAGCGGATGCGCGTGCCCACGGCGAACTGCGAGACCTGCTGGGCGCGGAAGTGGAAAAACCGCAGCACCAGCGTGCCATAGGAATCATCTTCGATGGCGACCTTGAGCACCGGCCGACCACGGAAACCGCGCTCGACCGCACTCACCCGCCCTTCCACCTGTGCCGCCACGCCCGGCTGCAACCGGGCGATGGTGGTCAGCCGGGTCCGATCTTCATAGCGCAGCGGCAGGTGCAGCCACAGATCCTGCAGCGAGGACAGGCCACGGGCAGCCAGCTTGGTCGCCACCGCCGGCCCGATGCCGGAGAGCATCGACAACGATGCCTCCCCGGCAGCGGCCAGCGCCGGTGCGGGAGCCCGTGACCGCGCCACGTCAGGCCTGGTCGAGCACCATCACCGCATCGACTTCGAAGTTGGCCGCCTTCGGCAGGCCCGACACTTCGATGGTCGAACGCGCCGGGAACGGCGCCTTGAAGTAGTCCTGCATCACCGCATTGACCTTGGCGAACTCGCCCAGATCGGTCAGGTACAGGCCCAGGCGGACGATCTGGTCCAGCGAACCGCCGGCTTCTTCGGCCACGGCCTTCAGATTGTCGAACGCACGGCGGGCCTGCGCCTCGATGTCGCCGGCACCAACGATGTCACCGGTGGCCGGGTCCAGCGGGATCTGGCCGGAGAAGTACACGGTATTGCCGGCGCGCACGGCCTGCGAATACGGACCGATCGCGGCCGGGGCGTTGGCGCTGGTGATGATCTGGCGGGACATGGAAGCTCCACGATTCAAAAGGGGAACGCGATTGTACCGCCGGAACGGGTAGAGCCACGCCATGCGTGGCTTGGCGGTGCCGGAACGGGTAGAGCCACGCCATGCGTGGCTTGGCGGTGCCGGAGCGGGTAGAGCCACGCCATGCGTGGCTTGGCGGTGCCGGAGCGGGTAGAGCCACGCCATGCGTGGCTTCGTCATCCGGCCGGTCGCCGGGGCAATTACTGCCGCCGTACCGACTGCACCACCGAAAGACGCCGCAACCTGCGCATCACTTCCGCCAGATGGTTCCGATCACGGACCTGCACGTTGAAACACAGCACCGCCGCATTGAAATCGCGGTCCAGGTAATCCACCCGCTCGATGTTGGAATGGCTCTGCGCGATCGCCGCGGCCAACTGGGCCAGCACGCCGGTCCCGTTCTCCACTTCCACGATCAAGGACGTGTCGTAATCACCCGACACCGTCGTATCCCACCCGATCGGCACCCAGCGCTCGGGCGACTTGCGCAGCTCGGCCAGGTTCGGGCAATCCAGACGGTGCACCACGATGCCCTTGCCGGCGGTGTGGTAGCCCATGATGTCGTCGCCCGGGATCGGCTGGCAGCAGTTGGCGAAGCTGACCACGCCGCGCTCGCTGCCATTGATCAGGATCTTCTCCTGCGAATGCTTCGAATGCGCCCCACCGCGCAGCTCGGCGTAGGCCATCAGCGCCTGCGCGGCCTGGTTGGGCATCCAGTTGCCCAGCGCCACTTCGGCCAGCAGGGCCTCCAGGCGGGGGTAACGGTGTTCGGCCAGGAACGCATCCAGGCGCCCCTTCGGCAGGCGCTCCAGCGAGCTGTCCATCGCCTCCAGCGCGCGGTCGAGCATGCGGTGGCCCAGCTGGACCGCGTCTTCGTGCTCCAGCTGTTTGAGCTGGTGGCGGATGGCGGTGCGCGCCTTGGAACTGACCACGAATTCCAGCCACTGCGGCTTGGGCGTGGCCGAGCGCGCGGTGATCACTTCCACGGTCTGGCCACTGACCAGCTTGGTGCGCAGCGGCACCAGCTTCTTGTCCACGCGCGAGGCCACGGCCATGTTGCCCACATCGGTGTGCACCGCATAGGCGAAATCGAGCGCGGTGGAATTGCGCGGCAGGGCCAGGATCTTGCCCTTCGGGGTGAACAGGTAGACCTCGTCTGGGAACAGGTCCACCTTGACGTTGTCCAGGAACTCCAGCGACGAACCGGCGGCGCGCTGGGAATCGATCAGCTCCACGATCCAGGCATGCGCACGGCTCTGCGCACTGTTGGGCGAATCGCCACCGAACTTGTACGTCCAGTGCGCCGCCACACCGCGCTCGGCGATCAGGTCCATCTCTTCGGTGCGGATCTGCACCTCGATCGGCGAACCATACGGCCCGAACAACACCGTGTGCAATGACTGGTAGCCGTTGGCCTTGGGGATGGCGATGAAATCGCGGAAGCGACCGTCCAGCGGCTTGAAGGTGGCATGCACCGAGCCCAGCGCGTGATAACAGTTGGGCACGTTGCGCACCACCAACCGGAACCCGAACACATCCATCACCTGATCGAAGGATTTGTTCTCGTCGCGCATCTTGTTGTAGATGCTCCACGGCGTCTTGATGCGGCTGACCAGGCGGTGCTCCAGCCCTTCCTTGGCCAGGCGCTGGCTCAACTGCACCTCCACCTGCGCCATCGCCTCGCGGCGGACCACCGGCTGGCTGCGGATGTGCTTTTCCAGGATGGCATGGCGCCACGGATACAGCGCCTTGAAGCCCAGGTTCTGCAGCTCGCTCTTGACCAGGCTCATGCCCAGCCGCTGCGCGATGGGCGCGTAGATTTCCAGCGTCTCGCGCGCGATCCGGCCACGCGCCTCGCGGCTCTGCGCGCCGAGGGTACGCATGTTGTGCAGGCGGTCGGCGAGCTTGATCATGATCACGCGCAGGTCGCGCGACATCGCCAGCAGCATTTTGCGGAAGCTCTCGGCGGCCGCTTCCTGGCGGTCGCGGAACTTCAGCTTGTCCAGCTTGGTGACACCGTCGACCAGCTCGGCCACGGCCTCGCCGAACTCGGCGGCCAGCTCTTCGCGGGTCAGCGGGGTGTCTTCGATGGTGTCGTGCAGGATCGCCGCGATCAGCGCCTCCACGTCCAGGCCGAGCTCGGCCAGGACCTGGGCCACGGCGACCGGATGGGTGATGTACGGCTCGCCCGACTTGCGGGTCTGGCCGGCATGCGCGGCGGCGCCTACTTCCCAGGCGCGGCGCAGCAGCGGCAGTTGGTCGGGCGGCAGATAGTGCGCTGCGCGCTCAAGCTGGAGGACATAATCGGGTACGGCCGCGCCGGCGGGCGTGGCGACCTTGGCAGTGGGGCCTGGGTTCATGCTCAAAGACTATGCCAGCGGCGTGATATCGGCAAACCCCTGAACAGGGAGTTTCACCTGCAACAACACGCCTGCACCGGATCGACCGGCGGCGCAAACGAAACAGCCCGCCAAACGGCGGGCTGTTCGCAGCAACAACAACGAACGCGCGGGGCGATCAGTCGTCGTTCTTGGACATGTCTTCGTCGGCGACGACTTCGGCAGCGGCCCATTCCAGTGCTTCACGCTCGGCACGCTCGCGCTCGGCCTTCTCGACTTCGTCGATCAGGGCGTTGTCGATCTTGCGGGCGGCAATTTCGCGCAGCGCCAGCACGGTCGGCTTGTCTTCGGTTTCGCTGTTGTCCAGGGTGGCCTGGACGCCATTGGCCAGCTGACGGGCGCGCTTGGACGCCATCATGACCAGTTCGAAACGGTTGTTCACGACTTCCAGACAATCTTCTACGGTGATGCGGGCCATGCGGGCTCCCGGCAGCCGGTGAGGGCTGCTCAATCGAATGAGGGAAAGGGGACGGATTGTACCGGCCGGGGCTGGACAAAATCAAGCCAACCGGCTAGCACCCCGTTGAGAATCAGTCGGTTGTGGCCGGGTCCTGGGTCAGCAGGGCCTGGATGAGGCCCGCGTGGCGGACCTTCTGGGCCTCCCGGCGCAGGCGGCTGGCCGTGAAGATCGCGCACAGCTCGTCGACCGCGGTCTCAAAGACCTCGTTGACGATCACGTAATCGAAGTCGTTGAAGTGCAGCATCTCTTCACGTGCGGCGGCCAGGCGCTGGGCGATCACCGCCTCGCTGTCCTGCCCGCGCTTGCGCATCCGGTCCTGCAGCGCCTGCCTGGAGGGCGGCAGGATGAACACGGTGACCGTGCCCGGCACCAGCTGGCGGACCTGCTGGGCGCCCTGCCAGTCGATCTCCAGCAGCACGTCCTGGCCAGCCGCCAGCTGCGGCTCGACCGACTGCCGCGCGGTGCCCTTCCAGTCGCCATGTACCCAGGCATGCTCGAAGAAGTCACCGGCGGCGATCATTTTTTCGAACTCGGCGGCGCTGACGAAGTGGTAGTGCTCGCCGTTGATCTCACCCGGGCGGGTGGCGCGCGAGGTGAACGAGATCGACAGCGCGATCTGCGGGTCACGGGCCAGGGTGGCGTTGACGATGCTGCTCTTGCCGGCCCCGGAGGGCGCGGCCACGATGTACAGGGTGCCGCGCGCGGGCTCGGCGGCCGGAGGGGTCTGGCTGCTCATTCGATGTTCTGCACCTGTTCGCGGATCTGGTCGATCAGCACCTTCAGCTCGACGGCGGCATTGGAGGTACGGCTGTCCACCGATTTGGAGCCCAGCGTGTTGGCCTCGCGGTTGAATTCCTGCAGCAGGAAATCCAGGCGGCGGCCGACCGGCTCGCGCTGCTTGAAGACCCGGCGGATCTCGGCGATGTGGCTGCCCAGGCGGTCCAGTTCCTCATCCACGTCCAGCTTCTGCAGCCACATCACCAGCTCCTGCTCGGCACGGCCGGGATCGACCGGGTGCGGCAGATCGGCCAGGCGGGCCGACAGCTTGGTGCGCTGGCCTTCACGGATCAGCGGAATCAGCGTGGTGACCTCGGCGGCGATGCGCTCGATGCTGTCCACGCGCTCCTGGATCGCGGTGGCCAGCTTGTCGCCTTCACGCTCGCGCGCGGCCACGAAGCCATCCAGGGCGGTATCCAGCAGGGCCAGGGCCTCGGCATGCAGGGCGGCCGCATCCACTGCCTCGCCCTGCATCACACCCGGCATCTGCAGCAGTTCGGTGAAGCTCACCTGCAGGCTGGGGAAGCCGGAGGACAACCGGGTGGCCAGCTCACCGAGCTGGCCCAGCAGCGCATCGTTGACCACCAGGGCACCGGTGACGTCCGGCGCACGCAGGCGCATGACCAGATCGATCTTGCCGCGGCTGCAGCGCGAAGCGACGCGCTCGCGCAGTTGCGGCTCCAACGCACGCAGTTCTTCAGGCAGGCGTACGCCGACCTCCAGGAACCGGTGGTTGACCGAGCGCAGCTCACAGGCCAGCGTCCCCCAGCGGGTGGCGCGCTCGCCGTTGGCGTAGGCGGTCATGCTTCGAATCATGCGGGTTTCCGGTGCTCTCAAAGTGCAAATGGTACCCTAGCGGTCTCCTTAGAGCCTCCTCGCCCGCCGGTCTCCGGCCCGGGCGTGGCCCCGCATCCCCCGTCTTACCGGAACTTGAGCATGACTGATTCCCGTCCCAGCGGCCGCCAGGCCGACCAGCTGCGCGAAGTGCGCATCGAGCGCGCCTTCACCCGTCACGCCGAGGGCTCGGTCCTGGTCAGCTTCGGGCAGACCCGCGTGCTGTGCACGGCCAGCGTGGAAAACCGCGTGCCGGGCTTCCTGCGTGGCAAGGGCGAAGGCTGGGTGACCGCCGAGTACGGCATGCTGCCGCGTTCGACCCACACCCGTAACGACCGCGAAGCCGCCCGCGGCAAGCAGGGCGGCCGCACGCTGGAGATCCAGCGCCTGATCGGCCGCACCCTGCGTGCCTGCATCGACCGCGGCGCGCTCGGCGAGCGCACCATCACGCTCGATTGCGACGTGCTGCAGGCCGATGGCGGCACCCGCACCGCGGCCATCACCGGTGCCTACGTGGCCCTGGTGGATGCGGTGAACTTCCTGATCAAGCGCGGCGACATCAAGCGCAACCCGATCTTCGGCGCGGTGGCGGCGGTGTCGGTGGGCGTGTACCGCGGCACCCCGGTGCTGGACCTGGACTACGCCGAAGACAGCGATTGCGATACCGACATGAACGTGGTGATGAACGACGGCGGCGGCTTCATCGAACTGCAGGGCACCGCCGAAGGCCATGCCTTCCGCCGCGATGAACTGGATGCGCTGCTGGCACTGGCCGAAAAGGGCATCAAGGATCTGTTCGCCGCCCAGCAGGCGGCCCTGGCCCAGGCATGAACCGTCGCATCGCCCTGACCACCCTGGTGGTGGCCGACTACGACGAGGCGATCGCCTGGTACACCGGCGCGCTGGGCTTCAGCCTGCTCCAGGACATCGACCAGGGCGACAAGCGCTGGGTGGTGGTCGGGCCGGCCGACGGCAACGCGGCAGCCCTGCTGCTGGCACGCGCCAGCAACGACGAACAGCGCGCGCGGATCGGCAACCAGACCGGTGGCCGGGTCGGTTTCTTCCTGAACACCGATGATTTCTGGCGCGACCACGCGGCAATGACCGCGCGTGGCGTGGTCTTCCTCGAAACCCCACGCGAAGAGGTCTACGCGACGGTCGCGGTGTTCCGCGATCTGTACGGCAACACGTGGGACCTGCTGGAGCCCAAGCAATGAAACTGGTACTGGCCAGCGGCAACGCCGGCAAACTGAAGGAACTGCAGGCCATGCTCGGTGGTCTGCCGCTGGAGATCGTGGCGCAGGGCGAACTGGGCGTCAGCGACGTGCCGGAAACCGGCCTGACGTTCGTCGAGAACGCGCTGATCAAGGCACGCCACGCCTGCCAGAGCACCGGCCTGCCGGCGCTGGCCGACGACTCCGGCCTGATCGTGGACGCACTCGACGGCGCGCCCGGCCTGTACAGCGCGCGCTATGCCGGCAGCCCGACCAACGATGCTGCCAACAACGCCAAACTGCTCGAGGCGATGCGCGAGGTGCCGGCCGAACGCCGCACGGCCCGCTTCTACGCGGTGATCGTGCTGCTGCGCCATGCCGATGATCCGCAGCCGCTGATCTGCGAAGGCAGCTGGGAAGGCGTGATCCTCGACGAACTGCGTGGCAGCCACGGCTTCGGCTACAACCCGCTGTTCCTGGACCCGGTGCTGGCCCAGACCGCGGCCGAAATGGCGCCGGACCTGAAGAACGCGATGAGCCACCGCGCCAAAGCCCTGCAGCTGCTCAAGCAGAAACTGCCCGCCCTGCTCTGATGTCACACGACCACTGCTCCCACCTGCCCGGCGAAGCCTGCGCCGGCGATCACGATCCCGCCCCGCGGCTGGTGACGCCGCCGCTGGCGCTGTACGTGCATCTGCCGTGGTGCGTGCGCAAATGCCCGTACTGCGATTTCAACTCGCACGCGGCCAAGGGCGAACTGCCGTTCGATGCCTACATCGACGCACTGATCCGCGACCTGGACCAGGATCTGCCGCTGGTCTGGGGACGCGTGGTGAGCAGCGTGTTCTTCGGTGGCGGGACGCCGAGCCTGTTCCCGCCCGAAGCGATCGACCGCGTCCTGCAGGCAGCCTCGGCCCGGCTGCGCTTCGCGCCGAACCTGGAAGTGACCCTGGAGACCAACCCGGGCACCGCCGAGCATGGCCGTTTCGATCGTTACCGCGCCGCCGGGGTGAACCGGATCAGCTTCGGGATCCAGACGTTCAACGACGAGGCGCTCAAGCGCCTGGGCCGCATCCACGACAGTGGCGAGGCCGAGCGCGCAGTGAAACTGGCGCAGGACGCCGGCTACGACAACTTCAACATCGACCTGATGTACGCGCTGCCGCAGCAGACGCTGGCCCAGGCCGAGCATGATCTGGAGCGCGCCTTCGCGCTGCAGCCCACGCACCTGTCGCATTACCAGCTCACGCTGGAGCCGAACACCGTGTTCTTCGCGCGGCCGCCGCAGGGGATTCCCGACGAGGATTCGGCGTGGGACATCCAGGAGCACTGCCAGCGCCTGCTGGCCGAGGCCGGCTACGCACAGTACGAAGTCAGCGCCTACGCCAAGCCGGGCCGGCAGAGCCAGCACAACCTCAATTACTGGCGCTTCGGCGATTACCTGGGCATCGGCGCCGGTGCGCACGGCAAGATCAGCAGCGGTGCCGAACAGCACGTGCTGCGCCGCTGGAAGCACAAGCATCCGCAGACCTTCATGGACACTGCCGGCACCCTGGCCTCGATCGGTGGCGACGATGTGATCAGCGCCGAACGCCTGCCGTTCGAGTACATGCTCAACCTGCTGCGCCTGCACGAGGGTTTCGGGCTGAAGGATTTCGAATCGCGCACCGGCCTGGACCGCGCGCAGATCGCCGCGCCGCTGGGCGTGGCCGTGGCCAACGGCTGGATGACCGTCAGCGGCGATCGCGCCACCCCGACCGAACTGGGCCGGCGCTTCACCAACGATGTCGTCGAGCTGTTCCTGCCCTGAAGGCACGACGCCCCCTGTAGTGCCGGCCGCTGGCCGGCTCCCCCACACCCCGGTACTGCCGGCCGCTGGCCGGCTCCCCACACGCCCCGGTAGTGCCGGCCGCTGGCCGGCGCCAGACCTCCCGACGGGCCGTTATGGCAGGCATCCAGCGAAACCGTTAGATTCCGTGTTCTCAGGGGAGCTGGAAGCACATCGGATGTCTGCGCCCGCACTTTCGTCGTCCCAGCCCGACATGACGCGCTTTGCGGACGTGGCCGCACCACCGCGCGTGCGCCGCCTGCTGGCCGCGTTGCACGGGCTGGCGGTACAGACCCTCACCACGCCGCTCAGACTGACCATCGTGGAACTGGAACGCGAGCTGTTCCGCGACGCCGAGCGCGCGCGCAACAGCCAGATCCAGGCCGACATCTTCGCCCAGGCCCGCCAGCTGCACGAGGTCAACGCGCAGTTCGGCCCGCGCTTCCTGGACGCCCTCGGTGACCGCCTGGCCACCCTGCGCGGCCCGCGCCATACCCAGCGCATCGTGCCAACCGAGGTGTCCGTGTCGGCGACCGCGCTGACCCTGGTCAACGACACCGACGTGGACCGCGACATCGTGCTGGTGGACATCATCCGCCGCGAGGCCCAGCGCTCGGCCACCGCCCTGCAGCTGCTGGGCCAGCGCTTCGGCGTGCTTGCCGCCGGCCCGGCCTTCGATGTCGATGACCTGCCGTTCGGCCCCCAGGCCTTGTGCCGGATCGTGCGCGAGCTGGGCGAGCAGTTCGCGCTCGGGCTGGAAACACAGCTGGCGCTGTACCGCGTGTTCGACCGCCAACTGCTGGAGCGGCTGGGCGAACTGCTGGAACGCGCCAACATCCTGCTCGCGCACGAAGGCGTGCTGCCCGGGCTGGTCTACACCCCGTACCTGGCGCGCTCGGCCACCACCCGCCGGATCATCACCGGGCCCGAGCGCGGCCTGCCCGGCGCGCGCGGCGGCGCCGCCGCGCGGCCCTTGACCGCCTGGAACGGCAGCGCCCCCAGCGCGGGCTGGGCCGCAATGACCCAGGCGGCAATGGCGCCGCCGGCCGCTGGGCCGGCCCATGGCATGTCCAACGGCGACGCAGCAGCGCCAGGTCCAGCAGCCGCCACGTCTGCATCGGCGCCAGCCACCAGCGCCCCGCCTGCGGCAACCGATCTCGGTGCACCGGCGATGTCGGCCCTGCACCAGATGCTCGGTGCCGCCCGCCAGGCGCACGCCGCGGGCACCGTGCCGGGCGGCGGTGCCATGGCCGCACAGGCTGTCGCCGCGACGACCGGCGCGCCCACGCCCGCCGCCGACAACGCGTTTCTCGCCCCGGACGCCCCCCCGGCATTGGCGGTTCCCGCCGAAGCGGTGCATGCCACGCTGGCGCGCCTGCAGAGCCAGGCCATTCCCCCCGGCGGCGCCCGCCGCAGCATGGCCGACCTGCACAACGCCCTGCTCGCCCAGGTCCGCGCCGACCATGGCGCGCACGCGGCCCTGACCGTGAAGGACAGCGACACGTTCGACCTGCTCGACATGCTGTACGGGCAGATCCAGCGCGAGGTGCGGCCCGAGGCCGTGGCCGCCGACCTGCTGACCCGCCTGCAGGTACCGGTCGCCCGCGCGGCCCTGACCGATCCGGCCTTCTTCGTGCGCGACCAGCACCCGGCGCGGGAACTGCTCAACGCCGTCGCCGAGGCTGGTGCCAACTGGTTGGGCGAGGAGGACGTGGACCCGCTGCTGGTGCAGAAGCTCGGCCACGCGGTCGACCAGGTAGTGAACGACTACGACGGCGATGTGGCGGTGTTCGACACCGCCAACGAAGAGATCCAGCAGCACTTTCGCGCGCTGGCCCACAAGGCCGAGCTGGCCGAGCGTCGTCATGTCGAAGCCGCCCGCGGCAAGGAACGGTTGGAGGCGGCCAAACAGCAGGCCAGTGCCAGCATCGAGCAGCTGTGCACGCAGGCCGCGCCCCCGCGCTTCGTGCAGGCGCTGCTCAAGCAGGCGTGGTCGGATGTGCTGACCTTGACCCTGCTGCGCAATGGCGAAACCTCGCCGCAGTGGCAACAGCGCCAGCAGGAAACCACCCGGATCGCCGAGGTCACCTGCCTGGCCCCGGGCGCAGGCGCGCGCGATGACGCGCTGGGCAACGAGGTCGAGGCCGCCCTGCTGCAGGTCGGCTATCACCAGGATGAAGCGGCCGCGATCGCGCGTCGCCTGTCCACGCCGGGCGGCGAGGACGACAGCAGCTCGCGCACCGAACTCACCGCGCGCCTGCGCGCGCGCACCCGGCTGGGCGAACAGGCCGACGCCAGCGACCCGCGCAAGGTCGCCCCGCTCGCGCGCAGCACCGCGGAAGACGATTGTTACCGCCAGTTGCGCACACTGCCGTTCGGTACCTGGTTCGAGTTCACCACCAACCAGCAGGGCGACGTCCGCCGCCAGCGGCTCTCGTGGTACAGCCTGATCACCGACAACGCCCTGTTCGTCAATCAGCGCGGGCAGAAGGTTGGCGAGCATTCGCTGGACGCACTGGCCCGGCTGATGGCGCACGGCCAGGTGCGGATCGTCACCGAAGACAAGGGCCGGCTGATCGACCGCGCCTGGCAGGCCACCCTGCGCACATTGCGCTCGCTCGCCGGCAGCCCCGTGGAGAACGCTGGATGACCACGCCCGATACCCGCCGTGCACCGCGCCGCCAGGTGACCGAGCTGGTGCCCGTCACCGACCTGATGGCCGAGACCGTGATCGGCCGGCTCGGCAATGTCTCCGAAACCGGGATGTTGATGCTGGCCTCGGTACCGATGCACGAGGACGCGCTGTACCAGCTGCACTTCGCCATTCCCGGCCCGCAGGGAGAGCCCCTGCGGATCGACGTGGGCGTGCACCTGCTGTGGAGCGAGCAGACCCATGCGCCGGGCCAGGCCTGGGTGGGTTTCCGCTTCCTGACCTTGGCACGCGACGCACGCGAACAGCTGCGCCACTGGATCGCCGAGGAAACTTCGGCAGTCTGAGCGCCGGTTCCGGCACAGCGCCCGCGGGCGGATTGCGGCAGAATCCAAGGCTGCATTCCGCACTGCCAGCGAGCTTCATGCCATGAACCAGCCAGACCTCGGCGCCCTGTATTCCCACCACGCCAGCGTCATGCGCCAGCGCGCCGACGAAGCGCTCGCGCGTGGCGGCTTCGATCATCTGGTGATTCCCAGCGGCACCCAGCATTACCAGGCCTTCGATGATCGCGACTACCCGTACGCGGTGAACCCGAACTTCAAGGCGTGGCTGCCGCTGACCAAGCTGCCCAACAGCTGGCTGGTGTACACCCCGGGCCAGCGCCCGAAAGTGATCTTCTACCAGCCGTTCGACTACTGGCACGTAGTGCCGGATGCGCCGAACGGCTGGTGGGTCGAGCATGTCGATATCGAGATCATCCGCAAACCCGACGATGCGCTGGCGCTGCTGCCCAAGGACGCGGCCCGCTGCGCGATTCTCGGCGAGCCGCAGAGCGCGCTGGGCGCGTTCGTGCCGAACAACCCGACGCCGGTCATCGATTACCTGGACTGGCAGCGCGGCTACAAGACCCCCTATGAAATCGCCTTGATGCGCGAAGCGCAGCGGTTGGGCGTGCGCGGTCATCGTGCCGCCGAGGCGGCCTTCCGCGCCGGCGCCAGCGAGTTCGAGATCCACATGGCCTACTGCCGGGCGGTCGGCCAGGACGCCAATGAGCTGCCGTACGGCAACATCATCGGCCTCAACGAACATGCCGCAGTGCTGCACTACACCGACCTGGGCCGCAGCGCGCCGACCCCGCTGCGCAGCTTCCTGATCGACGCCGGCGCCAGTGCCTACGGGTACGCCAGTGACATCACCCGCACCTATGCGGCCGGCGGCCACGACGAATTCCAGGCCCTCATCGACGCGGTGGACGCGGCCCAGCAGACGATGGGCGCCGGCGTACGTGCCGGGGTGGATTACAAGCAACTGCACATCGATGCGCACCTGTCGCTGATGGGCATCCTCAAGGACTTCGGGGTGCTCAACGTCTCGCCGGAAGCAGCGTTGGCGACCGGCGTGAGCGCGGCCTTCTTCCCGCACGGCCTGGGCCATCTGATCGGCCTGCAGGTGCACGACGTGGCGGGTTTCGCGGCCAGCGACCGCGGTGGCCGCATCGAGCGCCCGCAGGGTCACCCGTACCTGCGCATGACCCGCGTGCTGGAGCCGGGCATGGTGGTCACCATCGAACCGGGCGTGTACTTCATCGACATGCTGCTGGACGAAGTGAAGCAGGCCGGCCACGGGGCCAGCATCAACTGGGACCGCGTGGACTTCTTCCGCCCGTATGGCGGCGTGCGCATCGAGGATGAAGTGCTGTGCACCGAAGGCGATGCCGACAACCTGACCCGCCCGGTGTTCGCGGCCGCGAGCTGAGCGGACATGCAGGTGCCGACCCACGGTCGGCACCTGCGCGACATCGCGGTAGTGCCGGCCGCTGGCCGGCTCCCCAGGATGCCGGATTCCATGCGTAGTGCCGGCCGCTGGCCGGCTCCCCACGATGCCGGGATTTCATGAGGAGCCGGCCAGCGGCCGGCACTACCGGGTGGCTGCACCGCGCAGCCACCCATGGGGTGGCTGCACCCTGAAGCGGATCAGCGCTTGGCCATCTCGTCTTCTATCTCATCGGCACTGCGCGCCAACGCAGCGGTGAGCACCTGATGGCCGTCCTCGGTGATCAGCACATCATCTTCGGTACGAATGCCGATACCGCGCCAGCGCGCTTCCACGCTGCGGTCGTCCGGTGAGACATACAGGCCCGGCTCGATGGTGAACACCATGCCCGGCTCCAACATCCGCGAATCGCCCGCCAACCGGTAATCGCCGACGTCATGCACGTCCAGGCCGAGCCAGTGCCCGGTCTTGTGCCGATAGAAACGCTGGTAATGCGCTTCGGCGATGTTCTCTTCCAGCGTGCCCTTGAGCAGGCCCAGCCGCAGCAGCCCCTCGGTCAGGGTTTCCACCGCGGCCAGATGACCGGCCTCATAGGCATTGCCCGGGCGCGCCTGCGCCAGTGCCGCGGCCTGCGCGGCGCCGACCAGGTCATGCAGCGCGCGCTGCTCGGCACTGAAGCGGCCGTTAATCGGGAAGGTGCGGGTAATGTCGCTGGCGTACCCGCGGTACTCGGCACCGGCATCGATCAGGACCAGCTCGCCGTCCTGCGAGCGCGCGTTGTTGTCGCGGTAATGCAGGATGCAGCCGTTGGCACCGGCACCGACGATGCTGCTGTACGCCGCACACGCGTCATTGGCACGGAACACCCGCTCCAGGTCGGCCTGCAGCTCGTACTCGTGGATGCCCGGCCGCGCCGCGTGCATCGCGGCGCGATGCGCCTGCACGCTGATATCGGCAGCGCGCTGCATCACGGCGATTTCCGCCGTGGATTTGAACAGCCGCTGTTCGTGCAGCAGGTGGCCCAGTTCCAGGAATTCATGCGGCGGCTGCGCGCCATGCCGCACCTGCGAACGCACACGGTTGACCCAGCCGATCAGCTTGAGATCGAACTCGGCATCGCGGCCGAAGTGGTAGTACACCCGCGAGCGCCCTTCCAGCAGGCCGGGCAGGATGTCGTCCAGATCGTCGATCGGATACGCATCGTCCATGCCGTACTGCGAGACCGCCCCTTCCTGGCCGGCGCGCGCGCCATCCCAGGCTTCACGGTCGGCGTCGCGCTCGCGGCAGAACAGGATCACCTCGCCATGGCGACGGCCCGGGATCAGCACCAGCACGGCCTCCGGTTCCGGGAAGCCGCTCAGGTACCAGAAATCGGAGTCCTGCCGGAACGGGTAATGCGTATCCAGGCTGCGCACCCGCTCGGCGGCGGCCGGCAGCACCAGGATCGCGTCGTCGCCGGCCATCTCCATCAACTGCTGGCGGCGACGCGTGTATTCGGCGGCGGAGATGCCGGTCAGCTGCCGGATATCCATCTCAGTTCAGGCGCTGCCGATGGCGCGCCGCCATGACGCAGTCGCCGTGCAGGAGCAGCACCGCCACGCGGATGAACTCCTCGATCTCGGCCAGCGCGTCTTCGTCATCGTCGTTGCCGCTTTCGAAGTCTTCACTGGAGGCCTGGGCCAGCTTGGCCAGATCAGTCAGCGCCTCGTCGCCCTCTTCGGACAACGCCGGGCGGTTCTGCCCCGAGCCCAGCCCGAAACCGCCCAGGAACGCACGCGCCCAGGTGAACAGGGCATCGGCCTGGGTGGCGGTGTCGCTGGCATCGCTGAGCAGCAGTTCGAACGCGAAATCGCGGTCTTCCAGCTGCGCCACGCTGGCATCGAGCAGGCGTGCCAACGCATCGCCCTCGGCCGGGGTCGGCAGGTTGTCATCGGCCAGCACGCGGGCCGGCCATTCACGCACCGGCGCACCGCCGGCAGACAGCCAGCCGCACAGGCCACCGTGCAGTTCAGCGGCGCTGGCGCCCAGGCCCAGGGCCTGGCTGGCCTGGTTTACGTCGTCGACACTCGGGAGTTCGGTCATCTTGGGGCTACGGTTTGTGAGCGCCACAGTGTACCAATCCACCCGTGTCCGCCGGGTTGCGATGGCCGTCCCCGCGGCCGGCCCCGGCACCCCGGGGGCGACCGCCCCCAGGCCCCGTCATTATTCGCTTGACCGCCCCGTCCGCCCTTGCCTATCGTGCCGGTCATGGAACCCGCCGACGCCATCGCCCAGTTGCAGGCCTTCGCTGCCCGCGTGGAGGCGTTGCTTGAGCGCAACCAGCGCCTGGCCGACGAGAACCGCAGCCTGCGCCATCAGCAGGAACAACTGGTGGCCGAGCGCTCCCAGCTGCTGGCCAAGAACGAGCAGGCCCGCTCCCGGGTCGAAGCGATGATCACCCGCCTCAAATCCCTGGAGCAGCACACATGAGCCAGACCGAACCGGTCAGTGTCCGCATCCTGGACCGTGAATACACGGTGGGCGTGGGCGCGGAGGAACGGGAGAGCCTGACCGCCGCCGCCCGGCTGCTGGACGCCAAGATGCGCGAGATCCGGGGCAGCAACCGGATGGCCGCGGTGGACCGCGTCGCGGTGCTGGCCGCGCTGAACCTGGCCCATGAGCTGCAGCAGCTGCGCGATGAGCACGCCCGCCAGGCGATCGCGCTGCAGCAGACGCTGAGCGATCTCAACCGCCGCCTTGACCGGGCGTTCGACAGCGCCGGGTGATCCACGGTCGTGGTTCCACGCCATTCGATTGCACACGTACATCGCGTGGCCTTCATCCATCTGAATTGATGTGCAATTCGACCGACGAACGGACTGGTCGAATTGCCCAAGAACGCTATAATCCTCGTCGCGTTCTCTGCTGTGAACGACGGCGTGTGCAAACATTCGCCTTGTCCCTTAATTACGACCACGGGTGCGCGACGGCGCCGGGAGTGCAAGTCCGCCTTGTAGCGGGAAGCCCGATGGAACCCCAGCGTACCCACTTGAACCCCGGGTTCAAGGTCGTTTCGCATGCATCGTCACGGCGGAGAATGCAATATTCCAGCAAGAGCGGCGTTCCCCTGGGACGTCGCTCTTGTTTTATCCGCTTCCCCCGCACGCTCCGGACCCAGGCATGACCGACCCGCGCTCCGCACTGCGCCAGCAGCTGCGCCAACGCCGCCGTGATCTCCCCGCCGCCGTGCGCCTGGCCGCCGCCGAACCGTTGGCCGATGCCCTGCTCGCCCTGCCGTTTGCGCCTGCCCAGGGGCATGTTGCCGGGTACTGGGCGATGGATGGCGAGATCGCACTGCACCGCTGGCAGATGCAGTTGCCCGCCGGCCTGACCTACTGCCTGCCGGTGCTGCACGAGCAGACGCTGCGCTTCGCGCCATGGCGCCCGGGGCAGGCGCTGACCGCCAACCGCTTCGGCATTCCCGAACCCGACCTGTCGCTGGACGACACGCTCGCGCCGGAACAGATGGGGCTGGTCGTCGCGCCGCTGGTCGGTTTCGACGCGCAGGGCCGCCGGCTGGGGATGGGAGGCGGCTGGTATGATCGCAGCTTCGCATTCCGCCACCAGCGCCCGGCGCCGCCGTGGCTGGTCGGGGTCGGCTTCTCGGTCCAGCAGGTCGATGACCTGCCGGTACAACCGTGGGACGTCGCGGTGGATGCGATCTGCACCGACGTCTCCACCCTTGTCTGCGTACCGACCAACGGTCGGCACCTACCGTAATCAAAGACTCCGCATGACCGCACGCAAGCGCTACTGGCTGATGAAGTCCGAACCGGACGCCTTTTCCATCGATGATCTGCAGCGCGTGGGCCGCGAGCCCTGGAACGGCGTCCGCAACTACCAGGCGCGCAATTTCATGCGCGATGGCATGAAGGTCGGCGACGGGGTGATGTTCTACCACTCCAACACCAAGGTGCCGGGCATTGTCGGGCTGGCCACGGTAGCCAGCGAGGCCTACCCGGACGACACCCAGTTCGATCCCAGGTCCGATTACTACGACCCCAAGGCGACCCGCGAAGAACCGCGCTGGATGCTGGTGGACGTGGCGTTCGAGCGCAAGCTGCGCGACACCATTTCGCTGGACGAGATCAAGCTGCACGCCGATGCGCTGGGCGAAGGTTTCCCGCTGACCGCGCGCGGCAACCGCCTCTCCATCCTCCCGGTGACCGCCGCGCAGTGGAAGCTGCTGCTGTCGCTGGAAACGCACTGATTCCCTTTCCTCCAAGAGTTGCCCGCCATGTCCGAAGCCAAACGCCTCGCCGCTGAAAAAGCCATCGAATACGTCGAAGACGGCATGATCGTCGGCGTCGGCACCGGCTCCACCGTTGCCTACTTCATCGACGCCCTGGCCAGGATCCAGCACCGCATCAAGGGCGCTGTCTCCAGCTCGGACCAGAGCACCGCGCGCCTGAAGCAGCACGGCATCGAGGTGCTCGAGCTCAACCACACCGGCAACCTCTCGCTGTATGTGGATGGTGCCGACGAATGCGATGGCAACAAGAACCTGATCAAGGGCGGCGGCGCCGCGCTGACGCGTGAGAAGATCATCGCCGAGGCCAGCGAGCGCTTCGTGTGCATCATCGACCCGAGCAAGCAGGTCAAGGTGCTGGGCAGGTTCCCGCTGCCGGTGGAAGTGATCCCGATGGCACGCAGCCTGGTCGCCCGCCGCATCATGGACATGACCGGCGGCCAGCCGGCCTGGCGTGAGGGCGTGGTCACCGACAACGGCAACGTGATCCTGGACATCCACCACCTGGAGATCACCGATCCGGTCAAGCTGGAGCGCGAGCTCAACCAACTGCCCGGCGTGGTCAGCGTCGGCCTGTTCGCGCGCCGCCCGGCCGATGTGGTGATCATCGGCGGCGAGCCGCCGGTCGTGATCTGACCCCCGTGGCCGGCGCCCGCGCCGGCTGCCCCCAACGAGGCAATCCCATGTCCCTGTCGCGCCTGCTGCCCCTGCTTCTGCTGCTCACCCTGGCCGGCTGTGCCAGCACCAACGCCCGTCACTGGGTGGAGCTGGACGGCAACCGCTACCACGTTGAACTGGCCACCAATGACGACACCCGCGCCCGCGGGCTGATGTTCCGCGACCAGATGCCGGAGGACCACGGCATGCTGTTCATCCATGAACGCGAAGAGCTGCAGGCGTACTGGATGAAGAACACCAAGATCGCCCTGGACATCCTGTACTTCGATGCACAGCGCCGCCTGGTCAGCCAGCAGCGTGACGTGCCACCGTGCTCGGCCGGTGACCGTTGCCCGCCCTACCCCAGCAGCGAGCCGGCCCGTTACGTGCTGGAACTCAATGCCGGTCAGGCCGAAAAGATGAAGCTCAAGGACGGTACCGAACTGAAGTTCGGCCCCGGCATCGCCGACGGTAAATAAAAGGGACCCGATAAACGCGCCGCGCCCTTGAATCGCGGCGCGTTTGTCGCCAGTCTTGTCCCATGCAGGGGCAGATCACATTGCCGACGTGGGAATCGCTGGCCGAGCTGGATGACGAGGCGCTGCCTTTGTTGCCGACCGCGCTGCTGATCGCCCGGGACGAATACCCGGACCTGGACCCTGCCGTCTACGACGCGGTCCTGCAGAGCCACGCCGACCACCTGCGCACCGAGATCGCCACGATCGACATGTGGCCGCTGAAGATCGCCGCGGTCAACCGCCATCTGTTCGACGAACTGGGCTACAGCGGCGACCATGGCGAATACTACGACCCGCGCAACAGCTATCTGAACCAGGTCTTCGAGCGCCGCCTGGGCAACCCGATTTCACTGGCGCTGGTGCAGATGGAAGTCTCGCGCCGGCTCGGCATCCCGCTGGACGGGGTGTCCTTCCCCGGCCATTTCCTGGTGCGCCTGCCGCTCAACGACGGCGTGCTGGTGATGGACCCGTTCAACGGCGGCCGCCCGCTCGGCGTGGAAGAACTGCGCGAACGCGCCCGCTCGCACCTGGGCGGTGAAGTGCCCGACGACGATGTGCTGGCACAGATCCTGGACCCGGCCCCGGCGCGCGCGATCCTGATGCGGATGCTGCGCAACCTGCATGGGGTCTATGTGGAACGGGGTGAATGGGACCGTGCCGCACGCAGTGCCGATCGCCTGCTGAAACTGGCGCCCGAACAGGACGATGCGCTGCGCGACCGCGGCATGGCCTACCTGCAGCTGGACTACGAGGCGGGCGCGCGCAACGACCTGGGGCTGTACCTCAAGCGCAATGCCAGGGCCAGCGACGCCCAGTACGTGCGCGAGAAGCTGGTCAGCCTGGGTGGCGCGGTGCCGCGCCTGCATTGAAAGGCGCCATGACGCGGCGCCGGCCCGGCCTCAGTCGACTTCGACCATCTCGAAATCGTCCTTGGTCACGCCGCAGTCCGGGCACGTCCAGGTATCGGGAATGTCTTCCCAGCGCGTGCCCGGGGCGATGCCCTCTTCCGGCAACCCGTCTTCTTCCCGGTACAGGAAGCCGCAGACAACGCACATCCAGGTGCGGAAGGTGGTGGCGGTAGCGTCGGTCATCGGATAATCACGGCAGGACAAGAGCTGACAGCGCTCATTGTCCCACTCCCGTTGCGCTACCGGTAGCCATTGATGAATCACGCTTCAGCCCCCACGCCGCCCCGCGGCGTCTACCTCATCACCCCCGACGAACCCGATACCGCACGATTGCTGGCGCGAACCGCGCCGCTGTTGGCGGCCGGCGCCACCTGGCTGCAGTACCGCAACAAGACCGCCGATACCGCCCTGCGCCTGGAGCAGGCGACCGCGCTGCAGGCGCTGTGCGCGCCGCACGGCGTGCCATTGATCATCAATGACGACCCGGCGCTGGCCCATGCCGTGGGCGCCGCTGGCGTACACCTGGGCGGCACCGACGGCGACATCGGCGCGGCGCGCGCCCTGCTGGGCCCCGACGCCATCATCGGCGCGTCCTGCTACGACCAACTGGCCAATGCCGCGCGTGCCGTGGCCGAAGGGGCCAGTTATGTGGCCTTCGGCGCGTTCTTCCCTACCACCACCAAGGTCACCGCCAGCCGTGCCACGCCGGACCTGCTGCGGCAAAGCGCCGCACTGGGCGTGCCGCGGGTGGCGATCGGCGGGCTCAGCCCGGACAATGTGGGTCCCATCATCGCGGCCGGCGCCGACCTGGTGGCCGTGGTCAGCGGCATATTCGCCGCCCCCGACCCGGTTGCCACCCAGCGCGCCTTCCTCGCCCAGTTTCCGTAAGACCCAGGACACCCCATGAACCACGACCAGTCCCACGCCCTGTTCACCCGCGCCCAGAAACTGCTGCCGGGCGGCGTCAACTCGCCCGTGCGCGCGTTCAAGTCGGTCGGCGGCGAGCCGTTCTTCGTGCAGCGTGCCGATGGCGCGTACCTGTACGACGTGGACGGCAACCGCTACATCGATTACGTCGGCTCCTGGGGCCCGATGATCGTCGGCCACAACCACACCGCGGTGCGCCAGGCGGTCAAGCAGGCGATCGGCAACGGCCTGTCCTTCGGTGCGCCGTGCGAAGCGGAAGTGACCATGGCCGAAACGCTGACCCGGCTGGTGCCGTCCTGCGAGATGGTGCGCATGGTCAACTCCGGTACCGAGGCCACACTGTCGGCGATCCGGCTGGCGCGCGGCGCCACCGGCCGCAGCCGCATCGTCAAGTTCGAAGGCTGCTATCACGGCCACGGCGATTCGTTCCTGGTCAAGGCTGGCAGCGGCATGCTGACCCTGGGCGTGCCGACCTCGCCGGGCGTCCCGGCCGGCCTGAGCGAACTCACCCTGACCCTGCCCTACAACGATTTCGAGGCCGCCACCACGCTGTTCGCCGAACAGGGCGAGCACATCGCCGGCCTGATCATCGAGCCGGTGGTCGGCAACGCCAACTGCATCCCGCCGCGCGAGGGCTACCTGCAGCACCTGCGCGCGCTGTGCACGCAGTACGGCACGGTGCTGATCTTCGACGAAGTGATGACCGGCTTCCGCGTGGCCCTCGGCGGCGCGCAGGCGCACTACGGCGTCACCCCGGACCTGACCACCTTCGGCAAGATCATCGGCGGCGGTATGCCGGTGGGTGCCTATGGCGGTCGCCGCGAGCTGATGTCGCAGATTTCCCCGGCTGGCCCGATCTACCAGGCGGGCACGCTCAGCGGCAATCCGGTGGCGATGGCCGCGGGCCTGGCGATGCTGGAACTGGTGCAGGAACCGGGCTTCCATGATCGCCTGGGCGCGGCCAGCGCGCGCCTGTGCGCCGGGTTGGAAGCGGCCGCGGCCGAGGCCGGCGTGGCCGTGACCACCACCCAGGTGGGCGGCATGTTCGGCCTGTTCTTCACCGACCAGAAGGTGGACACCTACGCCCAGGCCACCGCCTGCGACATCACCGCGTTCAACACCTTCTTCCACGCGATGCTGGAGCGCGGCGTGTTCCTGGCCCCGTCGGCGTACGAAGCCGGCTTCATGTCCAGCGCGCACGACGACAGCGTGATCGACGCGACCATCGACGCGGCGCGCGAAGCGTTCAAGGTCGTCAAAGGCTGATCGAACACGGCAGGTGACGACCGTTGGTCGTCACCGCGTGCGTGCCGATCACCCGGTCTACCGACCAGCGGTCGGTAGCTACCGGTTGGTTTCAGTTCGGCGCTCAGCCGAACAGAAAACGGCCTTTCATCATCGCAAAGTGCCCCGGGAACGAGCAGAAGAACGTGTAGTCGCCGCCCTTGGCCAGCTTCGCGGTCGAGAACGTCACGCTGGTGGTCTGCCCACCGCCGATCACCGCGGTATGCGCCAGCACGCGCGCATCGCCCTTGGGCAGGTAGCTGTCGGCCAGGGACGTGCGCATGCCGGCCATCGCCACCGGCTGGTAGTCCGGGGTCCGCGTGAGCACCCAGTTGTGGCCCATCGCGGTAGCGGCCAGCTTGCCGGTGTGGCGCAGGGTCAGCTTCACCTGGCTGCAGTCCGCGCCGACCTTGATCTCCTTCTGGTTGAAGCTCATCTGGTCGGTGCTGTCGATGCTGACCGCGCACACGCGGGCATGGGCAGCCGGGGCCAGCATCAGGCCGGCGAGCAACACGGGAACAAGCAGTTTCACGGCGATCTCCATCGAACAGTCCACGCGATTCTAGAGTCCGTGCCCGCGCCCGGCCTGCGACGCGATGTCGCAGCGCGCGCCCCGAGTGGGGTACGGTCAGCATTGGACCTGGACGAGAGTGCGCGATGGCCGTCGCCGTGGAATGCCTGCTGCTGGATTTCGATGGTGTGCTGGTGCGTCATGCGCGGCACCTGCGCGTGCGCCACCTGGCGGCCAGCACCGGCTGCAGTGTCGCGCAGGTACAGGCGGCCTTGTTCGACAGCGGCCTGGAGCAGCAGCACGACGCCGGCCTGGACAGCACGCGGTACCTGCACCAGTTGGGGGCGGCATTGGACAGCACGGTGAGCATCGCGCAGTGGCAGGACGCCCGCATCGCCGCGTCCGCGCCACAGACCGGGGTGATCGAACGCATTGAACAGGTCGCGCGCCGCCTGCCGATTGCGATCCTCACCAACAACGGCGCGCTGATGGCGGACACCATTCCGCGCATCCTGCCGACCCTTGCCCCAGCGCTGCAGGGGCGCATCCTGTGCAGCGGCGCGCTGGGCGGACGCAAACCGGACCCGGCTGTATTCGTGCACGCGATGGCGCTGCTGGGCGCACGCGCCGGGCGCACGCTGTTCATCGACGACCTGTTCACCAACGTGCGCGGTGCGCGTCAGGCGGGATTGCAGGCGGAAACCGCCACCGACAGTCGCAGCATCGGCAAGGTGTTGAAACGGTACGGCCTGGCGTAGAGCCGACCAGCGGTCGGCTCTGCCACAGCAGCCGACCAACGGTCGGCTCTACCGGGAGGCGATGAAGGATTGCACCGCCGCGCGCAGGCGCTTGAGGCCTTCGGCGATTTCTTCATCGGTGATGTTCAGCGACGGCACGAAACGCAGCACGTCCGGGCCGGCCTGCAGGGTCAGCAGGCCGTGTTCGGCGGCGTGGTCGAGGATGAGACCGGCCTGGCCGGCAAAATCCTTGTCCAGCACCGCGCCCAGCATCAGGCCGCGACCGCGGACCTGGCTGAACACCTTGAACTCGTCGTTGATCCTGCCCAGCCCATCGCGCAGCGCCTGCGACTGACGGCTGACGTTGTGTGCGATCTCCGGCGAGGACAGCTTGCGCAGCGCCACGCGGGCGACAGCCGCGGCCAGCGGGTTGCCGCCGAAGGTGGTGCCGTGGGCACCGAACTGCATCACCTCGGCCACCTTCGGGCCGGCCAGCATCGCGCCGATCGGGAAGCCGCCGCCCAGCGCCTTGGCCAGGGTGACGATGTCCGGCTTGATGTTGTCCTGCCAATGCGCGAACAGCGTGCCGGTACGGCCCATGCCCGCCTGGATCTCATCGAGCACCACCAGCGCGTTGTGCTGGTCGCACAGCTCGCGCACGCGCTGCAGGAAGCCCGGCTTGGCCGGCATCACGCCACCCTCGCCCTGGATCGGCTCGAGCATCACCGCGGCGACATCACCGGCGGCCATCGCGGTTTCCAGCTGGACCTCGTCGTTGAAGTCGACATAGCGGAAGCCACCGGGCAGCGGTTCGTAGCCTTCCTGGTACTTCGGCTGGGCGGTGGCGGTGACCGCGGCCAGCGTGCGGCCGTGGAAGCTGCCGCGGAAGGTCACGATCACGCGCTGGTGCGCCGGGCGGCCCAGCGAAGAGGCCCACTTGCGGACCAGCTTGATCGCCACCTCATTGGCTTCGGCGCCTGAGTTGCACAGGAACACGCGCTCGGCGAAGCGCGAGGCGGTGACCAGCTCCTCGGCCAGGCGCAGCGGCGGCTCGCTGTAGAACACGTTGCTGGTGTGCCAAAGCTTGCCGGCCTGCTCGATCAGCGCCGCCTTCAGGTCCGGATCGTTGTGGCCCAGGCCGCACACGGCGATGCCGGCGGCCAGATCGATGAACTCGCGGCCCTGGTTGTCCCAGACGCGCGCGCCCTGGCCGCGCTCGAGCACCACCTGGCGCGGTTTGTAGACCGGCAGGTAGTAATGCGACAGGGACAACAGCGGATCGGTGGCAGCGGCGGTCATGGCAGTCAGGGGCTCAGGAAAGATCCCATTCTCGCGCTTTGGGCCGGTGGGGCACAATGCGGCCCATGCGACCGTTCACCGCCCCCCAGCTCAACCCCGCCACCGAGACCGGCTGGCGCCGCCAGTGGTTCGACATCATCTACCGCCACGACACCCGGCCCTCGCGCAATTTCGACCTGCTGCTGGTCTACGCGATCATCGCCAGCGTGGTGGTGGTCATGTTCGACAGCGTGCAGCGCTTCCATGCAGCCTACGCCGACTGGCTGTACGTGCTGGAATGGGGCTTCACGATCGTATTCACCGCCGAGTACCTGCTGCGGCTGGTGGTGGTCAAACGCCCACTGCGCTACGCATTCAGCATCTGGGGCATCATCGATCTGGCCTCGATCCTGCCCACCTACCTGTCGCTGTTCATCCCCGGCGCGCAGAGCCTGCTGGTGGTGCGCGCGCTGCGCATCCTGCGGGTGTTCCGGATCCTCAAGCTGACCCGCTACATCGAAGAAAGCGGCGTGCTGATGGAATCGCTGTGGCGCAGCCGCCGCAAGGTGCTGCTGTTCCTGTTCACGGTGATCACCATCACCATCATCGCCGGCACGATGATGTACGTGATCGAAGGCCCCAACCACGGCTTCACCAGCATCCCCAGCAGCATGTACTGGGCGGTGGTGACCATGGCCACGGTGGGCTTCGGCGACATCGTGCCGCAGACCGTGCTCGGCCGCTTCGTCACCTCGGTGCTGATCCTGATCGGCTACAGCATCATCGCCGTGCCGACCGGCATCTACACCGCCGAACTGGCCAACACCATGCGCGATGCCGAGCATGCCGCGCGCCGTGATGCGCGCGGCTGCCCGCATTGCGGGCTGGAAGGCCACGAACCGGACGCCGTGCATTGCCGCCATTGCGGCGAAAAACTGCCCCCGGTCTTCAACGTCTGATGCTTGCGGCGGGCCGCCAGGCAGCCCGCCGCGCGATCACTCAACGCGCGCCGCTGGTCCGCGCCAGGCGGTTGCTCATGTCGACCAGGTCGTTGTAGCTGGCCAGCAAGGCTTCGGCCGAGCCCTGCGGGTTGCTGATCCGCCCACCGCTCTCCATCAGCATCTGCTCGCTGCGGGTATACGGCTTCTTCGACTCGACGCGCTCGATGCGGCGGCCGGCATCGCGGGCCAGTGCATCGGCGGCGCGCTCCACGTGGCCCCACATCGCATCGCCCTTGCCGATCTTGTCATCCTGCGCCTGCTGCAGCAGCGCCTGGAACGCCGCGAGCTGGGTGCGTGCCACCGCCAGATCGGGCGTCTCGCTGTTGAGCAGCTGCGTGAGCTGCTTGCCATCACCGAGGATCTTGATCTGGTAGTACGCCATCGAGCGGCCTTCGGAAGCTTCAATCTCCTTGAGCTGTTCCGCACGGCGTTCGTCTTCGCGCTTTTCCAGCGCGGCATCCAGCGCGGTGCCTGCGTCGAAGAACGCCGTGTACGCCTTCATCAGCGGGGCATGCTGGCTGCGCATCCCGGCATGGTCATCGCGCAGGTAGTCCTCGCGGCTGTAGTAACGGTCGGCCTGCTCGATAAGGGCGTACAGGTCGACGAACGTCTTCTGGTAAGCGCTCGCCGCCGGATCCAGCTCGGGCTCGGCCGGCGTCATCGCCAGCGCGGCGACCATCGGGGCGTTGCACGCCTCCACGCGATGCGACAACACCGTGCCCGGCCCACGCACCTGCTTCTCATTGCCGGTAGGGCCAGCCTCCGGATCCTGCATCCAGCCAATGTACTGCTGGAAGCCTTCGTGGATCGGCTGTTCAACGGCGTTGAAGCAGGCGATGTAGGCGTTCACCTTTTCCACGCCCTGGGTATCGGCAACGCTGCCCGGGCCCTTGCTGCAGGCGCCGAGCAGGCTGATCAAGGCGATGGCGGCGGCGAGCGGTGCGGTCCGTGTGCGGAATGACATGCATGTGTCCATACGATTTGGGGCCCGCACCATAGCAGCCCGGCCTGTGCAGCGTTTGTCATCGCGCACGCGGCGCGCACCGCGCGCGCGTCAATCCAGGAACAGATCGGGCATCAACGGACGCGACGGATCGACGGCATAGCCACTCAAATCAGTGATGCCGGCCTGCGCCAGCACCTCGTCATCCAGCAGGAACTGCCCACTGAAGCCGGCCGCCTCGCGGGTCAGCACCGCGTGTGCGGCATCGGCAAGAATGGCCGGCGTGCGGCAGCCGCCGATGTCCACGCCGGGAATCATGTTGATTGCGTCAGTGGCGATCACGGTACGCGGCCACAACGCATTGACCGCCACGCCCTGTGGGCCGAACTCCGCGGCCAGGCCAAGCGTGACGAAGCTCATGCCCATCTTCGCCAGCGTGTAGCCGGTATGCGGCGCCCACCACTTCGGGTCCAGGCTTGGCGGCGGCGCGAGGGTGAGAATGTGTGGATTGGGTGCCTGCAGCAGGTGCGGCAAGCAGGCCTGCGCGCACAGGAAGCTGCCGCGTGCGTTGACCTGCTGCATCAGGTCGAAACGTTTCATCGGCGTGTCCAGCGTGCCGCGCAGCCAGATCGCGCTCGCGTTGTTGACCAGGATGTCGATGCCACCGAAGGTATCCACGGTGGCGGCGACGGCCGCACGCACCTGGTCTTCTTCGCGGATGTCGCACTTCAGCGCCAGCCCCTGGCCGCCGGCGGCGGTGACCGCCTCCGCTGCGCTGTGGATGGTGCCGGGCAGCTTGGGGTTGGGCACCGAGGACTTGGCCGCGATGGCGATGTTGGCCCCGTCCCGTGCAGCACGCAGTGCGATGGCCAGGCCGATGCCGCGCGAGGCGCCGGTGATGAACAGGGTCTTGCCTTGCAGACTGGCCATGCGCGGATTCCTTCGATGCGATTGCAGTGAACCGGCATTATGCCGCCCCGGCGCACACACCGGATTCATGCGCCGCGTCGATACTGGGCGTTCACGTTCTGCATGGAATGAGCGACATGACGGCGATCCGCCTTCCCCTGACCGCGCTGGCGCTGGTACTGGCCATGGCTGCCTGCCAGCCCGCCGGCGACCCGTCCACCGCCCCTGTGCAGGCGGCCGCCACCGTTCCCGGTACGGCAGGTGGCGCCTCCCCCTTCAGCGAAGCGGCGATCTGGGACGGCGAGGTGGACGCCTGCCGCGGCCAGGCGCCGGTTGCCGATGATTGCCTGTCCAAGGCGATGCAGGCGGCCAAGGCCAGCCCGCAGGCGATCGCCGCGGCCCATCAGCTGGGCGCGCAGGGGAATCCCGGCTACGTCAGCGCATGGCGTGACCAGGACGGCGTGGGCATTGCCACCATCGAGTACCCGTTCCGTGCCAATACCAATGAAGGCACGCTGCTGGTCGACAGTGCCGGGCATACCGTGGATGTGGATGCGGATGTCCTGCCGGAAATGTCGCGCGCCGATGCAACGGTCAAACCCTTCCTTGATGCGCACCCGGACGCCTCACCGTTCGCCCCCGCCGAGGCCAGCGGCAGTGAAGCGCTGCCCAACGGCGGGCTGCGCCTGATCTACAGCACGCCGCTGCGCACCTGCCATGCCTGCGCGGACGAGGGCATGCTGCGGGTCGCCTACGAGTTCGACGCGCAACGCCGCTTCACCGGCAAGCAGATCCTCGACCTGCGCTGAGCGCAGGCATCGGCCCCTGCTACGGCTTGGGGCCCTGCCCTTCGTTGTCTTCCCAGTGCAGGATCCTGCGGGTGACGAAGCGGTAGACCGGCTTGCCGGTGCGGAACCAGAGGTCACGCACCCACGAGGTGCGCTTGAGCAGCCGCTTCTCCACCGGCGTCAGCGACGGCCGGCAGTACATGCGCTTGTGCTTGAGCAGGTGGCGCAGGTCCTCGCGGGCCAGCAGGCGCATCCAGCGTGAGCGCGGATTGCCGATCACCGCCAGCTGGAAATCGATCAGGGCCGGCGAGCCGTCTTCGCGCACCAGCCAGTTGGCTTCCTTGGCCAGGTCGTTGTGTGCGATGCCGTGGCGATGGACCTGCTGCAGCAGACGGCGCGCCGCACGGAAATAGGCAAGGTCGCCATGCGGCGGACGCTGGTACATCGCATCGCCGGCCATGAAGCTGCGGTCCAGCCAGCGCCCGTTCCAGCCCAGCAACCGCGGCGTGGCGGGCATCCCATCCAGATGCGCCAGCGCGCGCGCCTCGCGCCGGGCCAGCCACCATGCCGGCAGGCGCAGCCACCACGGGGTGGCCTCCAGATCACGGCGCACGAAGCGCTGGCCGTCCTGCTCCATCAGCAGGATGCGGCCGAAGCTGTCGGCTTTGAGGGCGGTCGGGGCGGGATCGGCAGGGCGTGTCATGGCGCCATTCTAGGCGGCTGATCGCGCTCATTCACTGCAGATGCCGCACATTGCCCGCCGCTGGCCGGCAGTCAGTCACTTTGCCCCCCCTATAATCCTCCGATGGACTCGTCATGGATCGATGCCACGCTTGCGTGGATCTCAGCTCACCCCGTGCTTGCCGGTGCGGTCATTTTCCTCATTGCCTTCTGCGATGCAGTCATCGTGCTGGGCGCGATCGTGCCCGCGTTGCCGCTGCTGTTCGCCGTGGGTGTGTTCATCGGCCTGGGCCAGATCTCCGGGCCGTACGCGGTGGCCTGCGCAGCGCTGGGCGCGTTTGCCGGCGACGGCATCAGCTACTGGGTAGGCCGGCGCTGGGGGGATCGCCTGCGCGGCTTCTGGCCCTTCAGCAAGTATCCGCAGCTGCTCGACCGCGGCGAGACGATGTTCCGCCGCAACGCGTTCAAGAGCATCCTGGTGGCGCGCTATGTCGGCGCGATCCGCCCGTTCGTGCCGGCCATCGCCGGCATGATGAAGATGCCGCTCTCGCGCTACTTCCAGGCCAGTGGCATCGCCAGCCTGTCCTGGGCGGTGCTGTTCCTGGCCCCCGGCTGGGTGCTCGGCGAGGCGTATGACGCGGTCGCCGCTGTTGCCGGCCGGCTGGTGATGGTGCTGGGCCTGCTCGGCGTGATCATGGGCCTGGTCTGGGCGATCGTGCTGTACGGCTACCGCTGGTCGGCCTCGCGCATGGACAGCTGGCTGGCCATGCTGTTGAACTGGTCGCAGCGCCATCCAACGCTGGGCCGTTACTCGGTGGCGGTGTTCGATCCCCAGCGGCGTGAATCGGTGCCGCTGGCGATGCTGGCGGTGATGCTGCTGCTGCTTGGCTGGGGCTGGTTCGCCCTGTTGATGGCGGTGGTCGCGCATGGCGAACCGCTGCGGGTCGATCTGGCCGTGCACCACGCCATGCTGGCCCTGCGCAATCCGCTGGCCGATTACCCCATGGCCGCGCTGGCCTCGCTGGGCGCCTGGCAGGTCCTGTTGCCGGCCACGGCCGCCGGCATGGGCTACCTGGTCTGGCGCCGGCGCTGGATGGCGGCCGGTCACTGGCTGGCCGCGCTGGCCTTCGGCCTGGCCCTGTGCAAGCTGCTCGGCGCAACCGTGGACGTGGTCCGGCCGCCGGATGCGAGCAGCGGCTTCGGCTTCCCGTCGGTCTCGGTAACGATGGCCACGATCACCTTCGGCTTCTTCGCCGTGCTGATCGCGCGCGAACTGCCCGGCCGCACCCGCGTGTGGCCCTACCTGCTGTCGGGCATCATCGTCAGCCTGATCGGCTTCGCCCGCATCTACCTCGGCGCCCATTGGCTGAGCGATGTGATCGGCGGCATGCTGTTCGGCCTGTTCTGGCTGCTGGTGCTCGGCATCGCGTACCGCCGCCGCTTCAACCGCTCGTTCTGGGTCAAGCCGGTGGCGTGGCTGTTCTACGGTACCTTCGCCGTGGCCGCGCTCTGGTACGCCCCGCGCAACATCCCGGTGAAACTGGCGCGCTTCGAACCGGCGCAGCCGAGCCCAGCGCCGCTGGATGCACAGGCCTGGTGGACGACCGAGTGGCAGCACCTGCCCTCGCGCCGCAATGAATTCGACGACGACCAGCGCTGGCCGCTGGATGTGCAGGTGGCCGGCCCGCTGGCACCGCTGCAGCGCCGCCTGGAAAGCCAGGGCTGGCGCGTTCAGCCGCAGGCCGGCTGGGAGCAGGCGCTGTTGATGCTCGACAAGTCCTCGGACAAGGACAAGGTGCCGGTCCTGCCAGCCACCCTGGACACGCAGGTCGAATCGCTGCTGATGCTGCGCGCCGGCAATGCCCCCAACGAGATGTTCGCGCTGCGCCTGTGGCCGGCACCGGCGCGGCTGTCAGCGCCGGTGGATGAGCCGTTGTGGCTCGGCAGTGCGCAGACCCTGCACTACCAGCAGCACTTCAATCTGATCGGGATGTGGCGCCCGATGCGTGGCATCGACCCCTCGCTCAATGCGGTGCGCCAGGCACTGGATGGCCTGCCACAGCAGGTCGACACCCATCCGGATACGCAGATGCCGGTGCTGCGCGTGCGCATGCCCGCGGCCGAATGAGGCAGCGCCGGGATCATCCCGGCCGTTCGTGCAGCGGGGCCTCGCCCCGCGTTACGGCATCCAGTCCAGCAACGCCTGCAGGCGCTGGTGCGGGTCATCGTGCTGCAGCAGCTGCAGGCGCTGCGCATCCTGCAGGGGCAGCAGCTCAGCCAGGCGCCAGCCGACCCAGCTGGCCTGCTCCATCTGCGCCGGGCTGACCGGAGCAAACGCGGCACCGGCCTGTTCGATGATGTGCTCAAGCACGGTCGCCATCAGCGCATGTTCGGGCTGCAGCTCATCGTCGCTGTCGGCCGCACACCAGGTCACCTCGGCAATGATCAGCCCGTTGTCGCGCACGCGCGTGCGATCGACATGGAAGCGACGCTGGCCACGCAGGCGCAGCACCAGCACGCCATCGGCGCCCACGTCGAAATCCTCGATCCGCGCCTCCACGCCGTAGGCGGCCGGCACCGCGGGGGCGCCGGTTTCCTCACCGTGCAGGATCATGCAGACACCGAACGCGGTACCGGCGCGGCTGCATTCGCGCAGCATGTCCAGGTAGCGCCGCTCGAACACGCGCAGGCCCAGCGCGGCGCCGGGCAGCAGCACGGTGTGCAGCGGGAACAGGGGCAGTGACGCGGTGTCGGTCATGGCCAGGCCCGCTCAGGACGGCTGCAGCTGTGCCAGGAAGCGCCGCGGCGCGCCGTCGAAGCCACCATTGGACATGAACACCACGTGGTCGCCGGGCATGGCGATCGCGTCCAGGCGGGCCAGCAGCGCATCGGTATCCGGCACGGCATACGCCTCGCCTCGCACGGCCGCGATCACGCCGGCCGCATCCCAGGCCAGCTCGGGGCGGTGCAGGAACACCACGGCATCGGCACCGTCCAGCGACGGGGCCAGCGCCTGCGCATGCGCGCCCAGCCGCATGGAATTGCTGCGCGGTTCCATCGCCACCACGATGCGGGCTTCACCAACCCTCGCACGCAGGCCCTCAAGGGTGGTGCGGATCGCGGTGGGGTGATGCGCGAAGTCATCGTAGACGGTGACATCGCGTGCCTGGCCGATCACTTCCAGGCGGCGCTTGACGCTGCGGAACGCGGCCAGCGCCGGCATCACCGTGGCCAGTTCGACACCTACCGCATGCGCGGCGGCCAGCGCAGCGAGCCCGTTGAGCACGTTGTGCCGGCCGAGCAGCGACCAGCGCACTTCACCGACGCGCGCGCCCCGATGGTGCACCACGAACACGCTGCCGTCGGCCTCCACCAGCTCGGCGTGCCATTCCAGCGCAGGATCGAAACCGAAGCGCTCCACCGGCGTCCAGCACCCCATCGCCAGCACCTCGGCGAGATAGGCATCTTCGCCGTTGACGATCAGGCGCCCGCGCGCGGGCACGGTGCGGATCAGGTGATGGAACTGGCGCTGGATCGCGGCCACGTCCGGGAAGATGTCGGCGTGGTCGTACTCGAGGTTGTTGAGGATCGCCACCAGCGGCCGGTAGTGCACGAACTTGCTGCGCTTGTCGAAGAACGCGGTGTCGTACTCGTCGGCCTCGACCACGAACTCGCGGCCGCTGCCGATGCGCGCGGAGACGCCGAAATCCTCCGCCACGCCGCCGATCAGAAAGCCCGGCTCACGCCCGGCGCTGTGCAGCAGCCAGGTCAGGATGGTGGTGGTGGTGGTCTTGCCGTGCGTGCCGGCCACAGCCAGGGTGTCGCGGCCCGGCAGCACCTGCTCGGACAGCCACTGGGCCCCGGAGATATAGCGCTGGCCTGCATCCAGCACGGCTTCCACGGCAGGGTTGCCGCGCGAGAGCGCATTGCCGATCACCACCTCGTCGCAGTCCGGTGCCACGCTGTCGGCGCGGTAGCCCGGATCCAGGGCGATGCCCAGGCGTTCGAGCTGGGTGGACATCGGCGGGTAGATCGCCTGGTCGCTGCCGCGGACCGCATGGCCCTTCTCGCGTGCCAGCGCGGCCACGCCGCCCATGAAAGTGCCTGCAATACCAAGAATGTGGATCGTGCTCATGCCTGCGATTGTCGCCGATCATCACCGTCGATGGACATCGCCGTCAGATAACTCCTAGTCGAGTATCAGAGAAGTCCATCACGGTGTCAGGGAAATCCCGATAGCGCCGTACTGTGAAGACGGACACAATTCCATGGGCCAGCCGCAGCACCCCATTGGTCCTACTCCCCAAGAGGCCATCCCCAGGGGGGCTCATGCTGCGGGGCTCTGAGCAAGCCCGCTCGCTGGCACCTTCAAACCACACGCCTGGTCCCTTCGGGGGCCGGGCGTGTGTGTTTCAGGCACTGGGCAGCGCACTGCCCGTGCGGTGCCGCCGTAGCGGCACCGACCGGATCAGGCCTGGATCGCGGCGCGGATGCGCGCTTCCACGTCGTTCAGTTCACCCACGCCATCAACGCGTGCGAGCGTGCCACGGCCGGCATAGAAATCCACCACGGGCGCGGTCTGGTCGTTGTAGACCTGCAGGCGCTGACGCACCGATTCGGGGTTGTCATCGGCACGGCCCTGCTCGGCGGCGCGGCCGGCGATGCGCTCGACCAGCAGTTCGGTCGGCACGTCCAGCTGCACGACCGCATCCAGCGGCTGGCCGATCTTGGCCAGCAGGCTGTCCAGCGCATTGGCCTGGGCCACGTTGCGCGGGTAACCATCCAGGATGAAGCCCTTGGCCACATCGTCCTGGCCCAGGCGCGACTCGAGCATGCCCAGCAGGATGTCATCGGACACCAGGTTGCCGGCATCCATCACGGCCTTGGCCTGCTTGCCCAGCTCGGTCCCCGCAGCCACTTCGGCACGCAGCAGGTCGCCGGTGGAAATGTGCGCAATCGAAAGATGTTCCTTCAGGCGCGTCGCCTGCGTCCCCTTGCCCGAACCGGGCGGTCCCAACAGAACCAATCGCATCAACCTGACTCCAACGTGGTAAGAAAATGGAAGGGCGCGCGCCCCGGGATTGTCCACAATCACGCTGCACCGCAATACGCGCACTTTACCCCATACCGGTAATGTCTCTGCAATGTCCTTCCCCCAGACCAAGGTCGCACCATGCCCAACGGTACCCTGCTCTACGCCCAGTCAGGCGGCGTCACCGCCGTCATCAATGCCACGGCCTCGGCGGTCATCAGCACGGCAAGGGCCAAAGGAATCAAGGTCTTGGCCGCACGCAACGGTATTCTCGGCGCGCTCCGCGAGGACCTGATCGACACCTCGAAGGAAACCGCTGCCGCGATCGCCGCCCTCGCCCATACCCCCGGCGGCGCGTTCGGCTCGTGCCGCTACAAGCTCAAATCGCTGGAGGCCGACCGCGGCAGGTACGAGCGGCTGCTCCAGGTGCTGCGCGCGCACGATGTGCGCTGGTTCCTCTACAACGGCGGCAACGATTCGGCCGATACCGCCTGGAAGGTCTCCCAGCTGGCCAAGGCCTTCGACTACGACCTGACCTGCGTCGGCGTGCCCAAGACCATCGACAACGATCTGGCCGTGACCGATACCTGCCCGGGCTTCGGCTCGGCGGCCAAGTACACGGCGGTCTCCGTGCGCGAAGCGGCGCTGGACGTGGCCGCGATGGCCGAGACCTCGACCAAGGTGTTCGTGTACGAAGCGATGGGCCGCCATGCCGGCTGGCTTGCGGCGGCCGCGGGCCTGGCCGGCCAGGGCGCCGATGACGCCCCGCACATCATCCTGCTGCCCGAGCGCGCCTACGACGAGGCCGCGTTCCTGGCCAAGGTGAAACAGGTGGTCGAGCGCGTGGGCTACTGCGTGGTGGTGGCCTCCGAGGGCATCCAGACGGCCGATGGCCGTTTCGTCGCCGATGCGGGCGGTGGCACCGATTCGTTCGGGCATACCCAGCTCGGCGGCGTGGCCTCGCAGCTGGCTGCCCGGGTCAAGGATGGACTGGGCTACAAGGTCCACTGGACCCTGCCCGACTACCTGCAGCGCTCGGCGCGCCATCTGGCCTCCAAAACGGACTGGGAGCAGGCACAGGCGGTGGGCAAGGCGGCGGTGCAGTTCGCGTTGAAGGGCCAGAACGCGGTGATGCCGGTGATCGTGCGCACCAGCGATAAACCCTATCGCTGGAAAATCGAGGCCGCCCCGCTGCACAAGGTGGCCAACCACGAGAAGAAGATGCCGGCCGGCTTCATCCGCCGCGATGGCTTCGGCATCACCGACAAGGCCCGCGCCTATCTCGCCCCGCTGATCAAGGGGGAAGCCCCGTTGCCCTACGGGCCTGATGGGCTGCCGAAGTACGTGACGCTGAAGAACGTGGCAGTGAAGAAGAAGCTGCCTGCCTTCGAAGCATGAGCAACCCGTCGGTGCCGGCCGCTGGCCAGCATCGTTGTGTTCCCAGGCGCTCAGGTAGTGCCGGCCGCTGGCCGGCGCCGCGGTGTCTCCGGCCCTGAGGTAGTGCCGGCCGCTGGCCGGCACCGCGGTGTCCCCGGCAGATTCCCGGGAGCCGGCCAGCGGCCGGCACTACCGGTGCGTGGTCAGGTCAGTTGCAGGCCTTGCCCTCGACCTTCATCTGCGCGGCGAACATCGGCACCTGCGCGATCTTGCCGGCGGCGGCCTGCTTCTTGGCGTCTTCCAGGTAGATGCGCGACTGGCCCTGGCCATCGAGTTCGGGCGTGGTGGTGACCGGCATGCGCCACACGCGCACCACCGCCTGCTGCGCCGGGCAGCCTGCATTCGGCACACGGATCACATCATTGAGTTTCCAGCCCTTGGCCTCGCTGGGCTGCGCCTTGTCGTAGTCGACGAAGCGGGCCCGCGGCCGGCACTGCTCGCTGGTACGCACCACGGCGAATTTGTACGGCTGGGCCGCTTCGCCGGTGAACACGCCTTCCAGCCGCGCGCAGGCTTCGGGAATCTGGCGGAGGGTGTGGGCCGCGCCCACCGCCTGCGGGGTGCCCGCGGCGCGCTTCAGTTCGGGGGTCTCGGCGGCGAAAGAGGACACGGCGGGCAACAGGGCCAGCCACAACAGATGACGGGAGGACATGGCAGGACTCCAACGGCGGGGGGATGGGCCGAGGCTGCCAGTGGGTGGCTGAACGGCGTGGCAAAGGCGGCCCGTCGTCCGGATCTGCGTGGTTGCCGGCCAGCGGCCGGCACTACCCATGCCACTGGTCGGCGCTACCCATGTCACTGACAGTTCGGCCTCACGCATGCGGTTTGTAATCCTTGCTGGCTTGCATCGAGGATTTGCCCGCATACTCGGGCCACCAGGGATTGCTGAACACCGCCACACGCTTGACGACCGGGCACGGTCTGAACGGGTTGGTTCATGGTTGCAGCCCGTTGTGCCCCCGCGTGGAGAAGTTCATCCGTTCACTGGATGTCATTCCATCACCCGGGAGGGGACATGCTGGAACGTTATGGGCTTTCTCTGGCGCTGTTCTGCGCCATCCTCGCGATTCTCTATGGCATCGTGTCGGCACGCTGGATCCTCCGGCAGCCGGCTGGCAATGCGCGCATGCAGGAAATCGCCGCCGCCATCCAGGAAGGCGCGCGCGCCTACCTCAACCGCCAATACCTGACCATCGCCATCGCCGGTGCCGTGCTGTTCGTGCTGGTCGGCATCTTCCTCAGTTGGTACACCGCGATCGGCTTCGCGATCGGCGCCGTGCTCTCCGGCGCGGCCGGCTACATCGGCATGAACGTTTCCGTCCGCGCCAACGTGCGCACCGCCGAGGCCGCCCGCAACGGCCTGAGCGCGGCCATGGACGTGGCCTTCCGCGGCGGTGCGATCACCGGCATGCTGGTGGTCGGGCTGGGCCTGCTGGGCGTGGCCGGGTACTACGCGCTGCTGTTGAAGCTCGGGCTGGATGTCGCGCAGACGCTGCACGCGCTGGTCGGGCTGGCGTTCGGTTCGTCGCTGATCTCGATCTTCGCGCGGCTGGGCGGCGGCATCTTCACCAAGGGCGCCGACGTCGGCGCGGACCTGGTCGGCAAGGTCGAAGCCGGCATTCCCGAGGACGACCCGCGCAACCCGGCGGTGATCGCCGACAACGTGGGTGACAACGTCGGCGACTGCGCCGGCATGGCGGCGGACCTGTTCGAAACCTACGCCGTCACCGTGATCGCCACGATGCTGCTCGGCAACCTGATGATCGCCGAGGCCGGTGCCAATGCGGTGCTGTATCCGCTGGTGCTGGGCGGTGTTTCGATCATCGCCTCGATCGTGGGCGCGCTGTTCGTCAAAGTAAAACCGGGCGGCTCGATCATGGGCGCGCTGTACAAGGGCGTGATCGTATCCGGGGTGCTGGCGGCGATCGCGTTCTACCCGATCACCACGCAGTTGATGCCGGACAACGCGCATGGCGCGCTGAACCTGTACTTCTGCGCGTTGATCGGGCTGGTGCTGACCGGGTTGATCGTGTGGATCACCGAGTACTACACCGGCACCCAGTACAAACCGGTGCAGCACGTGGCGCAGGCCTCCACCACCGGGCATGGCACCAACATCATCGCCGGCCTCGGTGTCTCGATGAAGTCCACCGCCCTGCCGGTAATCGCGGTGTGCGTGGCGATCTGGCTGGCACACCATTTCGGCGGCCTGTACGGCATCGCCATCGCCGCCACGGCGATGCTCTCGATGGCCGGGATGATCGTCGCACTCGATGCCTACGGGCCGATCACCGACAACGCCGGCGGTATTGCCGAGATGGCCGAACTGCCCCCGGAAATCCGCGACATCACCGACCCGCTGGATGCGGTCGGCAACACCACCAAGGCGGTGACCAAGGGCTACGCCATCGGCTCAGCGGCCCTGGCCGCGCTGGTGCTGTTCGCCGATTACACGCACAACCTGCAGGCCGCCAATCCCGGCGAGACCTTCGCCTTCGATCTGTCCAACCATGAAGTGATCATCGGCCTGCTGATCGGCGGCCTGATCCCCTACCTGTTCGGTGCGATGGCGATGGAAGCGGTGGGTCGCGCGGCGGGTGCGGTGGTGGAGGAAGTGCGCCGCCAGTTCCGCGAGATTCCCGGGATCATGGAAGGCACCGGCAAACCGCAGTACGACCGTGCGGTGGACATGCTCACCCGCTCGGCGATCCGCGAAATGATCATCCCCTCGCTGTTGCCGGTCGCCGTGCCGGTGGTGGTCGGCCTGCTGCTCGGGCCCCGTGCGCTCGGTGGCCTGCTGATCGGCACCATCGTCACCGGTCTGTTCGTGGCGATCTCGATGACCACCGGCGGCGGCGCCTGGGACAACGCCAAGAAGTACATCGAAGATGGCCATTTCGGCGGCAAGGGCAGCGAGGCGCACAAGGCCGCGGTGACCGGCGATACCGTCGGTGATCCGTACAAGGACACGGCCGGCCCGGCGATCAACCCGCTGATCAAGATCATCAACATCGTGGCGTTGCTGCTGGTGCCACTGCTCTGAGGCAGGACGGCGCGCTGGCCTCGTTGGCCGGCGCGCCCCAAGGGGTGTTCTCCTGCCGCGCCTCACCGCCGCCGGATGAAGAACGTCACCGGCACCATGACCTCCACCGGATCACCGGCCACCTCGGCGGGCGGCGGCGGCAGCGGGCTGCCGCGGCGCACCGTGGCCAGGGTTTCCTCATCCAGCAGCGGATGACCGCTGCTCTGGCCCAGCCGGATGTTGGAGGCGTTGCCCTGGCGGTCCACCGAGAAGCGCACATAGGCCACGCCCTGCTGGCGCAGGCGCTCGGCCTGGCGCGGATAGCGGCGGTACTGTTCCAGATGGCCGAGCAGCAGCCCCTGCCAGGTGACCGCCGCGTTGCCCTGGTGGCCGGCCACGGTCTGCGTGGCAGCGTAGCGTTCGGACGGGCGCGCGGAGACATCCGGCGGTGCCAGCGTCTGATCGACGTTGTGCTGGTCGGTCGGCTCCTCTTCGCGCGGCGTCTGGCGACGCAGCACGTCCTGCGCGTCCGGGGTGTCGGCCGGCGGCAGATCGATCTTCGGCACCGGCGTGGGCTCGGGCCGATGCTGTTCGTGCTGCAGCGGCCCGGGCGGCATCTCCTTCGGTGGCGCGGATGGCGCCTCAGGCACCGGCGCCAGTTCCACCATCACCGCTTCCACGGGCGTGTCGCTGGCCAGCACCGGCGCACGCTGCTGCCACCACAGCGCGCCGCCGATCAGCGCGCCATGCACGGCCAACACGAGGGCCAGGCTGCCCACCCAGCGCAGCGTCGCGGCAGGGTCGCGGCTCATTCGCGGCGCTGCTCCAGCCCGACCAGCGCGATCCTGCGATACCCCGCCGTGCGCAGGGCATTCATGGTCTGCATCAGATCGCCATAGGGCACCGCCTGGTCGGCGCGCAGGTAGATGCGCTGCTCGTGGTCACCGGCGGTCAGCCGCTCCAGCGCGGCTTTCAGGCCATCACGGCCCACCGGCACGTCGTTGATGCTCAGTGACAGATCGGCCTGCACCGAGAGGAACACCGGTTCGCCATCGCGTGGCTGCGGCTGCGCAGTGCTGGCCGGCAGGTCCACCGGCGTGTCCACGGTGGCCAGCGGCGCGGCGACCATGAAGATGATCAGCAGCACCAGCATGACGTCGATGAAGGGCGTGACATTGATCTCGTGGCTTTCTTCCAGCGCGTCGTCGTCGTGGCGGGCGGTCTTGATGGGCATGGCCGGTCCTCAGCGCGCGTCGTGCACGGCCGGCGCCTTGCCAAGCCGGTCCAGATCGCGCGAGACCAGTTGCTGCACGCCCGCGGACAGATCCCCCAGCAGGCCGCGGATACCGGCCAGCACGCGGGTGAAGTGGTTGTAGATCACCACGGCGGGAATCGCCGCGACCAGGCCCAGTGCGGTGGCAAGCAGCGCCTCGGCGATGCCCGGCGCGACGACGGCAAGATTGGTGGTATTGGCATGGGCGATGCCGATGAAACTGTTCATGATTCCCCATACCGTGCCGAACAGGCCGACGAACGGCGCGATCGCGCCGATGCTGGCGAGCAGGCCCACGCCGGTGCGCAGCTGGCGCGCATGCGCCAGTTCGATGCGTTCCAGGCGCGACGCGACGCGCTCCTTGATCCCGACCGGATCATGCGCGTCATGCGAGAGGCGCAGCTCGGTGCGGGCGGCATCGATCAACGCATGCGCGACCCCCTCGTCCAGCAACCGCTGCGTCTGCGGCGCCGGCAGGTGCGCGGCCTGCAGCAGCAGCGCACGGGCCGCGCGCAACGTCGTGCGCTGCCGCGCCAGCTCCCAGGTCTTGGCGACCAGCACGGTCCAGGTGGCGATCGAGGCGAGCGCCAGCCCGATCATCACGGCCTGCACCACGCCATCGGCGGCCTGGTACATGCCCCAGGGAGTCAGGTCATGCGGCAGCGCCGCCACGGTGGCAGGAAGAGCGATGGGCAGGGTCATGGGCGGAGTCGTCGGTCAGGGCATCGCGGCGCGTGACAGGGCCGGAGGCAGGCAAAGGGCGGAGGAGTATCGGGGGGCGAAGCAGTGGGAATCAGTGCGGGGCGGACAGCACGTTCAGCGCTCCGACGGGCGATCCGGCGTGGCCAATGGCCGCGGCGCTGGCCGTGACAGCACATAGGCCGCGCTGGCGGCGAAGAACAGGCCGACGCCGAGCAGCAGCGGCCAGGACGGATGCGCGCCCCAGCAGAACATGACGAAGCCGAACGCCATGCCGGCGCCGGCAAAGGCCTTGCCCTTGCGGCTGATCGCGCCCTGCTCGCGCCACAGGCGCAGCGGTGGGCCGTAACGAGGATGCTCGAGCAGCCGACGCTCGAACTTCGGCGAGCTGCGCGCGAAGCATCCGACGGCCAGGATCAGGAAGATGGTGGTCGGCATCACCGGCAGCAGGGCGCCGATGACGCCCAGCGCCACCATGATCCAGCCCAGGCCGAACCAGAGCCAGCGCATCACGGGTGGCCGTGGCGGTCCGGCACGGCGGAGCTGTGCCGAGCGGTGCTCATGCGAATTCTTCCTCGACATGACCGTGCACGCTGCGGAAAGCGGCATCGGCGGCATCGATCACCTGTTGCTCCTGCGCCCGGGTGAGCGCGACGCCGTCGAGCGCGGCGGTGAACGCGCGCCAATGGCGGGCCGCGCCATCGGGATGTGCGGCCAGGTGGCGCGCGCCGAAGTCACTATCCAGGCCGAGCCTGGCGGCCATCTTGTACAACACGGTGCCCCCCAGGTTGGAGCCTTCGGCCACATACAGCCAGCCGAGCGCGGCCGGCAGCGGCAGGTCGCCATCCAGGCCGGTGGATGCCGGCAGTGGCAGGGTCTGTTCCAGATCCGCCAGGTCGCGGGCGATCAGCGGCAGCCGGCGGCGCTCGTCCAGGTCAGGCAGCAGCGCGTCCAGCGCGGGGTTGCCATACAGCGCGTCGATGTCGCGGTGAAAGCGGAACTGCACGCGCACGAATTTCGCGAACAGGTCGCGGCTGGCGAAGATGTCGCCGGCCATGATGCGCTTGTCCAGCGCGCCGTGGCTGTCACGGGTGGCGGCCTTGAGGCGTTGGCTGCGGGTGGCTTGGGGAGTATCGATGACGATCATGGCACTGCTTGGATGGGGAAGTGGGGCGCGGTTCTCTGTTGAAGACGTCTGTCACGGCTGCAACCCCAAGCCCATTGTCGCGTGGGGAGCGTTGCGTCCGTCACATGCCACCGTCACGGCCTTGCCCCGATAATACGGGCCACGCCCTGCCACTGGAATGACACGATGATCACCACCGAACCGCGCATGACCAATCTGTTCCTGCAGCTCGGGCTGGAGGCCAGCGAGGAGGCGATCGCCGCCTTCATCCGCGACCACCAGCTCTCCAACGATATCCGCCTGATCGAAGCGCCGTACTGGAACGATGGGCAGCGCCAGTTCCTGACCGAGCAGCTGCGCTCGGATGCGGAGTGGGCGATCGTGGTCGATGAGCTCAGCGAAGCCCTGCACGCCGATGCGACCGCGCAGGCCAACGCCGGCTGAGCGATCACGGGCATCTGATGCCGGCCGGCCCAGGATGGCCAGGCTGGATGCACGACAGGGGCCGGCCATGCCGGCCCCTGTCGTGTCCGGGCATCAGTAGCGGTAGGTCAGCGCCAGCCGCACCGTCCGGCCCGGTGCGGGCATCACGCCCAGCGCCAGCGGATCGAGATAGTAGCGGTCGGTCAGGTTGTCCACGTTGAGGTCGACCGCGAACTGCTCGCTGGCCTGCCAGCTGGCGAACAGATCCACGATGGTCGCCGAGCGGTACAGCTGCTGGATCGCCGACAGGCCCACGTTCCATTCCTTGTCCAGCGTGCTGATCGGGCCGGCGTTGTGGATCACCCGGGTGCCGAAGCTCAGGCGCTGGTCGAACAGGCGCGAGCCCAGGGTCAGGTTGACGTTGTAGCGCGGCGGGTTCTGGGTGTTGCTGTAGGACCCTTCGAAGCCACCATCCACGCAGTCCGGCGTGTTCTTCAGTTCCTCTATCTTCCGCTGGATGCCGTAGGCACGACGCTCGGCGGCGATGTCCGGCGCGCAGGTCTTGGCCTGAATGTAGTAGTGCGCGGACAGATCGGCGAACACCATGCCGCTGTCATAGCTGGACTGGAACTCCACGCCGGAGACCTTGAAGCGGTCCACGTTGCGGATCAGCCCGGCCGACAGGGTGCGGTAGTCGCGGGTGATCAGATCAGCGATGCGCGTGTTGAAGTAGGCCAGCTTGAAGCCGGCCTGGTCGCCCTCGGTGAACAGGCTGTGGCGCACCGTGCTCGCACCGACCTCCCAGGTCCCTGCCCGCTCCGGCTTGAGCTCACCGGTCGGCTTGGCCGCGGTGAACAGGCCCAGGGTCGTCTCGAACAGGCTCGGCAGCTTCACGCCCTCGGCGTACTTCACGTACACCATCGTGTCTTCGTCGAAACGGTAGGCGACGCTGGCACTGGGCATGAAGGCGCTGTCGCGCCGACGGATCGGTTGCGACCAGGTCCAGCTGACCGGCACGCTCAGATCCTCCGCATCATCGGCGTCGTAGAAGTTCCAGCCGGTGATGTCGGCCACCGTGCCCTTCTCATACGGTGATGCCAGCAGCGAGGCCTCGGTGAACTGGCCGTTGGCATCCGGATACCAGTTGAGCATGGCGATGCGCTTGGCGCGCCATGCCGGCAGATTGGGGTTGCCGTCCAGCAGCTGGGTGTAGCGGTACTGACCGATCACCCCGTACGTTTCCGGCGTGGCCAGGCGATTGCGGTCGTGCACGTTGACGCGATTGTAGCGGCCACCGAGCACCACTTCCCAATGCTCGTCCGGCTGCCATTTGACCGAGGCCACCGCGCTGTATTCCTTGCGCTCGGCGTTGCGCAGGAAGCGGTTGTTGACCAGGTCGTCGTGCATGACCGGCGAGTGCGGGCCCGGGCCGACGTCCTCGTCGCTGAAGGACAGGCCGTAGTCCAGCGTGAACAACCCGGCGCGACCGTCAAGATGCGTGGTGTTGCCCACATCGAAACCAAGCCGGGTCTGGGTCAGCTCATTGCGGTAGGCATCCTTGTAGCCCGGATCGGTGTTGAACGAGGGGCCGTCGTACCACTCGGTGCGGCGATCGAAGTACCACGGGGTGATGCCGGTCAGGCCGTTGTACATCAGGCTGTCGGCATCGGTGTACCAGAGGTTGGCCTTCAGATCGATCCGCTCGTTGTCCGGGTTGAAGCGGTAGCGCAGGTTGTAGGCATCCATGTCGACATGGCCCGGGTCCCACTGCGGCACGCGGTCGCGGTCCACGCGGATGATCTGCGAGGCCATGATCTCGCCGGCGGTGCCTTCATAACGGCGGTAGCCCGCTTCCAGCGTCTGGTCATCGTCGATGCGCCAGGTGCCCTTGAGCAGGAAGGACTCCGAGCGCGAGGAGGTGTTGAACACCTCGGTATCCGGCGGATTCAACGGCGCCAGCGTGCGCCGGGTCTGTGGAAAGTCGTCGTAGCCGTGCTTGCCGGAGAAATAGTTGCCGTTCTCGCGCCATGCGTAGGCGGCGACCAGGTCGAAGCGATCCCAATGCTTGGCGGTGGCGATGTTGAAGAACTGGCTGCCCAGGGCGCTGCGGTCGGTGCGCGGTGCGGCGTCGTAGGCGGGCACGTTGTTGGCGCTGGCATTGGCCATGCCGGTGCGCACGCGCAGCCCGGCGTCGCGGCCCTCACGCAGCACGTCCTCGATCTTCAGGGTGTCCATCTCGACCACGCCACCGATGCCGCCGGAGGCGTTGACGCCCAGGCTCGGCCCCTTGGTGATGGTGATGTTGGAGATCAGGTCCGGATCCAGATAGGTGCGCTGCGACTGGCCTGCGTAACCCCGGTAGGTATCCATGGTCGACTGCCCGCCGTCGATGATCACCGGAATGCGGCTCTGGCCCTGGATGCCGCGGATGTTCACGTCCAGCGCGTTGGCGGTGCGCGGATCGCCGGCGGTCACACCGGCCACGCCCTTGACGATGTCCGAGGTGGAGGTGCCGCGAAAGCGCTCGATGGTGGTGCGGTCGATGTAGGCGCTGGAACCGGCGGTGCGGTACACGTCCAGCGCGCGCTCGGCGTCGCTGCCGCCCTCGATGCGATCACCTGCCACGCTGAGCGCATCGGTGACGATCAGGCCGTCGTCGTTGGCGGCCACCCGTGCGCGCTCCAGCGTTACCGCTTCCGGCCCGACCTGGCGCATGTTCAACCCACTGCCCTGCAGCAGGCGCAGCAAGGCCGACGGTGCATCCATCTGCCCGGCCACCGCCGTGGAGGTCAGCCCTTCGGCCAGTGCTGCCGGATAGGCGACCTGGACACCGGATTGCCGCATGTAGGTGCGCAGCGCGTCGGCCAGCGGCTGGGCGGGAATGTCGAAACGCAGCGTGGCCGCAGCGGAGGCCGGGCTGGACTGGGCCAGGGCCGGCAGTGCCGGCGCGGTGGCCAGGCCGGCGCTGAGCAGGGCGATGCAGAGACGTGACGGGCGCAGGCGATGCCCCGCGCGGGTGGAAGTACGCATGAAAAAACCTGTCGAAAGATCAGTGCCGCAGAGGCGGGTCATCCGCACGCAGGTGCGGATGCAGCGGACGTACGTGGCGGCGGCGGGTACGTTATGCCGGGTAAGACGAACGAACAGGTCGCTGCCCCAAGACCAATGCGCCGCCCCCGACTGGACGCACGCCACGCCGCCTCCGCAGCAGGCCGCCGCGCTACGGGTGGGTGGCCGGTGCCACGATCGCCACGCCCATCGGCAGGCGGGTCACGCTCAACCCGGCGCTGACCGCCAGGGCATCCAGGGCCTGCTCCGGTCGGTCGATGCGGAAGGCCGCATTGATCGCGGGCAGACTGGCCAGATCCCCGCGCACGAAGGTGGGCCCGGACCGATAGCGCGCGATGCGCCGCACCGCCTCTTCCACCCCGGTTGCGTCGAGCAGCAGTTCGCCCTCACGCCAGGCCGCGATCGTGTCCAGCGCGACGTCTTCCTGCCGCGTGACCCGCCCGCCCGGTGCGAAGCGCGCACGCTGGCCCGCGTCCAGATAGGTCCAGCCACCCCGATCGGCCGCCGCGACCCGGACCCGGCCCTGCGCCACGACGGTGTCCACGTGGTCGCCTTCGCGTGCGACCGCGAACGCCGTGGAAATGTCCTCGATCACCCCGCCCTGCGCATCCACCTGGAATGGGCGCGCCGCGTCGGGTGTCACCTGGAACCACGCTTGGCCGCGCAGCAGCGCGATGCGCCGCACCTGCCCGTCGTAGCGGATGGCGATGGCGCTGTCGGCATCAAGCACGGCGCGGCTGCCATCGGGAAGCACCACGGAGTGGATGGCCGTGCCGCTGCGGTGATCGGCTTGCAGCCGCAACCAGGCTTCCGGCGCCACCCAGGCCAACGCCACCAAGGCGGCCGTGGCCGCGCCAACGGCGGGCCAGCGCAGGCGGCGCGGCGGCCGGCTGGCCACCACCGCCGGGGCCGGTTGCGGCCCGAGGCTGCGCCACAGCTGGCGTTCGTATTCGAAGGTGCGCCGGTTGTCCGGCTCGGCCAACCACTGCTCGAAGGCCTGCATCTGCCCGGGCTCGACCGCACCGGAGGCCAGCCAGGCAATCCAGGCGCGGGCCTGGACGGCAGCAGGGTCGGACGGTGGCAAGGGTCGGGACATCGGAGGCTGTTCGTGCGGGCTCATGGCTGGCAGTGGGTGCGCAGGCGCGCGCGGACGAAGAAGAGGCCGGAAGGGTCGGCATTATGATCAAGACGGATGGGAAACGGGCTTCCCCAAGCCCGGATGCGCGCCGCTCAGCGCCCGCTGCGCGCCCAAGCCAGGCGCTGCAAGGCGCTGCGCACGTGGTTTTCGACGGTCGTCACCGACACGCCCTGGCGCTTGGCGACCTCGACCTGGGTCATGCCCTGCAGGCGGTTGAGGCGGAAGATCGTGCGGGTCGGCTCGGGAAGATGTTCGGCCGCCGCCAGCACGCGCTGCAGTTCGTCCTGCGCCATCGCCTGCTCTTCGGTGGAGAGCACCTCGTCCGGCCCCCACAGGTAATGCTCGGCCAACAGGCGCGTGCGTCGCGTGCGCTCACGGCCGTGGTCGGTGGCCAGATTCGCCGCCAGCCGATACAGGTACGCCCGGGGGTTGCTGATCGGCTGGCCGCCGTCGACACCCCGGGCCTTGAACCAGATTGACTGGATCACATCCTCCGCGCCGCCATCACTGCCCAGAATGCGCTGCACCAGGCGCAGCAGCGCCGGGCGTTCGCGTATCAACAGCTCGGTGAGAGTGGTGGCGTTGGAGGACATGGGCCAGTGCACAAAGCGGGACCGCAGGGAGACGGCAACCCGTAAGGCGCGGCATGTTACTCCGCAAATGAGAATGAGTCACGTTTGGCCAAGCCTCATGCCGGTCACAGGCATCCGGTCAGCCCTTCGTAGAGACTGGTCGTGGTGCCGGGCAGCCGCACGTGCAGTGGATCGTCCTGTTCCAAGGCCTGGAGCAGTATCGGCAGGGGCGTCCTGGCGGCCAGCGGGACGGGGCAGGCCCAGCTGCGCGCATCGACGATGATCCGCCCGCTCGATCCATCCACCTGCGCGGTGCTGCCGGTGAACGTCCATACGCACTCCTCCACACCGCCATCGGCGGCGTTGACCGAACAGCGGAAACGCAGTGACTGCAGGTTGTGATACTCCCCTTCGCAGAAGGTATCGCCGCAGACCTCATCGAAGCCGCGGACCAGTCGCGTTTCCAGCGCGAGGAAGCGCTCCCGGCCGGCGGCCGGGGTCGGATAGCTGCGCGCATCGATGAAGGTCTCCGCAGTGGTGCCCCCTGCCGGGAAGCTGGCGGCTGCAAGTACAAGCGCGACGCTCGCGAGGAAGCGGTTCATGGGTGTCTCCTGTGGGACGCGGCAAGCGAACCGCCTTCGCCGAGGCAGCCCAGAAGCGCGTCATGGACCGACCGTCCGGTACCCGGCAGCGGCAGGATCAACGCGTCACGACGTCCCAGGGCGGCATGCAGGGCCTCCACAGGCGTATGCGGGGCCAGTGGCACGGCGCACGCCCAGGTACGGTTGTCTGGCATGACCTTGCCGGTGGCGGCGTCCACCTCCAGGTTGCCGGCCGCAATGACCAGCGCGCATTCCGTCACGGTGCCCGTGGCCGCGTGCACCGAACAGCGGAACTGCAGCAGGACATGGTTGGCATAGACACCCTGGCAATAGGTGACGCCGCACAGGTCATGAAACTCCCGCATCAAGTGGCCCTCGAGGGCGTAGAAACGGTCCCAGTTCGCCTCCTTGTAGGGAAAGTCGACCAGGTCCACGTACGGTCTGGACGAGGCATGGGCCTCGGCGGCCGGGGCCACCAGGCAGAGTGCCGCCGCCATCGAAAGGCCGGCCATCGGGGTCATCTTGGGCATCGCCAGGCTCGGAGTGGGTTCCATGCCATGATCGCCAGCGGCGCCGGGCTCGGCCATCAGGCCTCAACCCAGCGCCGCGTCGGGATGGAAGGGGCCACCGTGTGGCGATTCTTCCCTGCCGGGCGGACCGATTCGGCGCCCCGGCGGCCGGGCCGCTGCACGTTGGCCGGCAAAGGCATAAAATGGCGGACTTTGCGCCCTACCCCCTCTCAGCTGGAGCACACCCATGGGTCTGGAACTCGTTTCGCCGGGCAAGAACCCGCCGGAAGAAATCAACGTCATCATCGAGATCCCGAAGGATTCCGAGCCGGTGAAGTACGAAGTGGACAAGGAAACCGGCGCGATCTTCGTCGACCGCATCCTCTCCACCCCGATGCGCTACCCCTGCAACTACGGCTACGTGCCGAGCACCCTGTGCGGCGACGGCGATCCGGCCGACGTGCTGGTGGTGCTGCCGCTGCCGCTGGTCCCGGGCTCGGTGGTGCGTTGCCGTCCGGTCGGCGTGCTCAAGATGAGCGATGAGGCCGGCAGCGACGAAAAGATCCTGGCCGTGCCGATCTCCAAGGTCTTCAGTGGCTATGCCCACGTGGAAGACATCGAGCAGGTGTCCAGCCACTGGCTGGAGCGCATCGGCCACTTCTTCGAGCATTACAAGGACCTGGAAAAGGGCAAGTGGGTCAAGCTCGATGGCTGGGGCGGCGCCGCCGAAGCCAAGAAGATCCTGGTCGAAGCGCACCAGCGCTACCTCGGCAACATCGCCTGAGACTGACCGGCATCGCTCCGGCACCGCCTGCCGGAGCGATGTGCATCACGTTTTTCCAATGCGGCACATCACTATTCGTGCCGGATTGGGTACATTGCGTCTCTTCACACCGTCCACGGTGCGTTTCACCGTGGTCAGCCAGGGGACCGTGTCGTGCGCATTCTGCTTGTTGGGGACGAAGCCAGCCTGTCGGCTGAGCTGTTGGAATTCATTGCCGATCTTGGGGAAGAGTGGCAACCGCTGACCGCCGCCGATGGCCAGAGCGCCATGGGCATCGTTGCCGGCTCGCCGGTGGATACGGTGATCGTGTGCCCGCAGTTGCCCGATCTCAACGCCACCACGCTGCTCGGCCAGATCCGCACGCTGCGCCCTGAGACCATCCGCATCGCACTGGTGGATGCCGAGCACGGCAACCGCCCGCCGCCGGCGCGCCTGATCGGTGTCGCCCACCGCTTCCTGCCGATGCCGCTGGCCCCGGAAGTGCTGCTCGAAGCGCTGACCAGCCTGGAAGAGCTGCGCGAACTGCTCGACAGCGCGCGCCTGCGCAGTGCCATCGGCCGGATCGAGAAGCTGCCCTCGCCACCGCACCTGTATCTGTCCCTCACCCAGGCGCTGGAACACGACGACGACACCAATACCGCCGACGTGGCCAAGCTGGTCGCGGCCGACCCGGCCATCGCGGCGAAGGTGCTGCAGTTGTCCAACTCGGCGTTCTTCAACAGCGGCCGGATCATTTCCGACCTGCGCACCGCCGTGACCCGACTGGGACTGTCGACCCTGCGCGACCTGGTGCTGGCCAGCGAAGTGTTCTCGGCCCAACCGCTGTCCGGTGCCGAGCGCAACTCGCTGCAGCAGCGCGCACTGCTGGCCTCGCGCCTGGCCGCCAAACTGCTGCCCGATTCCAGCGCCGAACTGGGCGCCACCGCGGCCCTGCTGGCCGACATCGGCCTGCTGCTGCCGGGCGTGCGCAACGAGCGCACGCCCGAAGACGCGGCCGACAATCGCCCCGGCCATGCCGAGGCGGGCGCCTACCTGCTGGGGCTGTGGGGCCTGCCGATGCCGATCATCGAAGCCGTGGCGTTCCACCTGCAGCCGCATCGCTCCACCACCCGCAGCTTCTGGGTGACCGGTGCGGTCCACGTGGCCCTGGCGCTGATCAACGGCGACCCGGTCGACGAGGAGTATCTGCAGCGGGCCGGCGTGCTCAACAAGCTCCCGCAGTGGCGCGATCACGCCAACGCACTGATGGGGCTGGTGGCCAGCGACGCCTGAGTGTGGGGCGGAGCATGCTTGAAGGATGGCGCGCCCCGTGGCGCGCCATCGTCGTTTCAGCGCTGCGGACAGGCGTCCAGCACGCACAAGCGCCACAGGCGCTCGCACATGGCGGCCGAGCCACCGTCGGCGAGGCATTCGATGCGGACGTCTTCGCAGTAGCGCCCTCCCCCGCAGATGATCAGGCCGGGCGACGCACTGGCCGCGGTTGCCAGGGAGGCAAGCAGAACAGCGGAAATCTTCTGAGCGAGCGTCATTTTCATATCGATCTCTCAATCGTCCACGATTGGACCGATTGACGGTATCAACTGCATTTCCGCTCGAATTGTGAGGCGGATCACCGTTCGCTGAAACTCAGACTTTCCCTACCCCACAACGCAAAGAGGGCGGACCTTGCGGCCCGCCCTCCTTTTTTTACGCCATTGCTTCGATGGATCAGAAGCGCTGGGTGTACTTCAGGTAGTAGAACCGACCGATGTCGAAGCCGCCGTAGTAGGAGAAGCTCGAGTTCGGCTGGCTGTACATCACCGGGCCTTCGTGGTTGAACACGTTGTTCGCGCCAGCCGAGATGGTGGCATCCCACGGGGTGTTGTAACGCACCTGCAGGTCATGGAACGTGTTCGAGCCGGTGTTGCGCACCGGGATCGCCAGCGTGTAGGCCGAGGAGTAGCTCGGGTTGTTGCACTCCGGACCGCCTTCGCGATCGTAGGCGCACTCTTCCTTCAGACCGGAGTAGTAACGCATGCCCCAGTTGACGCCGAAGTTGCCCAGGCTCCAATCGATGTTCAGGTTGGAACGGACGCGGAAGTTGCCGCCCCAGTCGCCCGTGCCCCAGCCGGTGTGCTGCTCGACGGCGGTTTCAGCTTCGTTGTCGCGCTTGTACTCGAGGTAGTCCACATAGGTGGTCTTCCAGTCGATGACGATGTTGCCGAAGGACAGTTCCGGCAGACGGTAACGGATACCCAGGTCGTAACCTGCGGTTTCCTGGTAGCCGCCGTTGATCAGCGTACGGGTCACGTCGACGACCTGGCCCGAATCGGTGTCACGGGTGACACGGTCACAGGCGTTGGCGTTGTTCAGCACGTAGCACTGGTTGAGGATCGAGGTGACCGACTCCGCCGCGATGACGTTGTCGATGCGGATCTTCCACCAGTCCAGGCTGACGTCCAGGCCCTGCACGAAGTTCGGGCTGTACACCAGGCCGACGGTCCAGGTCTTGGAGGTTTCCGGCAGCAGGCCGTCATTGGAACCGGACAGGTACGGATAGTTCGACTGTGCGCCCGGGCCGGTGGCATCGATGCCACCCGACGCTTCCTGACGGAAGTTGGCCGGCACGGCGCCGCCGCAACGGGCAGCGACGTCGGGGTTGCGCACGGCAGCACCGAAGAAGGTGTCGCACGGGTCGGTGTACTTGTCGAAGCTCTGCGAGGTGCCACCGTACAGGTTGGCCACGGTCGGCGCACGGAAGCCGGTGGCATAGGTGCCACGGACCAGCAGGTCGTCGATCGGCTTCCACTTCAGGCCGAACTTGGAGTTCACCGTGTCGCCGAAGGTGTTGTAGTCCGAGTAACGGCCGGCCATGTCGACCGACAGTTCCTTGGCGAACGGCAGATCGGCGAGGATCGGCACGTTCAGTTCCAGGTAGAACTCGTCCAGCTTGTAGCCACCGGCGGTCGGCGCACCGGCCAGGTCGGTGCTCAGGCCCGACTGCAGCAGTGCATCCGGGTTGTACTCGGCGTCTTCTTCGCGGTGCTCGTAGCCGGTCGCGAAGGACAGGTCACCGGCCGGCAGGGTCACGATGGCGCCGCTCAGGTTGGCGCTGTAGACCTTGCTGGTGGTCAGCGAGGTATCGTGGGTCGGCAGGAACAGGTACTTCTGCAGGTCCGGGTTGGACAGCGAACCGTCGGCGGTGGAGCCGTACGGCAGCAGCGGGTTCCACGGGGTGCAGCCGGCGATCGGAGCAGCAGCGGTACCGCACTGGGCGATACCGTTGGCATCCAGGTACGACGGGCCCACGGCATTCTTCACGTTCGGAATGAACAGGTTGCCGGTGCCGGTCTTGACGCCCTTGTTGCGGTTGTAGACGTAGCCCACATCCCAGTCGAAGTACTTGTCGGCGAACTCGAACGAGCCTTCCAGACCACCGCTGAAGCGGAAGGTGTTGAGCTCGGACTTGGTCTGGCGCGGCACTTCCCACGTACGACGCATGAAATCAACGTCGGTATCGAGCGGGTTGAAGACGCTGTTGGCGTCCATCTGGGTGTCGTAGGCGGCCGAACGGTACGGGTAGCCGGCGATCTGCTGCAGCGCTTCGCGTTCGGTGTACAGGACGCTGGCGGTACCGCGGATGTTGTCGGTGAAGTCGAACTGACCGTTGGAGAAGACCGAACGACGCTTGATGCCGGTCGACAGGTACATCTGCTGCGACGGGTTGGACAGATCGGCGTTGCCCAGCTCGTGGTAGTCGCCGAAGTTGTTCGACGCGCCGCCCGGGTTCAGGACGTAGTTGCCATCATCGGTAACCAGCACGCCCTTTTCGGTGATCGCGCTCCAGCCGTTGGTGTCGTCGTCGGTCGGAACCGGATGACGATAGCCGTTGGCAGAGGCGCTGTAGCGACGGTTCTTGGCCAGAACCGGCTCTTCTTCGCTGTACTCGGCGCCAAGGGTGATCGAACCGCGATCGCCGGTCTGGCCGTAGACGAAGTTGTAGGTGGTCTTGTCGCCGTCGCCCTGGCCGTACTGGCCCTTGTAGACGCTGGCTTCCAGGCCGTCGAAATTCTTGCGGGTGATGATGTTCACCACGCCGGCGATCGCGTCGGAACCGTAGATCGCCGAGGCGCCGTCGGTCAGCACTTCGATGCGCTCCACGACCGAGGTCGGGATCGAGGCCAGGTCGGTGTAGCCGCCGGAGCTGACGCCCATGCGCTTGCCGTCGAGCAGCACCAGGGTGCGCTCCGGGCCGAGGTTGCGCAGGTCGACGTACTGGCCGCCGACTTCTTCGCCCGAGGACAGCGCATCGGCGCGGCTGATCGCCGGCGAGCCGGTGGCCGACAGGTTCTGCACGATGTCGGCGACGCTGGTGAAGCCCTGCTTCTCGATGTCGGCGCGCTGCAGCGCGATCACCGGCTGCGCGGTTTCAGTGCTGGCCTGACGGATACGCGAACCGGTGACCTGGATGCGGTCCAGGTCGGTCGTGCCGCTTGCTTCCTGAGCCGAAGCAAAGGCCGGCGTCAGGGCAAGCGCAATGCCGGCGGGCAGAAGGCCCAGCCGCACTGCGGGAGTACGAAAATTCATTTATCTCTCCGAGGTACGTTAGTAGCGTGTTAAAAACGCCTCGGAAAGTTACGATTGCGTTGCAGTGAATTATTTGCGGGAGACAACCGAAGACTTTGCCGAATCTGGCGAGAGATTCGCACCGGCCTCACGATAGCGTGACGCAGACAACCCGAAGCGGGCCCGAAACGCCCGTGCGAAGCTGCAGCAGTTGTCAAATCCGCTGGCGGCCGCCACTTCGCCCACCATCATGTCCGTATCGCGCAGCAGATCGGCGGCCCGCTCCAGGCGCAGGCGCGCGGACAGCGATTGCGGACTCTCGGCATACAGGCTCTGGAACGTCTTGGACAGGTACCAGCTGGAGAAGTTGGTCAGCTCGGCCAGCTCCCCGATGCGCACCACCCGGTGGCTGTTGCCCTCCAGATACAGGCGCGCGCGCTGCATGCGTCCAAACACCTGGCGCTTGCGGCTGCGGGAGCGGCCCGGGCAACGCTGCACTCCGGTCGCCATGCCCTGCTGCAGGGCCGCCAGGTGCAACAGCACCGGGCGCAGCGCCTGGGTCGGGTGGCCGCTGGCCAGCACATCACGCCACAGGCGCAGGGCGACACGGGCATCGCTGCGGCTCATGCTGCCGCGGCCGGCGTAGAGGCTGCAGTCGGTAAGCTCACCCAGCGCGCGCAGTGCGTCCGGGGCCAGGCTCAGGCCGATGCACAGGCCATCGCGACCGGCCTGGACCATCGGGCGGGATTCCTTTTCGAAGGCGATCCACTCACGCTGGCGCAGCCGGAAGCGCCCCTCTTTGGATTCCACCCATGCGCTGCCGCGCAGCTGGATCCAGACCGTGAAGGTCGTGCCAGGGCTCTGCAGGCTGCCCAGGCGGGCCACGCCAAGGCAGGTTGGCAAGGGACCGTCGTCGACGACCTTGTCCAGAGAGAGCGCTTGACCGCGATCGGCCAGGGAGAGCTGACGCATGACGACACCGTGAGTTTGCCTTTGCTGGCCTGCAGTGTTGCCAAATCAGGCCACTGCCTCAGGAAGTCCTGGCGAGATTGATCCGAATTCGAGGCGAGAACCTTACGAAGAACTTACGAAGGGTCTTTCGTCTTGAAAATCATGGACTTGACGAAGCCGGGGAACAGCGACGGGACGCGTTCGGGAAGCGACATCACGCCAATGTCCGTGCCGTCGGCCACGGCCAGCGCCAGGTACAGCGCTTCGCCGCCCGGGCCCGCGCTGAATCCATTGCTGGCACTCAGCCGCTCTGCGTCCAGGCAGTGCTCCTGGTCGGCGACCGGCTGTGCGATGCGCGTGAATACAGTCGCGCAATCGGCACGGTTGGACAGGTAGTCGATGCTTCCCTGCGCCGATACGGTCCAGGTGCGATAGCGCCAGCGCGTGGGCCGGTCTTCACTGATCTGGCGGATGCTGCCCGGCGACAGGGCGGCATCGGCCTGCCACAGGCCCCCGGCCGAGAGGCGGGTGAACAGCACACGTTCGCCGGCGATGTCATAGCGTGCCTGCGAGACCCCTTCGATGCTGCCGAGCAGGCGCCATGGCGTCACGCTGCGATCGAACAGGGACAAGCGCATGCGTTCGTCACGGTCGCGCTCCACCACCAGCAGCTGCTGCCCATCCCTGCCGTACAGCGCCTGCAGCGGCTGCCGTACCGGCACGGGCAGGCGCACGGTCTGCTCATCGCGCGGAGACACCTCATAGATGCCGGGGTTGGCATGTTCATCGCGGCCCAGCACCAGCACGCGTTTACCGTCGTGCGACCAGTCGGAGGACTGGCGCGCCTCAGGCCGCAGCCCTTCGATCGGACGCAGCGAATCCGGCCGCTGCATGTCGGCCCACCACAGCGCGTAGCTGCCCGAACGGTCCGACGAAAACACGATCTGCTGGCCATCCGGCGACACCATCGGCTGCGCATCGCGTCCACTGGAGGGGAACAAGCGCTCCGGTGCGCCCAGCCCCCCGGCCGTCACCGGAACCCGGAACAGGCCGAACTGCGGGCGGCGGTGCACGAAGGCGAGCATGTCGCCGGTGCGCGAAACGGTCGGCGACTGCGCATCGTCTAGGCCGACATCACGCAGCACGCGGGTGTCGGTGTCCAGTTCATACAGGCGCGATTCGCTGTCGACGCGGCGGCCGAACACGAGGTGGCGGCTGTCGCTGCGCCAGGCCCAGCCACGGATCTCCGCCGAATCGTCGGTCAGCTGCTCCGGGGTGCCTCCTTCGGCAGGCATCCGCCACAGATCGCCGATCTGGGGATTGCGGACGAACACGATCCAGCGACCGTCCGGCGAATAGCGTGGCGCGTATTCGAAGTTGTCACGGCCGAGATCGTAATCAAGCGACTGCCATCGTCCGCTGGCGATATCAAGGGTGCGGATACCGCGCTGCGCATACCGGCCGGACAGCGAGCCGAACACCAGACCCCGCCCATCGGGCGTCCAATCGAAGCTGAGCAGTTCGGTACCGTCGCACCGGGTGACATGGCGCACTGCGCCGCCGGTCGCGCTGGCGATCAGCACTTCGCAACTCTCGGCAGGGCCGAACCGGGCGAACGCAATCTCACGACCGTCGGGCGACCAGCTCGGGAACCGGTCCGACATTCCCTTGGGAGGCTCGACCAACAGGCGTGCAGGCGTATTGCCGGAGGTCTGCACTTTGATGACGCTGCCCGGGCGGCTGGGCACATCGACCTCATAGGCGATCTGCGATCCATCCGGGGACAATGTGGGATACGTCTCGAACCCTGCCGTTGCGGTGATCAGCCGGTAAGGCCGCTGCGGGCTGCCGATCACCCGCGTGCCATCTTCCACCGCCGCGTCCACCGCCGAGGCGGGCGGATCGCGCTGCATCAGCATTCCCGCCATCACCAGCAGCGCCACCAGCATCGCCATGCCGACCGCCACCACCGCATAGCGACGCAGGCGACGCCGACGGCGTTTGATCGGGTCCAGCTCGGTCAGCACCGGCGGCAATGCCGCAGGCACTTCAGCCACGGTGAGCACGCTTGCGGCCGGCTGCTGGAGGTCAGGCTCGATCAGCAGTGCAGGCGCCGCATCCTCGACCACGCTGACGGCCACCAGAAGCCGGTAACCGGTCTTGGCGATGGTTTCGATATAGGGCGCGGCCGCGTCATCATCGCTGGCGAACGCCTTGCGCAGCTGGGTCACCGCCTGGGTCAGCACGTCGTTGGTCGGCAGGGTATCCGGCCAGACCTCCGCGAACAGTTCATCCCGGGTCACGACCGCGCCCGGCGATCGCAGCAGCATCCTGAGCACGCCCAGCGCCTTGGGTGTGAGCCGACGTGGGCGACGCATGCCTTCGCTCATCACTTCCCGCGAGGAGAAAGTGACGATGAAGTCGCCGATTCGAATCACATCGGCGGAGGGGCGCTCACTGTCGTTGCTGATCATCCAGAACACGTGGAAATGCAAAAAAACCACTGGAATTCACGCGATCGTCACAATCGATACAGCCAGACGAACCGCCAGATTCCGCACACGCCATCGGCGCAAACCGCAAAAACACCAAGGCGCGCGAATACTAGCCTATGCCGGTTAACCACGCCTATGCGCGCGGGTGACGACAGGCTCTCTCTCGCCGATGAATTCACATAAATCGCATCACCATTCGCGCCTTCTGGCGCGAATTTTTTATCCTGGATTCAGTTTCGTGCACGCGCCAGCATGGTCAGCCCGACGAGCCGCGAGACCACCAGGGCGACGTACATCACGCCTGAAAACTGCTCCAGCATTACCAATGCACGCGCTTGGGAATGGATCGGCACGACGTCGCTCAACCCCACCCCGGACAACAAGCTGAAGCTGAGATAAAGCAGCTCCATCCAGGTCCTCAATTCGCTCTCGCTGGTCGCCACGAAACTGCCCGGGTACCACTGCTGGCAGACCGCGAACGCGAAGGCGAAGGCCCAGGCCAAAAGCGTGAACGTGGCGCCCGCAGCGAACAGTTCGTCACGGGTCACCTTGTGGTCCTGCAGCATGTAGGCGATCAGGCTGCCGGCCGTATAGAAATACAGCAGGCATTCGAGCAGCTGTGCGGTGATGACCAGTGCAGGGCGCTCCAGCAGGGCGCCTGCAATGGAGAACACCACCGAGGGAATCGCCAGCACCAGCGCCACCCACATTCCAAGCGGACTGCGCCGCACCACCCACAGCGCCAGGCCGAGCACGGCGATGCCGAACGCGCCGAACAGCGCGCGGCTGGCGCCGGCCTCGTCCATCGCGGGGTAAAGCAGCACGCCCAGCAGCTGCACGGCCAACAACCAGGCCGAGGGATGCCGGCGCGCGATGGCCAGCCATTTGGTGCTGCGTGCTATCGCCATTGTGGTCCCCCACCCCTGCCTGGTCGCGCCGAGCTTAGCCGGAATCGTGCGCGCGCCGGATGATGGCCGGGACGGGCGCGCCCGCCCCGGCCGATGCGTTACTCCTGCCGGTACACCTCTGCGCCCAGATCGCGGAACTGTGCCGACTTCTCGGCCATGCCGGCCTCCAGCGCCGTGCGCTCATCCAGGCCCTGCCCCGCTGCATAGTCACGCACGTCCTGGGTGATTTTCATCGAGCAGAAGTGCGGGCCGCACATCGAGCAGAAGTGGGCCAGCTTGTGCGCGTCCTTGGGCAGCGTTTCGTCGTGGAACTCCTTGGCCTTCTCCGGATCCAGCCCGAGATGGAACTGGTCTTCCCAGCGGAATTCGAAGCGTGCCTTGCTCAGCGCGTTGTCACGCACCTGCGCGCCGGGATGGCCCTTGGCCAGGTCCGAGGCGTGCGCGGCGATGCGGTAGGCCATGATGCCGTCGCGCACGTCCTGGCGGTTGGGCAGCCCCAGGTGCTCTTTCGGCGTGACGTAACAGAGCATCGCCGTGCCGTACCAGCCGATCATGGCCGCGCCGATCGCACTGGTGATGTGGTCATAGCCCGGGGCGATATCGGTGGTCAGCGGGCCGAGTGTGTAGAACGGCGCCTCACCGCACTCACGCAGCTGCTTGTCCATGTTTTCCTTGATCAGCTGCATCGGCACGTGGCCGGGGCCTTCGATCATGGTCTGCACGTCGTGCTTCCAGGCGATCTTGGTCAACTCACCCAGCGTTTCCAGCTCACCGAACTGCGCCGCGTCGTTGGCGTCGGCGATGCACCCCGGGCGCAGGCCGTCGCCAAGCGAGAAGGTCACGTCGTAGGCCTTCATGATCTCGCAGATGTCTTCGAAGTGGGTGTACAGGAAGTTTTCCTTGTGGTGTGCCAGGCACCACTTGGCCATGATCGAGCCGCCCCGCGAGACGATCCCGGTCACGCGCCCGGCGGTCAACGGCACATAGCGCAGCAGCACACCGGCATGGATGGTGAAGTAGTCCACGCCCTGCTCGGCCTGCTCGATCAGCGTGTCGCGGAAGATGTCCCAGGTGAGTTCCTCCGCGCGGCCATCGACCTTTTCCAGTGCCTGGTAGATCGGCACGGTGCCAATGGCCACCGGCGAGTTGCGCAGGATCCATTCGCGGGTCTCGTGGATGTGCTTGCCGGTGGACAGGTCCATCACGGTGTCACCGCCCCAGCGGATCGCCCAGACCAGCTTTTCCACTTCCTCGGCGATGCCCGAGGAAACCGCGCTGTTGCCGATGTTGGCGTTGATCTTGGTGAGGAAGTTGCGGCCGATGATCATCGGTTCGCTTTCCGGGTGGTTGATGTTGTTGGGCAGCACCGCACGGCCGCGGGCGATTTCATCGCGGACGAATTCCGGTGTGATGCGCGCCGGGATGGACGCGCCGAAGGCTTCGCCGGGATGCTGCCTGAGCAGCGCGGCATCGACGATGGCCTCGAGACGCTGGTTTTCGCGGATGGCGACGAATTCCATTTCCGGGGTGATGATGCCGCGGCGTGCGTAGTGCATCTGGGTGACGTTGGCACCGGCCCGCGCGCGCCGTGGCTGCAGCCGCGACGGGAAGCGCACCGCATCCAGGCGCGCATCGGTTTCGCGGGAGCGGCCAAACGCCGAGCTCAGGCCGTCGAGCACATCGGTATCGCCCCGCTCGGCCACCCAGCCGGCACGCAACGGCGGCAGCCCCACGGAGAGGTCGATCCGCGCATTCGGATCGGTATACGGGCCGGACGTGTCATACACGGTGACCGGCGCGTTCTCTTCCCCACCAAACAGGGTCGGCGTGCGGGTCAGCACGATCTCGCGCATGGGCACCTGCAGGTCGCTGCGTGAGCCGGGCACATGGATCTTGCGTGAGCCGGGAATCGGGCGGGTGACCGATTCGGACAATTGCTGGGCCTGCTGCTGCAGGGAGGAAAGCGCTGCGTTCATGACGTCGTCCTGGATCGGGTCCCGCCCGGGAATGGGCGGAACGGACGAAGCGGCGGCGCACGGCAGACGCAACACGGGCGGTCTTCGGGCGGGGCAGCCCTACGGCGCAGTGCATCAGCAATTGCGAAGCTTCCCTACGCCGGTATCAACCGGATCAGGTTCGAAGGGACTGTCTCAACCTTGGCCACTGGGCCGCGGTACCCCCGCTTCGGGGCGAATTAGAGCACAAAGCGGTGACCCTCGGCGCGCTGGGGCAGACCAACCAAGCTGCTTGGCCCTGGGTGTGAACAGCGTGCCGACATCCGATGCACTACGATGCTGCAGCGCGGTATGCGGTGCGATCGGGGGTAGCGTCCCGATCACGCGCGCATTGCGCATTGTTCGACGCCATTGACGTCCGTACTGACCGGCCTCGACCGGCTTGATCCGCCCCAGTCGTTGCCGCCGTGCCGCTGGAGATTGCAAGCCTCGGCTCGCCCCTACTGATCGGAGACACGCCTGCATGGTGTTCCGCATTTCCATCGCACTGGTTGCACTGCTGGTGCTGATCGCCGGCCTCGCGCCGGGCCCCTTCAACGAGGTCGTCCAGAGCGGCCTGTCCACCATCATCCGCAGTACCGGCTGGCTGTACCTGCTGGTGGTGTTCATTACCCTGTCGTTCCTGATGTACCTGGCCTTCGGCCGCTTCGGTTCACTGCGCATCGGCGGCGAAGACGCCGAACCCGACTTCTCCAACGCGAGCTGGATGTCGATGCTGTTCGCGGCCGGCATGGGCATCGGCCTGGTGTTCTGGGGCGCGGCCGAGCCGATCTCGCATTTCGTGAAGCCACCGGAAGGGTTGGCCCCGCAAAGCATGGAGGCGGCGCGCGCATCGATGCGCTATGCGTTCTTCCATTGGGGCCTGCACCCCTGGGCGATCTACGCCCTGATCGGCCTGGCGATGGCGTGGTTCCAGTTCAACCGCAACGGCCGCGGGCTGATCAGTGATCTGCTGCAGCCGATCATCGGTGCGCATCACCGGGGCTGGATGGGCACTGTCGTCAACGTCGCTGCAGTGGTCGCCACGGCGATCGGTGTGGCAACGACGCTGGGCTTCGGCACGATCCAGATCGCCGCCGGTCTCGAGCGCGTGTTCGGCATCCAGGCCTCGGTACCGGTGCAGCTGACCATCATCGCGGTGGCGTTCGTGCTGTACATGGCCTCCACCACCAGCGGCGTCAACCGTGGCATCAAGTGGCTCTCCAACTTCAACCTGGGTCTGGCGGCGGTACTGCTGGCGCTGGTGATGGTGCTGGGGCCCACCGGTTTCATCTTCGATACGTTCACCACCACGATCGGCTCCTACCTCAATTCGCTGGTCACCATGAGCCTGCGCATGTCACCGTTCTCGGGCAGCACCTGGGTGGCGGACTGGACGATCTTCTACTGGGCCTGGTGGATTGCATGGGCACCGTTCGTGGGCTCGTTCATCGCCCGCGTCTCGCGTGGGCGCAGCATCCGTGAGTTCGTGCTGGGCGTGGTGATCGCACCGAGCGTGCTGGGCTTCCTGTGGTTCTCGGTATTCGGCGGCACCGCGCTGTGGTCGCAGATCTTCGGCCACGTGGACCTGGCGCAGGCGCTGGGCAATGGCTATGAGACGGTGTTGTTCACCATGTTCGACAGCCTGCCGATGCCGATGGTGTTGTCGGCAATCGCGCTGGTGCTGTTAATGATCTTCTTCGTGACCTCGGCCGATTCGGCGGTGCTGGTGCTGGCGACGATGTCGACCGAGGAATCCGGTGATCCGCCGCTGGCGCGCCGGATGGTGTGGGGAGTGGCGATTGCGTTGATCGCGGGCGTGCTGCTGTTGGCCGGTGGCCTCAATGCGCTGCAGGGGATGATCACGATCGCGGCACTGCCGTTTGCGTTATTGATGTTGGCGGTGATGTGGTCGTTGTACCGGGTGCTGGACATGGAGCATGCGCTGCAGCGACGCCGTGCACAGCGCGCGCGGCGGTTGATGGATGAGTGGATCGAGCGGGAAATCGCGGCGCAGGAAGAAACGCGCGATGAGGCAGCTCGGGCGCCTTGAGCTGAACGCTTGAAGCGTCCCGCCTTCCGGGCTATCGGTGGACGGGGCGGGTGGGTTGCAGTGAGAGGAGCCACGCATGGCGTGGCTCTACCGCTTCGGCCATATGCGCATTTGCCATGCGCACCGCCCCCCCGAAGCCCCGAAGCGTCCTGCTCTACGCTCTGCTCTGCGCTAGTGCCGACCAACGGTCGGCACTACGGAGTGCGAGAAAATCAGTAGCCCGCCGCCTGCCCATCCTTGCGGCTTTCCGACGCCCCGTAATACACCCCGGTCTCCGGATCACGCAGGATCGCCTGATACCCGCCATACGGGCCATCCGCAAACACAACACGGTGGCCCTTGCGCATCAGCGCCCGCACCGTCTCGTACGGGAAGCCCGTTTCCAGATTCACCTCGCCGCCATCGCTCATCGCCGTCGCCTGCCCGGTTGGCTCGGTCGAGCCCTCATGCTGGATGCGCGGCGCATCGCCGGCCTCCTGCAGATTCATCCCGAAGTCGACCATGTTCATCACGATCTGCGCATGGCCCTGCGGCTGCATCGCGCCGCCCATCACCCCGAAGCTCATCCACGGCTTGCCATCCTTGGTGACGAACCCCGGAATGATCGTCTGGAACGGACGCTTGCCAGGTGCATACCCGTTCGGATGATCCTTCTGCAGCACGAACATTTCGCCACGGTCCTGCAGGATGAAGCCCAGGCCCGGGGGCGCCATGCCGCTGCCCATGCCGCGGTAGTTGGACTGGATCAGCGAGACCATCATGCCGTCGGCATCGGCCACGGTCATGTAGATCGTGTCGCCTTCCTGCAGCTGCTTGGGCGTGCCCGGTTGCACTTCGCTCAGCGCCTTGTCCATCGAGATCAGCTTGCGGCGCTCGGCGGCGTAGCCCTTGGAGATCAGCCGGTCGACCGGGGCCGGATGGAAGGCCGGGTCGGTGTAGAAGCGCGCGCGGTCGGCGAAGGCCAGCTTCTTGGCCTCCACGAACAGGTGCACGTGTTCGGGTGAGCCAAAGGGAATCCTGGAGAAGTCGTAGCCTTCGAGCACATTGAGGATCTGCAGCGCCGCGATGCCCTGGCTGTTCGGGGGCAGTTCCCACACGTCATAGCCACGGTAGTTGCTGCTGACCGGCTCCACCCACTCGCCGTGGTGGCTGGCCATGTCGTCATAGCTCAGGTAGCCGCCGTTGGCCTTGAAGTAGGTGCCGATGGTGCGGGCGATGTCGCCCTTGTAGAAGGCATCGCGACCGCCCTGGGCGATCTGCTCCAGGGTGTGGGCCAGGTTTGGGTTCTTCCACATCTCGCCCTTGCGCGGGGCGTGGCCGTCGATGGTGAACTGCTCGGTGAAGCCGGGGTACCTGGACAGCCGCGGCACCGAGCGGTCCCAGTAGTAGGCGATGACCTCGGCGACCGGGTGACCTTCGCGGGCGTAGCGGATCGCCGGGGCGAGGTTGTCGGCCATCGGCTTGCGGCCGAAACGGTCATGCAGGGCGAACCAGCCGTCCACCGCGCCGGGCACCGAGACCGGCAGCGGGCCGGTGGCGGGGATTTCCTTCAGGCCGCGGCGCTGGAACTCGGCCAGGGTCAGCGACTTGGGCGAGCGCCCCGAGCCGTTGTAGCCATACAGCTTCTCGGTTTTGGGGTCCCAGACGATCGCGAACAGGTCGCCACCGACGCCATTGCCGGTCGGCTCCATCAGGCCGAGGGCAGCGTTGGCGGCGATCGCGGCATCCACGGCCGAGCCACCGGACTTCATCACGTCCAGGGCGATCTGCGTGGCCAACGGCTGGGAGGTGGCGGCCATCGCGTGCGGGGCGATCACCTCCGAGCGCGTGGCGAAGGTGTGGCCGGTGATCCGGTCGGCGGCGATCGCCGCGGCGGGCAGCGTGGACAGCAGGGCGGCGGCGAGCAGGCCGCGGGCGAGGCGTGGGGACACGGGGGAATTCCTGAAGGATGGTAGCGACATCGATGGTGGCGGCAGATGCCCTGTGATGGCATCCCACAATGGTCATGTGCCGGGGTGGAAATCGGCCCCGGATCCGCGCAATCGACAGCGCCAAAATACTGAATTCCGGTTCACCGGAACGCTTTCAGCCGCAACCATCCTTGTCTGGCGGGGCATTGCGGTGGATGCAGACGAAACCGATGGAAATTGTCCTGCCAGGGTTGACACCGCCAAAACCCGTGTGGTTTTCTCGATCTCATGTTGCAGCGCACAGCCACCCGCGAATCCATCCAGCACGCCGACCCCGGCGCGGCCGCGATCCATTCGCTTCTCGTCCTCGTACTTATTACCCAACCAACAGGTGCGGGACGGACCGGCGTGTAAGCAAGACTGCCAGGTATCCATCAAAACCCGCACCCGACCAGGTGCGGGTTTTTTCGTTTCAGAACCCTTTGTTTTCCATCCTCCCCTCCGAGTTGCCTTCCACCATGACCCGCCAGCCCGCCCCGAGCCAGCCGACGCCCACCGCCCCCACGGCGGGTGCGTTCGCGTGTGGTCGCGGCCAGGCCGGTGCCACCCCTTCCCCTGATGGGCCGACGCGTCGCTGACCGTCGGCCCTCTTTTTTCTTGCCTCCAAAGGACCTCCCCCATGAGCACCAACGACCTGCCCCAGATCAAGATCGCTGTTGTCGGCTACGGCAGCCAGGGCCGCGCGCACGCGCTGAATCTGCGTGAATCCGGTTTCGATGTCGTCGTCGGGCTGCGCCCGGGCGGTCCGACCGAGGTCAAGGCACAGGCCGACGGCTTCACCGTCAAAGCGCCGTCCGAAGCGGTGAAGGATGCCGATCTGGTCGCGGTGCTGACCCCGGACATGGTGCAGAAGAAGCTCTACGAAGATGTGCTCGCACCGAACATGAAACAGGGCGCGGTGCTGCTGTTCGCGCATGGCCTGAACGTCCACTTCGACATGATCACCCCGCGCGAGGATCTGGACGTGGTGCTGGTCGCACCGAAGGGCCCGGGTGCGCTGGTCCGTCGCGAGTATGAAATCGGCCGCGGCGTACCGTGCATCTGGGCGGTCTACCAGGACAAGAGCGGCAAGGCCGCCGAGTTCGCCCTGGCTTACGCCGGTGGTCTGGGCGGCGCGCGCGCCAACCTGATCCAGACCACCTTCAAGGAAGAGACCGAGACCGATCTGTTCGGCGAACAGGCCGTGCTGTGCGGCGGTGCTTCGGCACTGGTCCAGGCCGGGTTCGAAACCCTGGTCGAAGCCGGCTATCAGCCGGAAATCGCCTATTACGAAGTACTGCACGAATTGAAGCTGATCGTGGATCTGTTCTACGAAGGCGGCATCACCCGCATGCTGGAATTCATCTCCGAGACCGCGCAGTACGGCGACTACGTCAGCGGCCCGCGCGTCATCGATGCCGGTACCAAGGCGCGCATGAAGGACGTGCTGACCGACATCCAGAACGGCACCTTCACCAAGAACTGGGTGGCCGAGTACGAAGCGGGCCTGCCGAACTACAACAAGTTCAAGCAGGCCGACCTGGAGCACCCGATCGAGAAGGTAGGCAAGGAACTGCGCGCCAAGATGGTCTGGTTGCAAAGTCAAGCCGCGTAAACGCGCGGCTCCCCCACCCGCTTTCGTAAAGGTCACCGCATGAACACCTCCGCACACAGCACCGCGCCCCGCAACGGCGCACGCTGGTTGACGCAGGCCCTGGAAGCCGAGGGCGTGCATACGCTGTTCGGCTATCCGGGCGGCACCATCATGCCGTTCTACGACGCCCTGGTGGATTCCGGGCTGAAGCACATCCTGGTCCGCCACGAGCAGGGCGCCGCCCTGGCTGCCAACGGCTTCGCCCGCGCCAGTGGCCGGGTCGGCGTCTGCGTCGCCACCTCCGGCCCGGGCGCCTCCAACCTGGTCACCGGCATCGCCGATGCGATGCTGGATTCGGTGCCGATGGTCTGCATCACCGGCCAGGTCGCCACCCCGCTGCTGGGCACCGACGCGTTCCAGGAACTGGACGTGTTCGGGCTGACCCTGCCGATCGTCAAGCACAGCTGGCTGGTGCGCTCGGTCGATGACCTGCCGCAGGTGGTCGCCGATGCGTTCAGGATCGCCCGCGAGGGTCGCCCGGGTCCGGTGCTGATCGATCTGCCCAAGGACGTGCAGGTCGCCGATGCGTCGCATCTGCCCGACCACGTCCCCTCCACCGTGGTGGCACCGCCTGCGCCGCAGGACGAGGCCATCGCGCATGCCATCGCCGCCATCGCCGAGGCCGAGAAGCCGGTGATCTATGCCGGTGGTGGCGTGGCGCTGGGCGATGCGGTGGAGGACTTCCGTGCCTTCGTCGAGGCCACGGCGATCCCGACCGTGCTGACCCTGCGCGGGCTGGGTGCGCTGCCGCCGCAGCATCCGCACTACCTGGGCATGCTGGGCATGCACGGTACCCGCGCGGCGAACATGGCGGTGCAGGAAAGCGATCTGCTGGTGGTGGTCGGCGCCCGTTTCGATGACCGCGCCACCGGCAAGTTGAACGAGTTCGCTCCGTTTGCGCGCGTCGTGCATATCGATGCCGACGCGTACGAAATCTCCAAGCTGCGCACCGCCGACATCGCGGTGCCGGGCAACGTGGGTACGGCGTTGCGCGCCCTGACCGCCGCGGCCACCGCCCCGGCCACGCAGGAGGCCTGGGCGAAGCGCTGCCAGGGCCATCGTGAACGCTTCGCGCCGCGCTACGACGCACCGGGCAAGCACATCTATGCACCGGCGCTGCTGAAGCGCCTGAGCGAACTGGCCCCGAGCGACGCGATCATCGCCTGCGATGTCGGCCAGCATCAGATGTGGGTCGCCCAGCACTGCCGCTTCAACCACCCACGCAACCACCTGACCAGCGGCGCGCTGGGCACGATGGGCTTCGGCCTGCCGGCAGCGATGGGCGCGCAGTTCGCCTGCCCCGACCGCACCGTGGTGCTGGTCTCCGGCGATGGCAGTTTCATGATGAACGTGCAGGAGCTGGTCACCATCGCCCGCTGCCGCCTGCCGGTGAAGATCGTGCTGCTGGACAACAGCTCGCTGGGCATGGTCCGCCAGTGGCAGGAGCTGTTCTTCGCCGAGCGCTACAGCGAGATCGATCTGTCCGACAACCCGGACTTCGCTGCGCTGGCGCAGGTGTTCGGCATTCCGGCCACGCGCATTGAAGCACGTGACGATGTCGAAGGTGGCCTGGCCGCGATGCTGGCCCAGCCCGGCCCGGCGCTGCTGCATGTGGCCATCGATGCCCGTGCCAACGTGTGGCCGCTGGTGCCGCCCAACAACGCCAACAGCACGATGCTGGAAAGCAACCCCGCCCATCAGTCCCAGGAGTTCCCCAATGCAATACCGGCTTGACCTGGTGCTGACCCCGGCCGAAGGCGCGCTGCTGCGCGTGATCGGCATGGCCGAACGCCGCGGCTTCGCGCCGCGCGCGATCGCCGGCGCGCCCAATGCCGCCGACGATGGCCGCTGGCACCTGCAGCTGGTGGTGGACAGCACCCGTCCACCGGAAACGCTGCGCCGCCAGATCGAGAAGATCTACGACTGTGTTTCGGTGCGCATCAGCGCACTGGAACCCGGGGTATCCGCATGAACGCCCGCACCGCTGCATCGGTGCCGGTACGGAGGTCTCTTCTCGCAGCACAGGGATGTGCAAGTGGTGCGCGTGCAGGATGCATGGCGTCGCACCGCGCAGCACAGGGATGTGCAAGTGGTGCGCGTGCAGGATGCACGACGTCGCACCACGGCGCGCCGTCGCAGCGCGTACCGCATGGCGACGATCACCGTGGCCGGGTGCACGATGCCGGCTAGCCGTACCCCGCAGGAACCGGATGTAGGCGACGTAAGCGTCGCCGACGTGCTGGCCGCGCAGGCGCGGCTGCGCCGCTTCCTGCCGCCCACGCCGCTGCATTACGCCGAACGTTTCGGCGTGTGGCTGAAGCTGGAAAACCTGCAGCGCACCGGGTCGTACAAGGTGCGCGGCGCCCTGAACGCACTGCTGGCCGGGCGTGAGCGCGGCGATGACCGCCCGGTCATCTGCGCCTCCGCCGGCAACCACGCCCAGGGCGTGGCCTGGGCCGCCTACCGTCTGAACATCCCCGCGATCACCGTGATGCCACACGGTGCGCCCGCCACCAAGATTGCCGGTGTCGCCCACTGGGGCGCCACGGTCCGCCAGCACGGCGAGAGCTACGACGAGGCCTACGCCTTCGCCCGCGCCCTGGCCGACCAGCACGGCTACCGTTTCCTGTCCGCCTTCGACGACCCCGACGTGATCGCCGGCCAGGGCACCCTGGGCATCGAACTGGCCCCGCATGCGCCCGACGTGGTGATCGTGCCGATCGGCGGCGGTGGCCTGGCTTCGGGCGTCGCGCTGGCGCTGAAATCGCAGGGTGTACGCATCGTCGGCGCGCAGGTCGAGGGCGTCGATTCGATGGCCCGTGCGATCCGCGGCGACGTGCGTGAGATCGCCCCGGTCGCTACCCTGGCCGACGGCGTCAAGGTGAAGATCCCCGGTTTCCTGACCCGCAGGCTGTGCAGCGCATTGCTGGACGATATCGTCATCGTCCGCGAAGCCGAGCTGCGCGAAACCCTGGTGCGGTTGGCGCTGGAAGAACACGTCATCGCCGAAGGCGCCGGCGCGCTGGCGCTGGCGGCCGGCCGCCGCGTGGCCGGCAAGCGCAAGTGCGCGGTGGTCTCCGGCGGCAACATCGATGCGCTGGTCCTGGCCCAGCTGCTGGCCGACATCCGTCCCCGCCCCCCGCGCAAACCGCGCCGCCGCGCCAGCGAGCGAACACGCCCGCCCCTACCAACCGTGCTCGCGACACCCCCGATTTCCGTTTCGATTCCTACCTCTGCCATCCCATCCGACATTGCCGTCGAGGAGACCTCCTGGTGACCATGCCCAACTCCCCCCGAATCAGAATTTTCGACACCACCCTGCGCGACGGCGAGCAATCGCCCGGCTGCAGCATGAGCCCGCAGCAGAAGCTGGTGATGGCCCGCGCGCTGGACGAGCTGGGCGTGGATGTCATGGAAACCGGCTTCCCGGCCAGTTCCCAGTCCGACCGCGAAGCAATGGCGATGATCGCCCGTGAGGTCCGTCGCCCGACCCTGGCCGTGCTGTCGCGCTGCCTGGCCGCCGATATCGAAACCTCGGCCAAGGCGCTGGAGGCCGCCGCGAACCCGCGCCTGCATGTATTCCTGTCGACCAGCCCGCTGCATCGCGAGCACAAGCTGCGCATGAGCCGCGAGCAGGTGCTGGAGTCGGTGCACAAGCACGTCAGCCTGGCCCGCAGCTACGTGGGCGATGTGGAGTTCTCCGCTGAAGATGCCACGCGCACCGAGGAGGATTTCCTGATCGAGGTTGCCCGCGTGGCCGTGGCCGCCGGCGCCACCACCATCAACCTGCCCGACACCGTGGGGTTCACCACGCCCGAAGAGATCCGCGGCATGTTCCAGCGCGTGATTGCGGGTGTGCCCGACAGCGACCGCATCATCTTCAGCGCGCACTGCCACAACGATCTGGGCCTGGCCGTGGCCAACTCGCTGGCCGCCATCGAAGGCGGCGCACGCCAGGTCGAGTGCACCATCAACGGCATCGGGGAGCGTGCGGGCAACTGCTCGCTGGAAGAGATCGCGATGGTGCTGAAGGTACGCAACGCCTTCTACGACGAAGACACGCGCATCAACACCCAGCGCATCGTGGCCACCTCCCAGCTGCTGCAGCGCCTGGTCGGCATGCCGGTCCAGCGCAACAAGGCGATCGTCGGCGCCAACGCCTTCGCGCACGAGTCGGGCATCCACCAGCACGGCATGCTGCGCCACCGCGGCACCTACGAAATCATGCGACCGGAAGACGTGGGCTGGGAGTCCTCGCAGATGGTGCTGGGCCGCCACAGTGGCCGCGCCGCGGTCGACCAGCGCCTGCGTGCGTTGGGCTTCTGGCTGGAAGAAGAAGAGCTGAAGCTGGTCTTCGAGCAGTTCAAGGCGCTGTGCGAGCAGCAGCGCGTGGTCACCGATGCCGACCTGCAGACCCTGATGCAGGGCAGTGCCACCCAGAACGGCTACCGCCTGGCGTCGATGACGATCAGCGATGTCGGCAGCCGCGCCAATGCGCTGGTGGAGCTGTCCGATCCTGAAGGCAACCGGGTTGCCGAAACCGCCCAGGGCGATGGCCCGGTGGATGCGTTGTTCGGCGCGCTGTCGGCCGCCACCGGCGTGCAGTTGATGCTGGACAGCTACCACGTGCACAGTGTGGGCATCGGCGCCGATGCGCGCGGCGAAGCCAACCTGAGCGTGCGCCACGAAGGCGTGGAGTACGAAGGCACCGGCACCAGCCGCGACATCATCGAAGCCTCCGCATTGGCGTGGCTGGAGGTGGCCAACCGTCTGCTGCGCCAGCGCAGCGCGACGACCGAGCAGCCCACGGCCACCGCCGCGGCCTGAGCACCCCATGACGTACCCCGAATCGCAGCAAGGCCAGTCCATGACCCCAGCTCCCCGCACCCTGTACGACAAACTGTGGGACGCCCACGTCGTCGTGCCCGAAACCGACAGCGCCCCCGCCGTGCTGTACATCGACCTGCACCTGATCCACGAAGTGACCTCGCCGCAGGCCTTCACCGAACTGCGCGAGCGCGGCCTCTCCCCGCGCCGGCCGGACCGGACCAAGGCGACGATGGACCACTCCACCCCGACCCTGCCGGCCGCTGCCGACGGCAAGCTGCCGTATGCCAGCGCCGCCTCCGAAGCCCAGGTGGCGATGCTGGCCGACAACTGCGCCACGCACGGCATCGAGCTGTTCGACCTGCAATCGGCCAGCCGCGGCATCGTGCACGTGATCGCCCCCGAGCAGGGCTTTACCCAGCCGGGGATGACCATCGTCTGCGGTGACAGCCACACCTCCACCCACGGCGCGTTCGGTGCGCTGGCCTTCGGCATCGGCACCAGCGAGGTCGGCCACGTGCTGGCCACCCAGTGCCTGCTGCAGCGCAAGGCCAAAACGATGGCGATCACCGTGGATGGCACGCTGGCGCAGGGCGTCGGCGCCAAGGACGTGGTGCTGCATATCATCGGTGTGATCGGCGTCAACGGTGGCACCGGCCATGTGCTGGAGTTCCGTGGCAGCGCGATCGAAGCGATGGACATGGAGCAGCGCATGACCTTGTGCAACATGTCCATCGAAGCCGGGGCACGTGCCGGCATGGTCGCCCCCGACCAGGTCACCTTCGACTGGGTGGCCGCCACCCCGCGTGGCCCCAAGGGCACCGACTTCGATGCCGCGGTCAGCGCGTGGTCGCAGCTGCGCAGCGATCCCGGTGCGCGCTTCGACGTGGAGGTCCACATCGACGCCGCCGACATCCGGCCGACCCTGACCTGGGGCACCCACCCCGGCACCGCCATCGCCGTGGACCAGCCGATTCCGGCGGCCAACGATGCGGCCGACCAGAAGGGGCTGGATTACATGCACTTCCACGCCGGGCAGACGCTGGCCGGCACCCCGGTGGATGTGGTCTTCGTCGGCTCCTGCACCAACGGCCGGCTGAGCGACATGCGCGAAGTGGCGCAGGTACTCCAGGGCCGCCGCGTCGCCCCGAGCGTGCGCATGCTGGTGGTGCCGGGCTCGGAAATCGTCAAGCGCCAGGCCGAAGCCGAAGGCATCGATGTGGTGGTGCGCGCTGCCGGTGCCGAATGGCGCGAGCCCGGCTGTTCGATGTGCATCGCCATGAACGGCGACCTGGTTGCCCCGGGGCAGCTGGCGGTCAGCACCAGCAACCGCAACTTCGAAGGCCGCCAGGGCCCCGGCTCGCGCACCCTGCTGGCCTCGCCGATGACGGCCGCTTGGGCGGCGGTGAACGGCCGCGTTGCCGACCCACGTGAACTGTATGCCACGCTGGAGGTGGCCTGATGAGCGGCTTCCGTACCCTGACCTCGACCAGCGTGGTGCTGCGCGAGACCAACATCGATACCGACCAGATCATCCCCGCGCGCTTCCTGTCCACCACCGAGCGCGTCGGGTTGGGCAAGCATGCGTTCAATGATTGGCGCTGGCAGAGCGAAGGCGTGCCGAACCCGGCGTTCGCCTTCAACCAGCCGCACAACGCCGGCCGCAGCATCCTGCTGGCCGGCCGCAACTTCGGCTGCGGCTCTTCGCGCGAGCATGCGCCGTGGGCGCTGACCGACCTGGGCCTGCGTGCCATCGTCAGCAGCGAGATCGCCGATATCTTCCGCGGCAATTCGCTGAAGAACGGCCTGCTGCCGATCGTGCTGGACGAAGCCGACGTGCAGACGCTGATGCAGCGCCCGGACGACGCACTGACCATCGACGTGGCCGCACGCGAACTGCGCACGCCCGACGGGCGTGTCTATACCTTCCCGCTGGACGGCTTCTCGCAGACCTGCCTGCTGGAAGGCGTGGACCAATTGGGGTATCTGTTGGGCCGTACCCCTGATATCGAACGTTACGAGAGTGAACATGCACGCTGAGATTGTCGTATTGCCGGGTGACGGCATCGGTCCGGAAGTCGCCGCCGCCGCCGTGGCGGTGCTGGAGGCCGTTGCCACCCGTTTCGGGCACACCTTCGGGTTCCAGGAGCACGACATCGGTGGCATCGCCATCGATCGCCACGGCGAACCACTGCCGGCCACCACGCTGGAGGCCTGCCGGAAGGCGGATGCCATCCTGCTCGGTGCGGTGGGCGGGCCGAAGTGGTCCGATCCCAACGCCAAGGTGCGCCCGGAACAGGGCCTGCTGGCGATCCGCAAGGCACTGGGGCTGTACGCCAACCTGCGCCCGGTGCGCACGCACGCGGCCGCGCTCGGCGCTTCGCCGATCAAGGCCGAACTGCTGGAGGGCGTGGACTTCGTCGTCGTGCGCGAACTGACCGGCGGCATCTACTTCGGTGAGAAGACCCGCACCGCCGACACCGCCAGCGACCTGTGCAGTTACAGCGTGGGCGAGATCGAGCGCGTCATGCGCACCGCGTTCCGGCTCGCGCAGACCCGCCGCGGCAAGGTCACCTCGGTGGACAAGGCCAACGTCCTGGAGACCTCGCGCCTGTGGCGCGACGTCGCCGCACGGATCGGCCGCGAGGAATTCCCGGAGATTGCCCTGGAGCACCAGCTGGTCGATTCGATGGCCATGCATCTGCTGGCCAAGCCGCGCGAGTACGACGTGATCGTGACCGAGAACATGTTCGGCGACATCCTCACCGACGAAGCCTCGATGCTGGCCGGCTCGCTCGGCCTGCTGCCCTCGGCCTCGCTGGGCGAGCCCGGCGCGGTCGGCATCTACGAGCCGATCCACGGCTCGGCGCCGGACATCGCCGGCAAGGGCATCGCCAATCCCTACGCCACGATCTTCAGCGCGGCGATGCTGCTGCGGCATTCACTGGGGCTGGACGAAGAGGCTGCTACGGTCGAGGCAGCGGTGTACGCCGTGCTGGATGACGGCGTGTTCACCGCCGACCTCGCCGCCAAGGGTTTCGCGGTGAGTACTGCCGCAGCAACCGACGCGGTCCTTGCCAAGCTGCAATGATTGTAACGAGCGCGGCCTGAGGGCCGCGTTCGTGTTTCTACATCCCGCACGGCCTCCCTGTCCCGTCGGCCACGTCGCAGTCAGCGGCCGGCCCCCAACAAGGAAAGCCCTTGAACCATCGTTCCTCTGACGACTTTCTCAACCACGTGGCCCAGCGTGATCCGCACCAGCCGGAATTCCTGCAGGCCGTCAAAGAAGTGATCCAGAGCCTGTGGCCGTTCCTGCAGCGCCACCCCCGCTACCTGGAACAGGGCCTGCTGGAGCGGCTGGTGGAGCCGGAGCGGGTGATCCAGTTCCGCGTTGCCTGGGCCGATGATGCCGGCAAGACCCATGTCAACCGTGGCTGGCGCGTGCAGCACAGCTCGGCGATCGGCCCGTTCAAGGGCGGCATGCGCTTTCATCCCTCGGTGAACCAGTCGATCCTGAAGTTCCTGGCGTTCGAGCAGACACTCAAGAACGCGCTGACCACCCTGCCGATGGGCGGTGGCAAGGGCGGTTCGGATTTCAATCCCAAGGGCCGCAGCGACACCGAGGTGATGCGCTTCTGCCAGGCGCTGATGCTGGAACTGCATCGCCACCTGGGGGCAGACACCGATGTACCGGCTGGCGATATCGGCGTGGGCGCGCGCGAGGTCGGCTACATGGCCGGCATGATGAAGAAGCTCACCAACAATGCCGCCTGCGTGTTCACCGGCAAAGGCCTCTCCTATGGTGGCAGCCTGATGCGCCCGGAAGCGACGGGCTTCGGCACGGTCTACTTCGTCGAGCAGATGCTGCACCATGCGCGGCGCGATACCGATGGCGCGAAAGTGCTGATTTCCGGCGCTGGCAACGTGGCCCAGCATGCGGCGATCAAAGCCATCGAGCTCGGCGCGAAAGTCCTCACGCTTTCCGATTCCGGCGGCACGCTGTACGCCCGGGACGGCTTCGACGAAGCGGGCCTGCAGGAGGTGATGGAACTGCGCAACGAACGTCGCGGCTGCCTGTCCGAACTGGCCGACGACACACGCTTCGAGTACCTGGACGGCAAGCGCCCCTGGCACATCCCGGCTGAGATCGCCCTGCCCTGCGCCACCCAGAACGAACTGGACGAGAACGACGCCCGCGCCCTGGTGGACAACGATGTGCTGTGCGTGGCCGAAGGCGCCAACATGCCGTCGACACTGGAGGCCATGGAGGTCTTCCTCAAGGCAGGCACCCTGTATGCACCGGGCAAGGCCAGCAACGCCGGCGGCGTGGCCACCTCGGGGCTGGAAATGAGCCAGAACGCGCAGCGCCTGTCATGGCACCACGCCGATGTCGATGAGCGCCTGCACGGCATCATGAAGGATATCCACGCCAACTGCGTGCGCCACGGCAAACGGGCCGATGGCAGCGTGAACTACGTGGATGGCGCCAATATCGCCGGCTTCGTCAAAGTGGCCGATGCGATGCTGGCGCAGGGCGTTTACTGATCCTGCCGGCTCTACCGGCGCGGGGCGACGAGGGTGCCATCCATCCTGTCGCCCGGCCACCAGCCGAACTCGCTGACGCGCTCTTCGTAGCCACACCCCACCAGGGTTGCGCCGTCTTCTTCGTCCAGTATCCACAGACGTCGTTGCTCTTCCCAACCATCCGGCGCGACCCGTACCGGCATATCCTTCAGATAGACCGGCTCGCCAAAATCGTTCTCCGCTGACGATAGACCCCAACGCCGCGCCAACTCAGCGGCGGGCACATCCTCTACGACGCCAAATGCAATCGAATCCACGAGCCGCAGGCTGCGCACGGTCACATCGCGCAGCGGCAACGGGCGCGGCAGTGCCCATTGGAAGCGCTCCGCATCGGATTCATCTCCCCACGTCGCGAACGGTGGGCTGGGCGGTCCATTCATCAACAAAGAGGTCGCAAGCGTCACCGAAGCCCGCCGGTCGGCCTTGCACTCCAGTATGTTTCCCACCAGCGGCATCACGTCCGTGCCGGCGGGATACGTCATGGGCGCCACGTCGCCCGCTCGCTCCTGCTGCTGCCGGCGGCTGTCGATGACCTCTGTGCACGCCACCCGCAGATCGCCCGGGCGCTGCGGATCCACATCCACCTCGATCACGCGCTGCCGGATCCATCCGTCGCCGTCATTGCGCACTGCCACGGGGGTGAGCCACCTACCCTGGCGCTGCGGATAGTGGTGCGGCTTCAGGGCACCGGTACCAGTGAGGTTGCCGATCGGGGTGTCGGCCAGAATGGCGTGGATGCCATCGCCGCCAACCGCGATCAGGTCCGTAGGCGTGCCAAGCACCGTGACCGCGGCGGGGAGGCGAAAGCGTTGGGCTGCACCGGGAAGATCCTCCGCACGCGTGCCAGCGCGCTGCAGCAGCTCGGCGGCCAACGCCGTCTCGGTATACGCCGTCGGTTGGCAGGACACCAGGGCGGTTACGGCGGTCATCGCGCGCGCATCGGCCGGAAGTGCGACGGGCGCCAACGCCGCTTCGCTGGCAGCCGCTGACGCTACAGCCGAGCCCAGCAACGTCGAACCCGTCAGCAGCATGGGGTGCAGAAACTTCATGGAGAACCTGTGGCGGTTGGGCAGACAACTGCCTACGCTGACCACTGCGCGCACAGGAGGCAATGCAACTTCTACGAAAATTGCGCGTGATGCACCACCGCGAGGAAACAACTGCCGCCGGCCAGGCAACCGCCCATATGCCCGGACGCGGAACCGGTGGCGCCGACCAGTGGTCGGCCCACCCAATGGCATGGCCGCGGGTCAGCCAGCGCCCGCCTCATCCGGCTTCACCCGGAACCACGCCGCATACAGTGCGGGCAGGAATACCAGGGTCAGCACGGTGCCGACGATCAGGCCACCCATGATGGAGATCGCCATCGAACCGTAGAACGCACTGCGCGACAGCGGGATCATCGCCAGCACCGCGGCCAGCGCGGTCAGCACGATCGGTCGGAAGCGGCGCACGGTGGCATCGATGATCGCGTGCCAGCGGTCGTGCCCGGCATCGATGTCCTGCTGGATCTGATCGATCAGGATCACCGAGTTGCGCATGATCATGCCGGCCAGCGCGATCGTACCCAGCAGCGCCACGAAGCCGAACGGCGCGCGGAACAGCAGCAGGAACAGGGTCGCGCCAATGATGCCAAGCGGCGCGGTGACCAGCACCATCGCCGCACGCGAGAAGCTGCGCAGCTGCAGCATCAGCAACGTGGCCACCACGATCAGGAACAGCGGCATGCCGGCCTTGATCGAATCCTGGCCACGCGTGGAATCCTCCACGGTGCCGCCGGTTTCAAGCAGGTAGCCGGACGGCAGCCCGGCACGGATTCCCTCCAGTGTCGGCAGGATCTGCTGCACCACGTCCAGCGGCTGCTTCGCATCGGCGATGTCGGCGCGCACCGTCACCGTCGGCAGGCGGTTGCGGTGCCAGATGATGCCGTCCTCGAACACGTACTCCAGGCGCGCCACCTGCGACAGCGTCACCGAGGTGCCGCTGGCCGTCGGAATGGCCAAACTGCCCAGCATGTCCAGCCGCACGCGTTCGTCGTCCGGGCCACGCAGCAGCATTTCGATCAGGCGGTTGCCTTCGCGGTAGGTGCTCACGCTCATGCCCGACAACGAGGTGCCCAGCAGCTGGCTCACCTGCGCACTGGTCACGCCCAGTGCGCGTGCCCGGTCCTGGTCGATCACCAGCCGTACCACTTTGCTCGGCTCGCTCCAGTCCAGGTTGACGTTCATCACGTGCGGGTTCGCACGTACCTTGGCTTCCACCTGCCGGGCGATGGCCTGCACCTGCTCGATATGCTCGCCGGAGATGCGCATCTGCACCGGGTAGCCGACCGGCGGGCCGTTCTCCAGGCGGGTCACGCGCATCTGCACGTCCGGGAACTGCGGAATCACGTCCTTGAGCAGCCAGTCGCGGGTCGCCTCACGTGCCGTGGTGTTCTCGGTCAGCACCACGAACTGCGAGAAGTTGGTGGCCGGCAGCTGCTGGTCCAACGGCAGGTAGAAGCGCGGCGAGCCGGTGCCCACGTAAGCGACATAATTGCTGATGCCCTCGCGGTCCTTGAGCAGTTTTTCCAGCTTGGCCGCCTGGGCCTGGGTCGCCTGCAGCGAGGCGCCCTCGGCCAGTTCGATGTCCACCATCAGTTCCGGGCGGGTCGAATCCGGGAAGAACTGCTGCGGCACGAAGCGGAAGATCAGCAGCGAGAACACGAACAGCGCGGCGGTGGCGGCGATCACCCACCAGCGATGGCGCAGGCAGACATCGAGGAACCTGCGGAAGCGCACGTAGAACGGACGCTGGTACGGATCGTGGTCGTGCGCATGCACCTTCGGTGCGATCCAGCGCGCGAACGCGGGATGGCGGTCGGCCCACTGCAGGCGACGCGCGTGCCAGCGCCCGGCCAGGCTGTCCGGCCTGGGCGGCTGCGGGTTGAACAGGTCCGGCAACATCTTGTCGCCCAGGTACGGAATGAACAGCACCGCGGCGATCCACGACACCACCAGTGCGATGGTCACCACCTGGAACAGCGAGCGGGTGTATTCGCCCGTGCTGGAGGCTGCCGTGGCGATCGGCAGGAAGCCGGCCGCGGTGATCAGCGTGCCGGTCAGCATCGGGAACGCGGTCGACTCCCAGGCGAAGCTGGCCGCGCGCAGGCGGTCGTACCCCTGCTCCATCTTGGTGGCCATCATCTCCACGGCGATGATCGCATCGTCCACCAGCAGGCCCAGCGCCAGCACCAGCGCGCCCAGGGAAATCTTGTGCAGGCCGATGCCGAAGTAATGCATGACGAAGAACGTCATCGCCAGCACCAGCGGAATGGTCACACCCACCACCAGGCCGGTGCGCAGGCCGAGCGAGAAGAAGCTCACCAGCAGCACGATCACCACCGCTTCGGTCAGCACCTGCACGAACTCGCCGACCGACTCTTCCACCGCATGCGGCTGGTCGGAGACCTTGCGCAGCTGCATGCCGGCGGGCAGTGTCTTCTGCAGCCGTTCGAACTCGGCGTCCAGCGTGCTGCCCAGCTTGAGGATGTCGCCGCCGTCTTTCATCGCCACGGCGATGCCGATCGCGTCTTCCCCCATGAAGCGCATTTTCGGCGAGGCCGGATCGGCAAAACCACGTTTGATCTCGGCGATGTCACCCAGGTGCACGGTGCGGTCGCCAGCCTGGATCGGGAAGCTGCGGATGTCCTCCACGCTCTGGAACTGGCCGGTGACGCGCAGCTGCACGCGATCGGTCGGGGTTTCAAAGAAGCTGGTGGCGGCAATCGCGTTCTGGTCGGCCAAGGCCTGCTGCACCTGCTGCAGCGATACGCCCAGCGTGGCCAGCTTGGTGTTGGACAGCTCGATCCAGACCTTTTCGTCCTGCAGGCCTTCCAGCTCGATCTTGCCCACGTCGGGCACGCGCTGCAGTTCCAGCTGGATGCGGTCGGCGTAGTCGCGCATCACGGCGTAGTCGAAGCCCTGCCCGGTCAACGCGTAGATGTTGCCGAAGGTGTCGCCGAATTCGTCGTTGAAGAACGGACCGACGATCTCGCGCGGCAGGGTCGGCTTGATGTCGCCCACGCGCTTGCGCACCTGGTACCACAGGTCGGGAATCGCCTTGGAGCGCAGGCTGTCGCGCGCCACGAAGATCACCTGCGATTCGCCCGGGCGCGAGTAGGAGCGGATGAACTCGTACTGCCCGGTGTTCAGCAGGGCTTTTTCGATCGGCTCGGTGACCTGGCGGGAGACCTGTTCGGCGGTCGCGCCGGGCCAGTTCGTGCGCACCACCATCACCTTGAAGGTGAACGGGGGATCTTCGGACTGGCCCAGGTGCTTGTACGACCACGCGCCGATGATCGCAAAGGCCAGCATCGCGAACAGCACCAGGGGCCGGTTGCCCAGCGCCCATTCGGAAAGATTGAAGCGGCGCACGGGATCAGTTCCCCTTGCCGGCAGCAGGCGCGTCGGCCGCGACAGGCTTGGCTGCCGGTGCCAGCACCGGGCGGTTCTGGCGGTCCACCGCCGTCACCGGCTGGCCCTCGCGCAGCAGATGGCCGCCGGCGGCGACCACCCAGTCGTTCGCGTTCACCCCGCTCAGCACCGGAACCGATTCGACGGCGTACGCCCCGACCGTCACCGGCGTGGCCTTCAAGGTGCGCTTGGCCGGATCGACCACCCACACGCTGCTGCGGCCGTCGGCGCCGCGCTGTACGGCGGCCAGCGGCAACTGCAGCGTGCCCTGGCGTCCTGCGGCGGCGAACACGCGCGCGCTCTGGCCCAGTTCCACTTCGGTCAACGCTTCCGGTGCCAGGCTGACGCGGGTGGCATAGGTGCGCCCTTGTGCATCGGCGGCCGGGGCGATCTCACGGATCGTGCCCGGCAGCATCTGGCCGGGGCGGTTCCACAGTTCCACCTGCACCGGCTGGCCGACCTGGTAATCGCGGATGTTGCTCTCCGGCAGGGCGATCACGACTTCGCGGCCACCGTCGGCGGCCAGGGTGAACACGGTCTGCCCAGCGCTGACCACCTGCCCGGCTTCGGCCTGGCGACTGGCGATCACGCCATCGGCCGGCGCGCGCAGCTGCGCGTACTCGGCCTGGTTGCGGGCCACGGCCAGATTGGCGCGGGCAGCATTGGCCTGGCCCTGCGCGGCCTTGAAGGCAGCAGTCTGGCTGTCCAGCGCGGACTGGCTGACCAGTTGCTGCTCGGCCAGGGTGGCGTAGCGCTTCTGGTCATCACGGGCACGGATCAGGTCGGCTTCGGCAGCGGCCAGCTGCGCCTGTGAGGCGCTGGCCTGGGAGGCGTAGTCGGCGGCGTCCAGCTCGGCCAGCAACTGGCCCTTGCGCACGCGCTGGCCGGCATCGACATGACGCTTGATCAGATTGCCGCCGACGCGGAAGGAGAGCGGGCTTTCCTCGCGGGCCCGGATCTCACCGGGGTAGGCGGCCACTTCCTGGCCGGCCACGGTGCCCGGGTGGACAACCAGCACCGGCATCGGTGCGGCCGGTTCGGCATCCTGCTTGCCACATGCTGCCAACGCCAGCGCCAGCAACCCACCACCCATCCATCGCATGTTTTTCATGAGGTCCTGGACCTGAAAGTAACCCGGGAAAAGCCATTGGAAACGCTCTGTTCCAATCGCTTCAATATTGAACCAGTCGGTATAGTATAAATATCGAACCGATTGGTCTAGTATTGATTGGATGACTGATCCGACCTCCTCCAAATCGCCCTCCAAGCCGGTCGCCAAGGCCGCCGGGCCGGGGCGCCCGAAGGATCTGGGCAAGCGCGCGGCCATCCTGGAAGCGGCCAAGTCGCTGTTCGTCGACCAAGGCTACAACGGGGTGAGCATGGACAGCATCGCCGCCCAGGCGGGCGTGTCAAAGCTGACCGTTTATAGCCATTTCGGCGACAAAGAGACGCTTTTCACCGAAGCAGTGCAGTCCAAATGCGTCGAGATGCTGCCTGACGAACTGTTCGTCACCGACATTGAAGGCCCGCTGCGCGACCAGCTGATGGGCATCGGCCACGCCTTCTTCACCCTGATCACCTCCGATGCGGCCGTCGCCGTGCAGCGGGTGATGATGTCGCCCGATACCGATGATCGGATCCGCGAGATGTTCTGGCTGGCCGGCCCGCAGCGGACCACCGATGCGCTGGCCGACTTCCTGCGTGCCCGTACGGCCCGCGGCGAGCTGGAGATCACCGATTTCCCGACGGCCGCCATCCAGTTCCTGACCTTGATCAAGGGCGAGCTGCATACGCATATGATGTGCGGGCTGCGGCCGGCCCCGGCCGAGTGCGATGCCAACGCTCATGTGAGCGCCAGCGTCGACTTTTTCCTGCGGGCGTATGCCCGGCGGCACTAAACTGAATGGACCGGAGGTCGCGGTGACTTCCGGCACTGCGACCCCGGCGCGACGGCAGCGATGCTCTCAGCGCGCCGCCGGCTCCCGGCACCGGTAAAATGGCCGGCCCACTGCGCTGGATATAGAACCTCATGACGATCGATTACTCCCACGCCCGCGAACTGATGGTCGAACAGCAGATCCGCCCCTGGGATGTGCTGGAAATCCGCGTGCTCGATGTACTGGCACGCTTGCCGCGGGAGGCGTTCGTCGCTGAATCGCACCGGGCCCTGGCCTATGCCGACATCGAGCTGCCGCTGGGCAACGGCCAGAAGATGATGAAGCCGGTCATCGAAGGCCGCACCCTGCAGGCGCTGGATCTGCAGCCGGGTGATGAAGTGCTGGAAATCGGCACCGGCAGCGGCTACCTGAGCGCCTGCATGGGCGAACTGGCCCGCGAAGTGCTGAGCCTGGAGATCGATGCCGAGCTGGCCACCACCGCGCGTGCGCGTCTGGACGCCGCCGGCCTGGGCAACAACGTCCGCATCGAAACCGCCGACGCGCTGAGCTGGGATACCGAGCGCCGCTTCGATGCGATCTGCGTCACCGGCGCGGTGGATGTCATCCCGTCACGTTTCGCCCAGTGGCTGCGTCCGGGCGGTCGACTGTTCGTGATCCGTGGCCGGTCCCCGGTCATGGAAGCGGTGCTGGTCAAGGCGGACGGCACCACTGAATCGCTGTTCGAAACCGATATCGACTACCTGCGCGGTGCCGCCCCGGCACCCCAGTTCCAACTCTGAGTCCAAGGAAGCCGCAATGATCCGCCGATCCCTCGCCCTTGCGCTGGCCGCCGCCCTGCTGCCGATGACCGCCTCTGCCGCCGACCTGCTGCAGGTCTACGAAATGGCGCGCAACGGCGATCCGCAGCTCTCGGCTGCCGAGTCGACCCGCCTGTATGACAAGGAAGGCGCCGTGCAGGCGCGTGCCGCATTGCTGCCGCAGCTCAATGGCGAGGCCTCGCTCAACCGCAGCCGCACCAACCCGAACCATGATCTGACCTCCAGCTCGTTCACCACCAAGAGCCGGAACTACACGATCAACGGCAGCCAGACGGTCTTCAACTTCACCCAGTTCGCCAACCTGCGTTCGCAGCGCGAACTGAGCCGCGCAGCGGATTTCACCCTGGATTCGGCCAACGACGACCTGATCGTGCGCACCTCGGCGGCGTACTTCAACGTGCTGGTGGGCATTGAATCGCTGTCGGCCGCGCAGACCAACGAAGCCGCTGCCAAGAAGCAGTTCGACTTCGCCGACAAGCGCCTGGAAGTGGGCCTGGCCCCGATCACCGACGTGCACGAAGCCCGCGCCCAGTACGACCAGGCGCGCGCCAACACGATCATCGCGCAGAACACCCTGGCCGACGCCTACCAGGCGCTGACCGAACTGACCGGCCAGCCGGTCACCGACCTGCGCGCCCTGCCGGCCGATTTCCGTCCGGAGCTGCCGGCCAAGTACGCCACCATCGATACGCTGGTGAACGAGGCCGTTGCGCAGAATCCGGCGCTGAAGGCGCAGGAACTGAAGGTCAACGCTGCCGAATCCGGCGTCTCGGCCGCCCGCGGCGCGCACTACCCGACCCTGTCGATCGGTGCCACTGCCGGCAAGTCGGCCAGCTGGGGTGATGTGGTCGGCGACAGCGGCAGCTTCAGCCCGGACCGCCGCACCAACAGCGTCGGCCTGACTCTGAACGTGCCGATCTTCTCCGGCGGCGCCACCCAGTCCGGCGTGCGCCAGGCGCTGGCCCAGCGTGACATCGCCCAGGACGGTTACGAGCAGCAGAAGCGTGCCCTGGACCGCAACACCCGCAACGCCTACCAGACCCTGGTGGCGGGCATCAGCGAAGTGGAAGCGCGTCGCCTGGCGGTCGTGTCGGCACAGAGCGCCTATGACGCCTCGCAGGTCGGCCTGGAAGTCGGTACGCGTACCGTGCTGGACGTGATCCAGAACCAGCGCATCCTGTTCTCCGCGCAGCTGGACTACGCCAACGCCCGCTACACCTTCCTGCAGAACCGCCTGCAGCTGGGCCAGGCCGTCGGCACGCTGGACATCGCCGAACTGCAGGACATCAACCGCCTGCTGACCCAGAAGGCGGCCACGCCGAGCACCACCGTCAACTGATCGACGGCGCACGGCGAGAGAAAAAACCACCCGCCTGCGGGTGGTTTTTTTTTGCGTGCAAGGTGGTGATCGCGACATGCCACAGATGCTGCCCATGTGGCGGCCGCCATCGCGACCGCTTCGTGCGATGCCTACCCGCGCACACTCTCCACCGTGAACCGGTCCCCAGTCCGGCACGTGCCGTGAAAAAGGGCTTGACCCTCCGGCAGCGGCCGACTAAGGTCCGCCCCGCACCACCTTCCCTTTCCCTCCAGAGGCCCCCTCCTTGGACAGTCATAGTCGATCTCGTTGCTGCTCCTGAGCCGACGGACCCACTGACCCCAAGGTCGGTTCCGTCCGCACAGGACGGGGCCCACCGGCGCAGCTGACACGCTCGCCCGCCTCGCATCATCCGTATCGCCGTTCCACCGACCCCAAGAAGGGTGCCGCTGGCGTTTCCGTTTGCCTGGAGATTGCCCATGCACGTTTCCCGTGTGTTCGCCCTGCCCCTCGTGGCCGTGGTGATGCTTCCGCTCGACACCCGCGCCGCCGCCAGCCTGATGGTGGACGACGCCTCCATCACCGATGCCGGTCGCTGCCAGTTGGAAAGCTGGGGCCGCCATACCGATGCCGGCAACGACTGGACGGCCCTACCGGGCTGCACGTTCGCCGATACCGAATGGTCGCTCGGCGTCAGCCATCAACACGCCACCTCGACGACGCAGTGGGCCGTGGGCGCCAAGCGGGTACTGCGTGATCTGGCTCAGCGCCGCTGGGGCGTGGCGATCAGTGCCGGCCTCGGCAGCGACTGGCACCGCCCGCGCGCCGACGATTGGAGCCTCAATGCACCGCTGACGGTGGTGCTCGGCGCGTCGGATCGCACCCTGCTGCACCTCAACCTGGGCTGGGCACGCACGGACGATACACGGGGCCGCACCGATGGCATCGGCGTGGAAGTCGTCGCTGCACCGCAGTGGTCACTGCTGGCCGAAACCGCCCGCGATGCGGCGCGCCAGCGCAGCAGCCAGTTCGGCGTGCGCCACGAACTCTGGCGGGGCGCCAGCGTGGATCTGCTCGCGGGACGTGCCCACCACCGGCGCGACGGGCAGTGGATCACGCTGGGCCTCAATCTCGCCGCCGCGCCGTAATGCCGCGCGTGCCGGCTGACCGCACCGACTGATCCTGCCGGCCACCTGCGCTGCGTACGCGGCGCGCACGCACTCCCTGCCTGCCTCGCCCGGGCGCACGCCGATGCGTCCCACGCCTGTACCTCATCACTGCGCGTTGTCACCCCACGCGCCGCTTTCTGCTGGAGAACCACCATGAACCGCGAAGACCTCCTGTTCTCGATCCGCACCCTCTCGCTCTCCCTCGACGCCGCTGGCTTTGCCAGCATCGCCGCGACCACCCATCCGTCCGATCTGGTCGATGCGCTCGACGCGCTGAGCGTGGACAGGACGCTGCCCTTGCTGATGACGCTCGCGCCACCGGCGCGCGCGGCTCTGTTCGCGCACTTCGCCGAGCTCCGCCAGGATCAACTGCTGGCCGCGATGCCGCGCGAGGCGGTAGTGCAGCTGTTCGAACACATGCCATCGGATGATCGTGCCGATCTGTTCAACCGCCTTGGCGATGACGCCAAGCAGGCACTGCTGCCGGCGCTGACCAAGGTGGAACGCGACGACATCCTCAAGATGGCGTCCTATCCCGAGGGCACGGTCGGTTCGGCGACGACGTCCGACTATGTCTGGGTCTCGCCGGAAATGACGGTCGCGCAGGCGCTTTCACACATCCGCGCCACCGCGCTGCACAGCGAGACGGTGAACATCCTGTTCGTGCTCGACCACACCCTGCGCCTGCGCGGCACCGTGGCGCTGCGCGATCTGGTCCTGGCCAACGAGAACCGCACGGTCGCCTCGGTCATGCATGAGCAGCCGATCGCCGCGAAGGCACATTGGCCGCGACTGCAGGCCGCCGAGCTGATCCGTCGCTACGATCTGCTCGCGCTGCCGGTCACCAACGGCGGAGACCGCATGATCGGCATCGTCACCGTCGACGATGCGATGGACATCGACAAGGAACAGGACGCCTCGCAGCTGGCGCGCTTCGGCGGCACGGTGAGCGCGCACGGCAACGACCTGGACGTTCGCAGCACGCCACTGAAGCAGATGTTCCGAGTGCGGGTGTTCTGGCTGGCGATCCTGACCTGCTTCGGCATCGTCACCAGCACCTTCGTGGCCGCGCAGGAAGAGCTGCTGTCGCAGGTGATCGTGCTGGCCGCCTTCATCGCCCCGATCGTGGACATGGGCGGCAACACCGGCAGCCAGTCGGCCACGCTGGTGATCCGCAGCATGGCACTGGGCGAATTGAAACTGAGCTGGCGCGATGTGGCGTTCGTGATCAAACGCGAACTGCCGGTGGCCGCCGCGCTGGGCATCAGCATCGCCGTGCTGGAAGCGGTCCTGGCCTATTTCAGCAAGGGCGTGGGCATGGACGTGCTGCTGGTGGTGGGCTCGAGCATGCTGGTGTGCACCGCGCTGGGCGGCATCATCGGCGCATTGCTGCCGTTCGCCGCACGCCGCATCGGGGCGGATCCGGCCACGCTGTCGGCCCCGATGATCACCTCGGTGATGGACCTGGTCGGCGTGTTCATCTACTTCGGCTTTGCCTACGCCTTCCTGGGCGACCTGCTGGTCGCCGCTGCCTGACGCACGCGCGGGCCTGGTCGTCGCATCGCGCGATCAGGCCTGCGATCAGGCCACCGGCGGCGGCAACTGCGGGGCGATCAGGGCCACGGTGCGCTTCAGTGCGCCGCGCCCGTTGCTCACCAGCGCGCAGCCCGCCCGGGCCATGTCCTCGCGGGCCTGCGGATCACGCAGCAGGGTCAGCAGTGCATCGCCGACCCCGTTGGCATCCTCGGCAATGACCACCGCACCGGCCTCGCGCATGCGCCGGGAAATCTCGGCGAAGTTGTGCAGGTGCGGGCCGGTGACTGCTGCGGTGCCCATTGCCGCCGGCTCCAGTAGGTTGTGCCCCCCGATGGCCTGCAGGCTGCCACCGACGAAGGCCACCTGGGCGCACCCGTAGAACGACATCAACTCGCCAAGCGTATCGATCACGAACACATCGGTATCGGCCTGCGGCCACTGCTGCTGGCGGCGCGTGGCCACCTTCCAGCCCTGCTCGCGGGCCAGCGCTTCCACCCTTGGGAAGCGCTCGGGATGCCGTGGCGCCCACAACAGCAGCAGGCCCGGCACCGCCTCGCGCAGGCGGCGGTGCAGATCGATGGTGGCCTGCTCTTCGCCCTCGTGCGTACTGGCGGCGATCCAGACCGGATGCTGGGCGGGCACCAGCTCATGGAAGCGCGCGATGAAGTCCTGCACGTTCGGCGTGGCGATATCGAATTTCAGATTGCCCAGCGGCTGCACCTGGTCCGGGCGGGCGCCGAGCTGGATGAAGCGCTCGGCATCGTCGGCCGATTGCGCCGCCACACAGGTCACGGTACGCAGCGCGCGGCCGATCAGCGGCCGCAGCAGGCGGTAGCCGCGCAGCGAGCGCGCCGACAACCGCGCGTTGAGGATGTAGACCGGGATCCTGCGGTCGCGGCACCCGAACAGCAGGTTCGGCCACAGCTCGGTTTCCAGGATCAGCGCCAGGCTCGGCTTGAAGTGGCCGAGGAAGCGACCGACGCTGCCCGGCACGTCGTACGGCAGGTACACGTGGTCGACCGCATCGCCCCACAGCGCGCGGACCCGTTCGGAGCCGGTCGGGGTGATGGTGGTGATCACCCAGCGGATGTCCGGACGCAGCGCACGCAAGGCGTTCACCAGTGGCGCTGCGGCGTTCACCTCACCCACCGAGACCGCGTGCAGCCAGACCCGGGGCTGGCCGCTGGAGTGCGGATAGGAGGCATAGCGCTCATCCCAGCGCTGGAAGTACTCGCGCACCCGGAAGCCCCGCCACACCAGGTGGTACACGGTGATCGGCAACAGCAGGTAGAGCACGGCCGAGTACAGGCCGCGCAGGATCCATTCGACAGGGCTTTTACGCATGGGCAAAGGATACGGGAGCGGCGCGGGGAAGACACGCCGCGCCGCCGTGATGGCCCTGCCGGGACGCATCCGGGCGCATCCATTAGAATCGAGGCATGTCCGATAACGCTTCCACCGCCACCCGGCCGTCCCTGCGCAATCCGCGCCACTGGCCGACCTTCGCTTTCATGCTGGTCGCCTTCGCGATCGCCCGCCTGCCGTGGATGCTGCAGCGTGCGCTTGGCCGCGGTGTCGGCACGGTCGCCTACCGGCTGGCCAGCAGCCGCCGGCGTGCCGCCGAGGTCAACCTGAAGCTGTGCTTCCCCGAGAAGGACGACGCCTGGCGCCAGCGCCTGCTGCGCGACAGCTTCGACGCGCTGGGCGTGGGCATCTTTGAATTCGCCCGGGCCTGGTGGGGCAGCATCGACAGCATCCGCCCGCAGGTGCAGATCGAGGGGCTGGAGCACCTGCACCGCATGCAGGCCGAGGGCCGTGGGGTGCTGCTGGTGTCCGGCCACTTCATGACGCTGGAGATGTGCGGCCGCCTGCTGTGCGACCACGTCGAGCTCTCCGGCATGTACCGCAAGCATCGCAACCCGGTGTACGAGTGGGCGGTGAAGTTCGGCCGCCTGCGCTACGCCAAGGCGATGTACGCCAACGAAGACATCCGCGCCACGGTGCGGCATCTGAAGAAGGGCGGCTTCCTCTGGTACGCGCCGGACCAGGACATGCGCGGCAAGGACACGGTGTTCGTGCCGTTCTTCGGCCACACCGCTTCGACCATCACCGCCACGCACCAGCTGGCCCGGATGACCGGCTGCGCGGTGATCCCGTATTTCCACCGTCGCGAAGGCGGCAAGTACTTCCTGAAGATCGGCGCGCCGCTGGAGAATTTCCCCAGCGAGGATGTCGAGGCCGATACTGCGCGCGTCAACCAGGCCATCGAAGCGATGGTGCGCGAGGCCCCGGACCAGTACCTGTGGATCCACCGCCGCTTCAAGCGCCAGCCCGGCGGCCGCAGCGATTATTACCGGTAGAGCCACCCCATGGGTGGCTGCCCCCTCGGTAGAGCCACCCCATGGGTGGCTGCAGGGTGCCTGACCGCGAACAGCCACCCATGGGGTGGCTCTACGCTTCCATGGGCCACCGCGACCAGGCGTGCGGGTACTCCCCCAACGCACTGGCCAATCCCGCACGTATCGGGTTGGCGAGGATGTACAGCGCCTGCCGGCGCAAGGATGCCTCATTTCTCACGGCGTGGTCGAAGTACCCGTGCTGCCAGAGCTTTCCCTTTCGCTGCAGACGCTCATTCAACAATCGGCTGCTGCGTGATTTGAACAGCAGCATGCAACGAGCCAAGGTGTCTTGCCGCAATTGGATCAACCAATGCACGTGGTCCGGCATTACCACCCAAGCTAACGTGCAACTGACCCCGCAACGATCCATGTAGCGCAGCGTGTCGATGATTACCTCTGCATTGAGGGGATCCTCGAACCACTTGCGCCTGTCGTGCGTGGTGGTGGTGAGCGCGTAGCAATACCCTGGATGCGAGTATCGGCCGCGTTGGAGGCGTTGGCTGGCCATCGCACGAGAGTGCGTTGGCCGGGGCGTGGAGCCCATCGGTGGATGGCGCGCATGTGCGTCGGCATGTCCCCATACCCGGGCCACAAGCAGCCACGCATGGCGTGGCTCTACCCGTCGTCGCGTGCCAACAGACTGCCGGCATACAGCGCGGCCAACAACAGCGTGAGGCCACCCCAGAAGGTGGAATAGAACGCCAGATGCGTGTTGAGCGGGAACACGGTCACCGCCAGCGCCAGCATCGCCGGGCGTGCGCGCTCACGGGCCTGGGCCGGCGCGAAGCGCCACGCGCGCCACGCCTGTGCGACCGCCGCCAGCCACAGCAGCAGGCCGAGGATGCCGGTTTCAGACAGGATCTCGAGCACGATCTGGTGCGCGTGCAGTGCCGGACCCGCGCCCCAGACTTCCTGGGCAGCAGGGTCCGGGTTGCAGGCCGGGTAGGCGTCGCGGAAGCCACGCGCGCCGACGCCGTTGATGGGGTGCGCTTCGATCATGCAGGCAGCTGCCGCCCAGATCTGCGCGCGGCCGGACAGGGCTTGGTTGACGCCATCGCTCTCACCCTCCCAGGCCATGGCGGTACGCGCAACGCGGTCGCCGACCTGGGGCACGGTCACGGTCAGGACGACCGCTGCCACCGCACCGAAGGCGACGCAGGCCAGCAGCCCGCGCACGCCGATCAGGCGCCAGCCGGAGAACACCAGCACCAGCGCATAGGTCAGCCAGGCCGCGCGCGAACCGGCCAGCACCAGCACCACGCCCACCGCAGCCGCTACCAGCGACCAGCCGAGAATGCCGGCGCGGCGGGAGGCAGCGAACAGCAGGAACGGCGAGAGGCTGGCCAGCACCTGGCCGAATTTGAGATTGCAGGGGCCGAGCACCCCGCTGAGCCGGTCCACCAGCGCCATCTCTTCAGGCGAGCACAGGCCGTGACCACTGACGGCCCACTTGAGCTGGTCCATCGACCAGAACAACGGACTGCTGCCGAGGAGGGCCTGCGCCAATGCATCGAGGGTCCACAGACCGGTGATCGCGGCCAGACCGCCCAGGGTCAGCGCGCGCCGCTGCGGGGTGGCCACGGCTATCGCCACCAGCCACATGAAGGGCAGGTAGCGCAGGCCGGCGGCGGTTTTGCGCCACGCGGTGCCAGGGTCGATCGCATCGAAGGCGGACACTGCCTGTGGCAGCCAATAGCCCAGGAACAGGATGCTGGTCAGCGCCCACGCCGGGCTGCTGAGCAGGCGCTGATTGCCCTGCAGCCGCAGCTGCACCATGCGCACTGCCGCATACAGCGCGCCGAGCACCAGCACGCCTTCGGCGATGCCCGGCAACGGCCACAGCGCAACGAACGCGATGACCCACCACGGCGCCCAGCGGCCAGCGCGGGAGGCCGGCGACCCGGGCACGAGGGTCGTCTCAGCCGACGAGGGAGGCATAGAGCTGGAGCGTGTCACGCTGCATCGCCTGCAAGGTAAACGGGATCCGCGACGGCAAGGCCGGCGGCTGCAGCAACAGCTGCTGCGCGCGCGCCAACAGCGCATCGGCGTCGCCCAAGGGTACCGCGCCGGAGGGTTGCAGCTGAGTCAACAACTCGCCCACGCCGCCGTGGTTCCAGCCCAGCACGGGGCGACCCACCGACAGCGCTTCGACCACGGTGCGGCCGAACGCTTCGGCCTTGTCCGAGAGCTGCAGCACCAGATCGCTGGCGGCATAGGCCTGCGCGATGCGCGAGGTCGGCGCGGTCATCAGCACCGCATCGTACACACCCAGGCTGCGTGCCTGAGCGTCCAGTTCGGCGACATAGGATTCGCGGCCCGGCTCGCGCGTGCCCGGCATCCACAGTCTGGCCGGCACGCCGGCAGCATGCAGCCCGGCCAGCAGGGTCAGGGCGTGGCGATGCCCTTTCAGGCGGGTGCCGCGGCCAGGCAGCAACAGCAGCGGCGCATCGCCGGCCAGCGCCGGATGCTGCCCGGCCACCGCCAGACGCGCGCGCCTGTCCTGGCGGCCCACGCGCGGGAACTGCGCGACATCGACACCGCGGGGGATCACCTGCAGCCGCTCGGCCGGGACACTGGGGTAATGCGTCTGCACGAACTCGCGCACGCTGTTGGACACGCAGATCACGCGCTCGCCGCTGGTCATCACCGCGCTGTAGCGGCCCGGGGAATTGAGGCCGTGCACGGTGGTGACCCAATGTGGGCGGGTCGCCGCAGGCAGATTGCGCACCGCGTACAGGCCCAGCCATGCCGGCAGCCGCGAGCGCGCGTGCACGATGTCCGCGCCCACCTCGTTGAAGAGATTGCGCAGGGTCAGCACGTGACGCAGGGTCAACAGCGATTTGCGGCCGATATCCAGGGTCAGGTGTTCGGCGCCACTGGCCAGCAGCGGCTCGACCAGGCGCCCACCGGCGGACACGACGATGGCCCGGTGGCCGGCGGCAACCAGGGCGGAGGCGATCTCAAGGGTGGAGCGTTCGACCCCGCCGGAGTGCAGCGCCGGCAGCAGCTGCACCACGGTCAGTCGGCGCACAGTGTGGTCCGCGGATCAGTCGGCGAGCACGAACACGGCGCCGCAGTACGGGCACGCGGCCTCGCAGTTGGGCTCGTCTTCGATCGGCAGGTACACGCGCGGGTGCGAGTTCCACAGCGCCATTTCCGGCGTCGGGCAGCTCAGCGGCAGGTCGCTGCGGTGCACGGTGTAACGCTTCTCGGCGTTGGCGGGCGCAGTGGCGGTATGGCTCATGGCGTGGACACACAAAGGGGGTTGCGAGACCGTGGATTCTAGCATCTGGTGGCCGCGTCAGGCCGCAGGGGCCCTGCGGATGCCTCGCGCCGCCGCGGGCCCCGGCGACGCATCATCGGTCCTTTTAAATCGATCCAAATTGCTTGTCAACAATTCGATACGAAACGGATTTGCCGGATTTAGATCGAACTAATTGCACTTGTCAGGGCCAGTTGCGGTGATGCAGGATCGACCGGTACCGATCATCGACCCGATCGCCTGCCCGCCCCCACCGGACATGCATCGCCTCTTTACCTGCCGTCCGCCGATGGCTGGGGCGACGCCGTCCGCCGTGGCCATCGATGCGGGTCCTGCCTGCCGCCTGCCCTTCCCGGGAGACCCTTGCATGACCCTGTCCGACCTGCGCCCCGCCCGCCGCGCCCTTCCCCTCGCCCTGGCCCTGGCCTGCGCATCCATCGCGTTGCCGGCGGCCGCGCAGGGCCTGCAGACTTCCTTCGAGCCGGGCCAGCCAGCCCCGGCCGCGGCGGCGGGCGACGGCGCCCTGCAGGTCCGGATCGGCAATGGCCCCGCCGCGCCCTACGCGGCCAAGCCCGGCGTCGGTTACAGCGGCCTGCATGCGCTGCATTACGCCAGCACCGGCGGCCAGGCGCGCCGCCAGCTCTTCAAAACCCATCTGACCATCGACGCCGACACCACGCTGTCCTGGCTCGTGCTGCCCGAGATCGTCGGCAAGGACACCGTGGCCTCGACCTACGTCTCGCTTGACCTGGTCCTGGACGACGGCACGCGCGTTTCGGCCAGTGCCGCGCGCGATCACCATGGCGTGGCGCTGGGCGCGCGTGCGCAGGGCGATTCGAAGACGCTGTACCCGCAGCAGTGGGCGCGCAAAGCCGTGCGCCTGGGCGACACCCCGGCCCTGCGCGGGCGGCGCGTGGTCGCACTGGAGCTGGAGGTCGCCAGCGCCGAGGGCGCCCCGGTCGCCGGTTGGATCGACGACGTCCGCCTGCAGGCGCAGCCGCGCAGCACGCCGCAGCGTCCCTCGGACTGGGTGCTGACCACCCGCGGCACGCAGGCCAACGGCACCTTCTCGCGCGGCAACAATTTCCCGGCCACCGCCGTGCCGCATGGCTTCAACTTCTGGACACCGGTGACCGATGCCGGCTCGCTGACCTGGCTGTACCGCTGGAACGAACAGAACGACGCGGCCAACCGGCCGCGCCTGCAGGCGCTGGCACTGAGCCACCAGCCCAGCCCCTGGATGGGCGACCGCCAGACCTTCCAGGTGATGCCGTCGGCGACCCGTGGCGTGCCAGAGGCCGACCGCAGCAAGCGTGCGCTGAGCTTCTCGCGCGACAACGAACAGGCCCGTCCGTACCGCTACGACGTACGCTTCGACAACGGCATCGCGGCGTCGATCGCGCCAACCGACCACGCCGCGGTGTTCCGCTTCGCATTCCCGGAAGGGGGCGATGCCAACCTGCTGTTCGACAATGTCGATGCCCGCGGCGGGCTGACCCTGGATGCGGCGACGCAGACGCTCTCCGGCTACACCGACACCCGCAGCGGCCTGTCCACCGGCGCCACCCGCATGTACGTGGTGGCCAGCTTCGACCGGCCGTGGCGCAGCAGCGGCACCGTGGAGACCGGCCGCCCGACCGGCTACATCAAGTTCGATGCCGGTGCCGACCGCCGCGTCTCGATGCGCATCGCCACCTCGCTGATCTCGGTCGAGCAGGCGCGCCACAACCTCGCGCTGGAGCTGTCGGCCGCTGACGATGTCGACCGCGTAGCCGCACGCGCGCAGGATGCCTGGGACCAGCGCCTGGCCCGTTTCGACGTGGGCGACGCCACCGACGACCAGAAGACCACGCTGTATTCCAACCTGTACCGCCTTTACCTCTATCCCAACTCCGGGCACGAGAACGCCGGTACTGCGGCGGCACCTGACTGGCGCTATGCCAGCCAGGCCAGTGCCTCGGACGAGAACACCGACGGCAGCGCCACGCGCAGCTTCGCGCCGGTGCGCGACGGCAAGGTCTACGTCAACAACGGCTTCTGGGACACCTTCCGCACCACCTGGCCGGCGTATGCGCTGTTCACCAAGGACGATGCCGGTGCGCTGGTGCAGGGCTTCCTGGAGCAGTACCGCGCCGGCGGCTGGGTCGCCCGCTGGTCCTCGCCCGGCTATGCCGACCTGATGGTGGGCACCAGTTCGGACGTGGCCTTCGCCGATGCGTGGCTGAAGGGGATCGGCGGTTTCGACGCGCAGGAGGCCTATGCCGCCGCGCTGAAGAACGCGACCGTGGTTCCGCCGGACCGCCATGTCGGGCGCAAGGGCATGGACCGTTCCACCTTCCGCGGCTACGCCACTGCCGATGTGCATGAAGGCATGTCGTGGACGATGGAAGGCGCGCTCAACGATTTCGGCGTGGCCAACATGGCCGAGGCCCTGGCCAAACAGGCCGATACCCCGGCCGCCCGCGAACGCTATGCCACTGAAGCCGATTATTTCCGTCACCGCGCTGGCACCTACGCCACGCTGTTCGATCCGGCCGCGGGCTTCTTCCAGGGGCGCAAACCGGATGGCAGCTGGCGGCTGGATGCCAAGGACTACGACCCGCGCGTGTGGGGCCATGACTACACCGAATCCAACGGCTGGACCTTCGCCTTCACCGCCGCGCACGACGGCGAAGGGCTGGCCGCGCTGTACGGTGGCCGCGAGCAGCTGGCGGCCAAGCTGGACACGTTCTTCGCCACCCCGGAAACCGCCGATGCCGCGTTCTCCGGTTCCTACGGCGGCACCATCCATGAAATGACCGAGGCGCGCGATGTGCGCATGGGCATGTACGCGCACAGCAACCAGCCGGCGCACCACATCCCGTGGATGTACCTGTATGCCGGGCAGCCGTGGAAGACCCAGCAGCATGTGCGCGAGATCCTGTCGCGCCTGTACCTGGGCAGTGAGATCGGCCAAGGCTACCCGGGCGATGAGGACAACGGCGAGACCTCGGCGTGGTACCTGTTCGCGTCGCTGGGCATCTATCCGCTGCGCATGGGCGCGCCGGAGTACGTGATCGGTTCGCCGCTGTTCCGCCACGCCCGTGTCGAGCTGCAGGGCGGCGCGGTGCTGACCGTCAACGCGCCGGAGAACTCGGCCACCAACATCTACGTGCAGTCGTTGAAGGTGAACGGCACGCCGTGGACCAGGACCTGGCTGCCGCACGAGCTGCTCGCCAAGGGCGCCACGCTGGACTTCGTCATGGGCCCGGAACCTTCGCGCTGGGGCACCGGCCCGGATGATGCACCGCGCTCGCTCACCGCGCGCGGCCAGCAGCCGGCCCTGCTGCACGACCTGCTTGGCAGCGGCGCCACCGCCCAGCTCGGCGACGGCCGGGCGGCCACGCCGCTGATCGATGACGACGCGGCCACGGCGCTGCCGCTGGGCGGCTCCAGCACGATCACCTTCAGCAACGTCGCCGCGGGTACACCCTCGATGTACACCCTGACCAGCGGCAATGGCCCGATCCGCGGCGGCGAATGGACGCTGGAGGCACGCACCACCGGGGGCCGCTGGGTGCAGGTCGACCAGCGCCGGGGCGAAGCCTTCGCCTGGGCCATGCAGACCCGTCCGTTCCGCATCGCCCAGCCGGGCCGCTATGCCGAGTACCGCCTGCGCATTGCGGCACCCGGCCGCCTGCAGCTGGCCGAAGTCGAACTGCTCGCCCCGGCCACCACCCGATGAGGCCCCGCATGCCGATCTCCCGTTGCCTGTTGGCCGCCCTGCTGGTCGGCGCCGGGCTGGCCGATGCCCACGCGTTCGAGGCCACACAGACCCGCGAGGATGTGACCCTGCACTACCGCGACCCCAGCGATGCGCTGGCCGCGAAGGTGCGCGAGCGCATCATCGAGACGTTTTTCGGCGCCTACCTGCGCGAGCGCGCCGATTTCCATCCTGCCGCGCCGACGCAGGTCGGCATCGTGATCGACCCCGGTTACGACGGCATCGCCTTTGTCGGTGAGAAGGCGCAGGCGGCGACGATCACGATCAACCCGGCGTGGCTGGCCAAGCACCCGGGCGACATCGATCTGGTCACCCATGAAGCCATGCATATCGTGCAGGGCTACCCGGAGTACGCCAATGCGCGCGTGCCGGGCTGGCTGGTGGAAGGCATCGCCGATTACGCCCGCGACCGCTACGGCGAGGACAATGCCGGGGCCGGCTGGGCGTTGCCCACGCAGGTCAAGCCGGAGCAGAACTTCGATACCGGCTACCGGGTGACCGGTGCGTTTCTCGCCTGGAGCGAGGCGCAGCATCCCGGGCTGGTGAAGGCCCTCGATGGCGCCCTGCGCGAGGGGCGCTACACGCCGGCGTTGTGGGAAACGCTCAGTGGCGTGGCGTTGCCGGCGTTGTGGGAACAGTACGTGCGGGCACGCTGATTGCTCCGGGTGCCCGATCGGCGTCTGCGAGGCGCCGGCCAGCGGCCGGCACTACCGGTGCCATCGGTGCCCACGGGGTGTTGGCAGGTACCGACCGTTGATCGGTACGCTTTCGTGGGTCAGCGCGCGCCCACCAACCCGGCGTACAGCGCGAACAACTGCTGGAAATACCGCTTCGTGCGTGGATCGCGCATGACACCGTTCCCGTGGCTGACCGTGGAGGATATGGTCGGGCCCAGGGTGGCGGCGCCCCCACCGGAGCGCCACCACGGCCGGGCCGCGTGGTGCTATTGGGCGCCTGGGAGGTTGCAGGGCGGTGACGTCTGTGCGGCGCGCGTGTGGCAGAGCCACCGGTTTCGCTGCCCGAAACGAGAACGCGCCCCGAAGGGCGCGTTCTGGCAACTGGGGGTCAAAAAGACCGGCGGGTTACGCGCCGTTCTTTTCCGCCTCCAGTTGTTTCCGGATCTGCGCATCCACGGCCGCGATCGCGGTCATGTTGAGCACGCGGCGCGAGGTCGCGCTGGTGGTCAGGATGTGCACCGGCTTGGCCACGCCCATCAGGATCGGGCCGATCGCCACGCCGTCGGTGAACACGCGTACCAGGTTGTAGGCGATGTTGGCCGCTTCCAGGTTGGGGAGCACGAACAGGTTGGCGCGGCCCTTCAGCGTGCTGTTGGGCAGCAGCTTCTGGCGCAGGGCTTCATCCCATGCAGTGTCGCCCTGCATTTCGCCATCCACATTCAGACGCGGGTTGCGCTTGAGCAGCATCTCGCGGACCGCACGCATCTTCAGCGCGTCCCTGGAATCGTGGCTGCCGAAGTTGGAGTGCGACAGCAACGCCACCTTCGGCTCGATGCCGAACAGCTTCATGCGGTACGCCGCCTGCAGCGTGGCTTCGGTGATCTGCTCGGCGGTCGGGTCTTCCTGCACGTGGGTATCCACGAAGAAGAACACGCCCTGCTGGTTGATCACGCCGGTCATCGCCGAGGTGGAGGTCACCTTGGCTTCCAGCGGCAGCACGCTGCGCACGTAGCCCAGCTTCTTGTGGAAGCGGCCGACCACGCCGGTCAGCATCGCGTCGGCTTCGCCACGCGCCACCATCACCGCCGCGATCAGGGTCGGGCGCGAGCGCATCAGGTTCTTGGCCGCGGCCACGGTCACACCGCGGCGGCCGGTGAGGTTGTGGTAGTACTGCCAGTAATCGTTGAAGCGCGGGTCGTCGTTGATGTTGGTGATGTCGAAGTCGACACCGGCCTTCATGCGCAGGCCCAGGCGCTCGATACGCGATTCGATCACGTCCGGGCGGCCGATCAGGATCGGCTGCGCCAGGCCTTCATCGACCACGTTCTGCACCGCGCGCAGCACCACTTCTTCTTCGCCTTCGGCGTACACCACGCGCTGCTTGTCCGAACGTGCACGGTCGTAGACCGGCTTCATCATCAGGCTGGTGCGGTAAACGAACTGGGCCAGCTTCTCGCGGTAGGCGCCCATGTCGGCGACCGGACGCGTGGCCACGCCCGAATCCATCGCGGCCTGGGCCACGGCGGCCGACAGCTCCACCAGCAGGCGACGGTCGAACGGACGCGGAATCAGGTAGTCACGGCCGAAGCTCGGGGTCTCATCGCCATAGGCCGAGCCCAGGTCGCTGGCCTCGCGGCGTGCCATCGCGGCGATCGCGTGCACGCAGGCGATCTTCATTTCCTCGTTGATCGCGGTCGCGCCGACGTCCAGCGCACCACGGAACAGGTACGGGAAGCACAGCACGTTGTTGATCTGGTTCGGGTAGTCCGAACGACCGGTACCGATCAGCGCGTCCGGGCGGACCGAACGGGCCACTTCCGGCATGATTTCCGGGGTCGGGTTGGCCAGGGCGAAGATCACCGGATCCTTGGCCATGGTCTTGACCATGTCCGCGGTCAGGATGCCCGGGGCCGACAGGCCCAGGAAGATGTCCGCCCCATCGACGATCTCGGCCAGCGTGCGCTTGTCGGTATCACGCGCGTAACGCGCCTTCTCCGGGTCCAGATCGCTGCGGCCGGTGTGGATCACGCCGTCGCGGTCGAAGGCGAGGATATTTTCTTTCTTCAGGCCCAGCGAGACCAGCATGTTGACGCAGGAGATGCCCGCCGCGCCCATGCCGGTGGTGGCCAGCTTCACCTCTTCGATCTTCTTGCCGGTGACCAGCATGGCGTTGAGCACGGCCGCACCGACGATGATCGCGGTGCCGTGCTGATCGTCATGGAACACCGGGATGTTCATGCGCTCGCGCAGCTTGCGCTCGACGATGAAGCACTCCGGTGCCTTGATGTCTTCCAGGTTGATGCCACCGAAGGTCGGTTCCAGCGAGGCGATGATGTCGACCAGCTTGTCCGGGTCGTTTTCATCGATCTCGATGTCGAACACATCGATGCCGGCGAACTTCTGGAACAGCACGCCCTTGCCTTCCATGACCGGCTTGCCGGCCAGCGGGCCGATGTTGCCCAGGCCCAGCACGGCGGTGCCATTGGAGATCACGGCGACCAGGTTGCCGCGTGCGGTGAGCTCGCTGGCCTGCTGCGGGTCGGCCATGATCGCCTCGCAGGCGTGTGCCACGCCCGGGGAGTACGCCAACGACAGATCGCGCTGGGTCAACATCGGCTTGGTCGCGGTGACCTTGATCTTGCCGGGCGGCGAGAGCCGGTGATAGTCGAGGGCTGCCTGTTTGAAATCTTCGTTGGACATCGCTTTCTGCAGATGAATGGGCGAGAGGAACAGGGGATCATACCCCCGTTGGCGTGGACGGACCTGTCGCTACGCTGTCGCGGTCATGCTGCAACCGCACATAATCCAGCAGCGCGCACCGGGCCTTCAAAACAAAACATGGCCGTGCCGCCCCGGCAGGAACGGCACGACCATGCACCACACAATCAGCTCATCGGGCTCAATGCGCCGGGGCCGGCAGCGTCGCCGGCAGGTCATCGACCACCAGCGGCGGCAGCTCGGCTTCACGGCCATCGAGCACCATCGCCAGGCGGTCACGATCCAGCGCGTTTTCCCAGCGCGAGACCACCACCGTGGCCACGGCATTGCCGATGAAGTTGGTCAGCGAGCGGCATTCGCTCATGAAGCGGTCCACGCCCAGGATCAGCGCCATGCCGGCCACCGGCACTTCCGGCACCACGGCCAGGGTGGCGGCCAGGGTGATGAAGCCGGCGCCGGTGACGCCGGCGGCGCCCTTGGAGCTGAGCATCGCCACCAGCAGCAGGGCGATCTGGTGGCCCAGGGTCAGCTCGGTGTTGGTGGCCTGGGCGATGAACAGCGCCGCCAGGGTCATGTAGATGTTGGTGCCGTCCAGGTTGAACGAGTAACCGGTCGGGACCACCAGGCCCACCACGGACTTGCTGCAGCCAGCCTTTTCCATCTTCTCCATCAGCGAGGGCAGCGCCGATTCCGAGGACGAGGTGCCCAGCACCAGCAGCAGCTCGGCCTTGAGATAACGGGCCAGCTTGAACACCGAGAACCCGCACAGGCGGCAGACCACGCCCAGGATCACCGCCACGAACAGGAAGGCGGTCAGGTAGAACGAGCCGACCAGCCAGGCCAGGTTGACCAGCGAGCCGACCCCGTACTTGCCGATGGTGAAGGCGATCGCGCCGAACGCGCCGATCGGGGCGGCCTTCATCAGGATGTGGACCAGGCGGAACACCGGCGCGGTCAGCGCCTCCAGGAAGGTCAGCACCGGGCGGCCCTTCTCGCCGGTCAGGGCCAGCGCGATGCCGAACAGCACCGCCACGAACAGCACCTGCAGGATGTTGCCCTCGACGAAGGCACTGACCAGGGTGGCCGGGATGATGTCCATCGCGAAGCCGACCAGGGTCAGCTCATGGGATTTCTGCACATAGCCGTTGACCGCGGTCTGGTCCAGGTCGGCCGGGTTGATGTTCATCCCCGCGCCCGGCTGCACCACGTGCGCCACCACCATGCCGACCACCAGGGCCAGCGTGGAGAAGAACAGGAAGTAGGCCATCGATTTGGCGAACACCCGGCCCACGGTGCGCAGGTGGGTCATGCCGGCAATGCCGGTGACGATGGTCAGGAAGATCACCGGGGCGATGATCATCTTCACCAGCTTGATGAAGGCGTCGCCCAGCGGCTTGAGCGATTCGGCGAAGGCCGGCTCGTAATGGCCGAGGATGGCACCGAGGACGATCGCCACCACCACCTGGAAATACAGTTGGCGGTAGAACGGCAGCGGCTTGGCCGCCAGCGGGGCGGTGGTGGGAACGTGCATGGGAAAGCTCCGGCAGTGTCACGAAGGATGCCGGCCGCGTTGGGCGGCATCTGGCGTGGCCTTTTTACGCCCGCATCTCGCCAACGCAGATAACCTATTGGTACTAGCCCCCCGGTTCAGCTGGCCGGACTGCCTACACTGCCCCGGCACCGCGCCCCCACGGCGGCGGGTGGCCCGGCAGCGGATCAAGGGGGACAGACCCACAGATTTGCCGTCCGCGGCCGTTGTTGTTCTGCCCCACCCTTATTCAAGCAGCTACCGCCCATGCGCCCTACGCCCCTGTTCATCGCCCTGGCCCTGACCACTGCCCCGCTCGCCGCCACCGCGGCCGACTGGGACAACTGGCCGACCAAGACCACTTTCAGTGACGGTACCGAGCTGGCAGCGACTGCCAACATCGCCTATGACCTCAACGACTTCTCCGGCGGCAGCGGCATCGAAGACGCCGACGCCGTGCGCCGCAAGGAATTCGGCGCGACCCTGAAGAAGAAGGGCGTGTACGACGCCATGGTCTATTACGACTTCCAGGCCGACACCTGGCTGGACGTGTTCGTCCGCTTCGAGAGCAAGGCCTTCTTCGCCAGCGACATCGGCCGCTTCCGCTTCGGCTACATGAAGACCCCGGTCGGCCTGGATGCCGGCACCTCCTCGCGCGCCGGCAGCTTCCTGGAAACCGCCCTGCCCGTGCAGGCGTTCTACGAAGGCCGCCGCACCGGTGCCGAATGGGTGCTGGAGCGCCCGCAGTACCTGCTGCAGGCCGGCGCCTACGGCGGCAAGGACCTGCAGGGCGACAACCCCGGCACCACCCAGGCCGTGCGCGGCGTGTGGACCCCGGTCAAGGCCGCAGGCGACGTGGTCCACCTGGGCCTGGCGTATTCGCAGGAAAACCCGCGCGGCTACCGCGATGGCCGTGATGTCTCGCACGCCGCCAGCGCGCGCCTGCGTGCGCGTCCGGAAGCCGGCCTGACCGACATCCGCCTGGTCGACTCCGGTGCCCTGACCACCGCCGACAAGATCGTGCGCACCGGACTGGAAGGCATCTGGATCCGCGGCCCGTTCTCGCTGCAGGGCGAAGCGCTGCAGACCACGGTCAGCCGTGACGGCAAGCCGGATTACACCGGCAGCGGCCAGTACGCGATGGCGAGCTGGATCCTGACCGGCGAATCGCGCCCGTACAGCGCCGGCGCGGTGGCCAACGTCAAGCCGGCCCACGGCTACGGCGCGGTTGAGCTGGTCACCCGCTACAGCCGCATCGATCTGGACGATGCCGACGTGTTCGGCGGCCGCCAGCACGATTGGACCCTCGGCGCCAACTGGTACCTGACCTCGCACTTCAAGTTCCAGGCGAACTACGTCAAGGTCGACGCCAGCCGTCGCGGCGTGCGCAGCCAGCCGGAGATCTTCGAACTGCGCGCGCAGATGCATTTCTGAGCCCGTCCGGCGGACGCGTTGACGCGCGTCCGCCCTGCCCTGCCTAGACTGGCGCCATGTACCGCGTCTCCCGCTATCGCCCCTGGTGGCTGCTCATCGTCCTGATGCTCGGCGGCACGGCGCTGTGTGCGCTGCTGGCCGGGCGCTATGCGCAACAGCGGGCGCTGGATGACGAAAGCCTGCAGGTGCGGCGTCAGCTCGGCCTGTATGCGCAGACCCTGCAGCAGCGCATCGATCGCTTCGGCACGCTGCCGCAGGTGCTGGCACTGGACCCGGACCTGCACCAGGCGGTGTCCCATCCGCTCACCGCCGCCGAGCGGCAGCGCCTGAACCTCAAGCTGGCCCAGGCCAACAGCGTCACCCGTGCCTCGACCCTGACCCTGATCGACCGGCACGGCATCGCCGTGGCCGCCAGCAACTGGGACCAGCCGACCAGCAATGTCGGCGAGGACTACAGCTACCGCCCCTACTACCAGCAGGCGATGGCGCGCGGCAGCGGGCATTTCTACGGCATCGGCATGACCACGGCCGTGCCGGGCTACTTCCTCTCGCAGGCGATCTACGACGATCGCGGCACCGTGCTGGGCGTGGTGGCGATCAAGATCGAGCTGCGCGCACTCGAACAGGAATGGCTGCAGAGTCCGGACATCGTGCTGGCCACCGACGCGCATGACGTGGTGTTCCTGGCCAACGGCGATGCCTGGCGCTACCGCCTGCTGCGCCCGCTCGGCCCGCAGGAGCGCAGCGAGATGCTGGCAACCCGCCAGTACGCCGACCGCTCGCTGCAGCCGCTGCAGGCCCGCACCGCGGAGGTGCTCGCCGACGGCGGGCGCATGGTGCGTGTGGAGCAGCCCGCCCTGCCACGGCCGGTGCTGTGGCAGACCCTGGCGCTGAACGAACCGCAGTGGAAATTGCACCTGCTGCATGACGCCAGCGCCAGCACGGCCGTCGGCCGCAGCGCCGCGCTGGCCGCTGGCGGGATCTGGTTGGCGCTGTGTTTCCTGGGCCTGTTCGTGCAGCAGCGCCGACGCCTGGCCGCGCACCGCCAGCGCAGCCGGCGCGAGCTGGAAAGCGTGCTCAAGCAGCATGCACAGGAGCTGCGCACCGCCCAGGACGGCGTGCTGCAGGCCGCGCAGCAGGCCGACAGCGGTCTCAGCCGCAGCCTGGCCCACCTGCCACAGGGCGTGGTGGTGATCGACAACGAGCAGAAGCTGGTGGCGTGGAACGCACGCTACCTGGAGCTGTTCCGCTTTCCGACCGGGCTGATCCGGGTCGGACGCCCGATCGAGGAGATCTTCCGCTACAACGCGCGCCGTGGCCTGCTTGGCCCCGGGCCGATCGATGAAGCCATCGAACGCCGGTTGAACCATCTGCGCAGCGGGCGCCCGCACATGCGCGAGAGCGAGAAAGACGACGGCACGGTGCTGGAGATCCGCGGCAACCCGCTGCCCGACGGTGGCTTCGTCACCAGCTATGCCGACATCACCGCCTACAAGAACACCGCGCGCGAACTGCGCTCGCTCGCCGATGCGCTGGAGCACCGCGTCGCCGAGCGCACCCGGGATCTGGATGAAGCGCGCCGCGAAGCCGAACGGGCCAACCGCTACAAATCACGGTTCGTGGCCTCGGCCGTACACGATCTGCTGCAGCCGCTGAACGCCGCGCGGATGTTCGTTTCGGTGCTGCGCGGCAAGCTGCAGGGCGACGCGCGCGAGCTCAGCGAGCACGTGGATGCCGCGCTCGCGGCGCAGGACGCCATCCTCAACAGCCTGCTCGACATCTCGCGGCTGGAATCGGGTGCGCTGCAGACCCATGTGCGCGCCTTCGCGCTGTCGCCGCTGCTGGAAACGCTGGCGCGCGAGTTCGGCCTGGCTGCCGAAAGCCGCGGCCTGCAATTGCGCTGGGTGGATACGCGGGCGGTGGTGGTCAGCGACGAGGCGTTGCTGCGCCGGATCCTGCAGAATTTCCTGTCCAATGCGCTGCGCTACACCCCGCGGGGCCGGGTACTGATCGGCTGCCGCCGCGACGGTGCCCAGCTGCGCATCGAAGTGCATGACCAGGGGCCGGGCATTCCCGACAGCCTGCAGGGCGAGATCTTCGAAGAGTTCCGGCGGCTGGACGATGGCGTGGACCAGGAACGCGGGGCCGGGCTGGGCCTGGCGATCGTGGAGCGCATCGGCCGCCTGCTCGGCCACCCGATCCGCCTGCGCTCGACGCTGGGGCGTGGCAGTGTGTTTTCGGTAAGCCTGCCCATGGGCGAGGCGGCAGACGTGGTGCCCGCATCGGCACCCGCGGCTGCCCCGGTGGTCGACACCGGCGATGACAGCCCGCTACGCCATTGCCGGGTCTGGAGCATCGATGATGATCCGCGGGTCTGCGCCGCCACCCGCGCGCTGTTGGAACGCTGGGGCTGTGCGGTTGAACTGGCCGATGGCCCGCAGGCCGCGCTGGACCTGGCCACGCCCGCCACGGTGCCGCAGCTGCTGCTGCTCGATGTGCGCATGGGCGAGTTCCATGGCCCCGATCTTTACGAGGCGCTGTGCGTGCAATGGCAGGCGCGGCCCCCGGTGATCCTGGTCACGGCCGAACGCGACGATGCACTGCGCGCACAGGCGGCCGAAAACGGGTGGGGATTCCTGTCCAAGCCGGTGCGTCCGCCGGCCTTGCGCGCGCTGATGACGCAGGTGCTGCTGCGCCATCGCGGTGATGCCACGCGCTAGATGCCGGGGCCTGCGTCCCCTTCCGGCTCCAGCGCCTTCACCAGCACCGCCGCCTGCGTGCGGCTGTGGCACTCGAGCTTCTTCAGGATCGCGGTCACGTGCACCTTGACCGTGTTTTCGGCCAAGCCCAGTTCATAGGCGATCTGCTTGTTGAGCAGGCCGTCGGCCAGGCACAACAGCACCCGGAACTGCTGCGGGGTCAGTTGCGCCAGCCGCGTGGCCAGCAGCGCATCGGATTCGGACCGCTCTGCCGCCATCGCCGGGAACCACACGCCGCCATCGAGCACCGCCGCCACCGCCTGGCCGAGCGTTTCGGCCGGCGCTGATTTGGGAATGAACCCCGCCGCGCCGAACTGCTGCGCCCGCCGGATCACGCGCGGGTGGTCGTTGGAGGACACGATCACCACCGGTATGTCCGGATGCGCACCGCGTACGTGCAGCAGCGAGGAGAATCCGCGCGCACCGGGCATGGTCAGGTCGAGCAGGACCAGTTCGATCTCGGCGTGCTGATCGAGCGCGCTTTCCAGTGTCGCGGCACTGGCCACTTCGATCACGTGGACCTGCGGCAGCGCCTGACGCAGGGAATGCACGACCGCAGCGCGGAGCAGCGGGTGGTCATCGGCGACCAGGACGGTGATGTCACTCATGCACGAAGTGTGGCATGCCACCCGGCGCACTGTCGCATTCGGCCGCTGACAGCTGGATGACAGCTCACCGGTGACAGGGTCGGATCGACATTTCCTTGTACTGGAGGCTGCATGCTGACACTCATCGGGCTATTGACCATTGCTGCACTGGTGGCTCTGCTGATCACCGGGCGAACGACGGCCATCATCGCCCTCGTGTTGGTCCCGCTGGTGGCTGCGCTGATTGTCGGAACCGGCACGGATGCGCTTGCTGGCTACTTCAATGACGGCTTGAGGCGGGTCGCCCCGATCGCTGCGATGTTCATGTTCGCGATCACTTTCTTCGGGGTGCTGCAGGATGCGGGGCTGTTCCGCCCCCTGGTTGACGGGCTGGTGCGGATGACTGCGGGCAATGTCGTCGCGGTCGCCATGATGACCGCACTGCTGGGGATGGTGGCGCATCTGGACGGTGCCGGTGCCACTACCTTCCTGCTCACCGTGCCGGCGCTGCTGCCGCTGTACCGGCGCCTGCACATGAGTCCGTACCTGATGCTGCTGCTGCTGGCGACCGGTGCAGGCATCTTCAACATGCTTCCGTGGGCGGGGCCGCTCGGGCGCGCTGCCGCCGTGACCGGCATCGACGTCGGCGTGCTGTGGCAGCCGCTGGTGCCGGTGCAGGTGGTCGGTGCGGTGTTGCTGCTGGCGATGGCGGCCGTGCTGGGGCTGCGCGAACGCGGGCGTGCGGCCCGCCTTGCCGCCAGTGGTGGCGACCTGGCGCCTGCCGGGACTGCTGCGCCGCTGCCCCGCGCAGCGGCGCCAGTACCCGTGCGCCATGCGGGGTTGAACGCGCTGCTGTTCGTCGCGGTCCTGGGTGCGCTGGTCGGTAGTCTGTTGCCCTCGGCCTACATCTTCATGATCGGTTTGGCGCTGGCCCTGCTGATCAACTACCGGGGCCCCGCGCAGCAGATGGAGGCGATCGCCGCGCATGCGCCGGCGGCACTGAAGATGGGTGCGATCATCCTGGCCGCGGGCTCGTTCCTGGGGGTGATGGACGGCAGCGGGATGCTGCGCTCCATCGCGGCGGACCTGGCCCATGTGCTTCCCGATTCCATGCTGCCATGGCTGCATGTGCTGCTCGGCGTGGTCGGCTTGCCGATGGAACTGCTGCTCAGTACCGATGCCTACTATTTCGGACTGCTGCCGGTGGTACTGGAGATCACTACGCCGCTCGGCGTGGACCCCGCGCACAGCGTGTATGCACTGACCATCGGGAACATCGTGGGGACCTTCATCAGCCCGTTCTCACCGGCGCTATGGCTGGCGCTGGGGCTGGCCGGAGCGGACATCGGGCGCCACATCCGCTACTCGCTGGGGTGGATGTGGGGCTTCTCTCTGCTTCTGTTGGGGGCTGCCTGGTTGCTGGGCGTGTTCTGATCTTCGCGCGGCGTGCTGTCACTGCCTGCGGGCAGCACGCTGGCGCGCCAGGCTTCCAGGAACTGGCGACGCTTGAGTGCGTCCAGATACACCAGCAGGCCGGGGCCGAGCTGGATCGGGCGAAGGTTGCTGGATGGCCCGCCGCCAGTAGTGGCTGCGGGCAGGATCGAGGTCAGGCGTGCCTCCCGTGAGAGGACCTGCTGCCCGCGCGGAGACAGCAGGTAATCCAGGAATCGGCCCGCTTCCTCGGGGTGCCGGCTGCTGCGCGGTATGACCGCCGTACGCAGCACCACCAGGGTGTAGTCCTCCGGTTCGACGATGGCCAACGGCGCGCCGGCCTCGATCCGTGCGCGTGCATAGGACCCCAGCACGTTGTAGACAAGCGCCAGTTCGCCCCGGCTGACCCGGTCCAGCAGCACGCCGGTCCGTTCCTCCAACTGCACCGCGTTGTCGCCCAGTGCACCCAGCAGCGCGCCGGCAATGCTGCCGCGCTGGCTGTCCTGGGTGGCCATGAGGTAGCCCACGTTGCTGCGCTCGATATCGTAGGTGCCCACCCGCCCTTTCAACGGTGCATCGGCAGCGTGCAGCAGATCGAGCAGTTGCCGGCGCGTGCGCGGCACCCGGTTCGCCGCCAGGCGGCGGGTGTTGTAGACCATGACCACCGGCTCGTAGCTGATCCCGAACGCCTCGTGCCGCCACTGCGCCCAGGAGGGCAAAGCATCGGTCTGCGCCGAGCGGTGCGGCAGCGCGTGTCCATCGTTGACGAGCTTGGTCTGCAGGTCCATGCCGCTGCTGATGAGCAGATCCGGTGCCGCACCAGGCCCCGGCACGTGCAGGTAACGGCTGTAGATATCCTGGGTGATGATGTCTTCGTAGATCACCTCCGTCCCCGGATGCAGCCGCTGGTAGTCGGCGATCACCGTGGCGAACACCTCGATGTCGGTCGAGCCATGGATGCGCAGCTGCGCGGTGGGCGTGCCCTGCGCGGGAAAGCGCTGCACGTCACCGGGGTCGGCCGCTGCAGTGAAAGCCACCAGCATCAACCACAGACCAGATAGAACCTTCATGCGTGCCTCCTCGGCAGCCGGATCGTGGCGATCAGGCCGCCGCCCACCCGGTTGGACAGATCGATATGGCCGCCATGGCTGTCAACCACGCGCTTGACGATCGCCAGTCCGAGCCCGGCGCCACCGGCGGCCGCACCTTCGCCACGCGCGAAACGCTCGAAGACCCGCTCCGCATCGGCCGGCGCGATGCCCGGGCCGTGATCGGCGATGGTCAGTACGCAGTGGGTGTCATCGGTGGTCAACGCGAGCTGCAACGCGCCGTCCCCACCGTACTTGAGCGCGTTGTCGATCAGGTTCTTGATCGCTTCGCGCAGCAGCAGTGCATCGCCGTTGACCCAGGCCGGCTCGCGGGTCACCGCCAACTGCACGCGGGGTGCGGGCAATGCCTGCGGGAGCGCCTCATGCAGGGCCTGGTGCACGGTCTCGGCCAGGTCCACCGGCGCGAACCGCTGCAGGTTCGCGCGATGGATCACGCTGGCATCGCTGAGCAGCTGGTTGAGCAGGCGGCTCATGTGGGTGGCGTTGCGCTCGATCGCCTGCAGGCTGCGGCGCATGTCCTCCGGATCATCGTCATCCAGTGCCAGCTGCGCCTGCGCGCGCAGCGCGGCCAGCGGCGTACGCATCTGGTGCGCGGCCTCGGCCATGAACGCGCGCAGGGTTTCATTGCTGGTCGACAGCCGCCCCATGAAGCGGTTCAGCGCACCGACCATCTGGTCCATCTCCTGCGGCGTGGCCGCATCCAGTGGCCGCAGATCGGAGGGCTCGCGCCGGGACAGCTCGCGTTCGACCCGCACCAGCGGCCGCAGCGCGCGGTGCACGCCGAGCGCGACCAGGGCCAGCGACAACAGCGAGAGCACCACGATCGCGACCAGGGCGCGGGTCACCATGTCCTGGGCAAGCGCCTCACGTGCGCGCCGGGTCTGCCCGACCTGCACACGGACTTCCGCCTGCGCGGACGGGGAGGAGACCCGCCGCGACACCACGACGAAGCGCACGGTCTCGCCGCTGTACGGCGCATCGAACAGCTGCGGACGATCGGTCGGCGTGCGGGGCGGTGCCGGCAGATCGTCGTAGCCGGTCACGGTCTGGTTGCGTGCATCGGAGACGCGATAGAACACGCGGTCTTCCGGCGCCATCGCCAGCAGGTCGAGCGCGGCGTAGGGCAGATCGACCTGCCACTGCGCCTCCACCAGCGCCACCGAATCGATGATCGACAGTGCCGAGGACACCAGCAGGTGATCGTAGGAACGATTGGCGGCGCGCTGGCCATAGTCGCGTGCACCGAAGAACAGCGCCACGGCGAACAGCGCCATCAAGCCGCCGAGATAGAGCCACAGCGTGCGCCGGATCGAGCTCGGCGCGCGGGCATCACCCGCCATCGGGACGGCTGCCATCGGGCGTGGCGTCGTGTGCTTCGAGCAGATAGCCGCTGCCGCGTACGGTGACGATGCGCAGCGGTGCATCGGCCAGCTTGCGCCGCAGGCGACCGACGTAGAGTTCGATCGCGTTCGGGCCGGCCTCGTCATCGAAGCCGAACAGGCCGTTGCCGATCTCGTCCTTGCCCACCACCTGCCCCAGCCTCCCCATCAGGATCTCAAGCAGGCGGTACTCGCGGTTGGGCAGCTCGATCGGCTGGCCGTCCAGGCTGACCCGGTGCGCGGCGTTGTCGAACTGGAAGCCACCAATCTGCACCACCTCGCTGGCCTGCCCGCGGGTGCGGCGCAGCAGCACGCGGCAGCGCGCCTCGAACTCGCGGAAATCGAACGGTTTGCCGAGGTAATCATCCGCGCCGACATCCAGCGCCTGCACGCGATCTTCGATCCCGTCACGCGCGGTGAGCATCAGCACCGGCGTGCTGTCGCCGCGCTCGCGCATGCCGGCCAGCACGCGCAGACCGTCCAGCTTGGGCAGGCCGATATCGAGCACGACCAGATCGAAGCTCTGGTAACGCAGCACGCTCGCCGCGGCCAGCCCGTCGCTCTGCCAGTCCACGGCATGCCCACTGCGGCGCATGCGGCGGACGATCGCGTCGGCCAGGTCCGGGTTGTCTTCCACCAGCAGGATGCGCATCGGTCGGGATCGGGAAAGGTGCGGGAATGCTAGCGCGTGCGGCCGCCTCCGTGCGCTTCGCTGCGGTGCAGCAATGACTGACAGGTGGATGACAGCATCCCGGCACTAGGCTGCGCCCTCGCGTCACCACTGAACATCCGGCACCTGGGAGGGTCCATGGAACTGAACGCATTGCGCTGCTGTCTGCCGGCTGCCTGCACGCTGTTGTTGGCCGCGCCGGCCTGGGCCGCCGACGACCGTGATGACGAGCGCCCGGTCACCGCCAGCCTCGGCGGCCGCCTGCACCTGGATTTCGCCGATTTCCACAACGACCGCCGCGGTATCCCGAACAAAGACGACACCGAGATCCGCCGCGCGTGGCTTGACGTATCCGGCAAGTTCTTCGTGGTCGACTACAAGATGGAAGCGGATTTCTCCGGCGACCGGGTCGAGGCCAAGGACGTGCTCGTCAGCCGCAGCTTCGGCGAAGCAGGCAAGCTGACCGTGGGCCAGTTCAAGCAGTTCTTCTCGCTGGATGACCGCACCAGCTCCAACTACGGCACCTTCCTGGAGCGCGGCAACGCCGGCACCACGCTGGCCCCGCTGTATCGCCTCGGCGCGTCCTGGCAGGCTGCACGCGGCGACATGACGTGGGCGGCCAGCGCCTACAGCCTGGAGAGCATCGACGCATGGCAGGTCAAAGGCCGTGCCGCCGGTGGCCGCGCTACCTGGGCGCCGGGCGCCACCGCCGGCGACGTGCTGCACCTGGGCCTCTCGCTGGCCCATGAGCGCTACGACAACCCGGGCGCGAACGGCGTGCCTGCCCTGCGCATCCGCCCGCGCCCGGCCGGCCACCTCTCCGATAACAGCCGCCTGACCCTGGTCGATTTCTCGGCCGGGCGCGATACCGACGTCAACAAGTGGTCGCTGGAATACGCTCAGGTGAACGGGCCGCTGTCCTGGCAGGGCGAGTTCAGCGGCGCCACCTTCGACGATGGCAGCCAGCGCGGCAAGGTGCTGGCCGGCTACGGCCTGGTCAGCTGGTTCGTCACCGGCGAATCGCGCGTGTACGACCGCAAGACCGGGCGCTTTGGCCGGGTCAAGGATTTCCAGCACCGGGCCGGCGCGTTCGAACTGGCCCTGCGCTACGACCAGATGCGCGGCGACCAGCACCTGATCGGCCAGCCCGACCTGCGTGACGGCCAGACCGAAGCCTGGACGCTGGGCGGCAACTGGTACATGCGCCCGAACCTGCGCTTCATGCTCAACCTGATCGAAAGCCGCAACCGCGACCGTCTGGCCGACGCCACCGTGGACCGCACCCGTGCCGTGACCGGCCGCCTGCAGTACGACTTCTGATCCCCTCCTTCCCCTCTGTTGCTTCTGGAGAATGCAGATGATGCTGAGCATCCTCGGCTTTGGCATGGTCATTACATTCATGTACTTGATCATGAGCAAGCGGCTCTCGCCGCTGGTTGCCCTCATCACCATTCCGATCCTGTTCGCGCTGATCGGCGGCTTCGCAGCCGGTATCGACGACATGATGCTGGAAGGCATCAAGAAGATCGCGCCGACCGGCGTGATGTTGATGTTCGCCATCCTGTACTTCGGGGTGATGATCGATGCCGGGCTGTTCGATCCGCTGGTGCGGATCATCCTGCGCTTCGTCAAGGGCGACCCGATGAAGATCGTGCTCGGCACCGCCATCCTGGCGATGCTGATCTCGCTCGACGGCGATGGCTCGACCACCTACATGATCACCGTGTCGGCGATGCTTCCGCTGTATCAGCGGCTGGGCATGAACGCGTTGAACATGACCTGCGTGACCATCCTCGCCGGCGGCGTGATGAACCTCACCCCGTGGGGTGGCCCGACCGCGCGTGCCGCCACCGCGCTGCACGTGGACCCGGCCGACGTGTTCGTGCCGCTGATCCCCTCGATGGTGATTGCCTGCGCCGGCGTGCTGGTCCTGGCCTGGTACCTGGGCATGAAGGAGCGCCGCCGCCTGGGCGTGGTCACCCTGCCGCAGGGCGGCAGCTGGATGGACAACAGCGTCTCCGATGATGGCAACACCCTGCCGACCGTGGAAGACGCCGAAGACATCAAGCGGCCGAAGCTGCTGTGGGTCAATCTGGGCCTGACCATCGCCCTGATGACCGCGCTGATCATGGGCCTGCTGCCGATGCCGGTGCTGTTCATGGTCGGCTTCGCGATCGCCCTGGTCATCAACTACCCGAACCTGGCCGAGCAGCGCCGCCGCGTGGTCAACCACGCCGGCAACGTGCTGTCGGTGGTGTCGCTGATCTTCGCGGCCGGCATCTTCACCGGCATCCTCAACAACACCGGCATGGTCGAGGCGATGTCGCACAGCTTCCTGGCGGTCATTCCCGACAGCTGGGGTCCGTACCTGGCGGTGATCACCGCGTTGGCCTCGATGCCCTTCACCTTCTTCATGTCCAACGACGCCTTCTATTTCGGCGTGCTGCCGATCCTGTCCGAGGCGGCCGGCAACTACGGCATCACCCCGGTGGAAATGGCGCGTGCCTCGCTGGCCGGCCAACCGGTGCATCTGCTCAGCCCGCTGGTGCCCTCGACCTATCTGCTGGTCGGCCTGGCCAAGGTGGAGTTCGCCGACCACCAGAAGTTCACCCTGAAATGGGCCATCGGCATTTCGCTGCTGCTGATGTTCGGTGGGCTGCTGTTCGGTCTGTATCCGCTTGCGTCCTGACCCGTTTACCAAGGAGCGTTCCGCCATGACTCTTCGCATCGCCTACGTCACCAGCGCCATGGGCAGTGTCGGCACTGCCATCTGCCAGAAGCTGGCCCGCAACGGCCACACCGTGGTGGCCGGCTGCGCACCCAATTCGCCGCGCAAGGCTGCCTGGCTGCGCGAACAGCGCGAGCTCGGGTTCGATTTCATCGCCTCGGAGGGCAACGCAGCGGACTGGGCCTCCACGGTGGCGGCGTTTGCGAAAGTGAAAGCCGAGGTGGGCGAGATCGACGTGCTGGTCAACAACGCCGGGGGCAGCCGCGACGTGTTGTTCCGCCAGATGAGCCCGGACGACTGGAATGCAGTGATGGGGTCCAACCTGCACGCGCTGTTCAACATCACCAAGCAGGTGATCGATGGCATGAGCACGCGCGGCTGGGGCCGGATCGTGAACATCGGCTCGGTCAGTGCGCACAAGGGCCAGATCGGCCAGGTGAACTTCGCGACGGCAAAGGCGGCGATGCATGGTTTCAGCCGGGCGCTGGCCAATGAGGTGGCAACGCGCGGGGTGACGGTGAATACGATTTCGCCCGGGTATATCGCGAGCCAGTCGATCAGCAGTTTCCCGCCGGATGTACTGGATCGCCTGGCGGGGTCGGTGCCGATCCGTCGTCTGGGCAAGCCGGAGGAGGTGGCCAGTCTGTGCGCGTGGTTGGCGTCGGATGACGCGGCGTATGTGACGGGTGCGGATTATGCAGTGAATGGTGGTCTGCACATGTTCTGAGGATTTTGCGCGTCCTGCTTGATGCGTGACCTCCCCCACGAGGTGAGCCGCGATGCTGATTGGCGTCGCGGCTTTTTTTTGGCTGGTTTGCGTTGTGTGGGCGTCGTTTCGGCAGTGCCGGCCGCTGGCCGGCACCTCGCGATGGCGGGTTCAGGGGGTTACCGGCCAGCGGCCGGCACTACCGGCACCACCGACCGACGGTCGGTGGCTACCCCACCGGATCAGAACTCCGCAGCGACCGTCATGAACAGCTGGCGCGGCGCGCTGGCGTGGATCGCGTATCGGGTGCCGGTCGGGTCGGTCGGGGCGAACGAACTGAGCTGGCCGGCGTAGCGCTTGTTGGTCAGGTTGGTTGCGTTGAGCGAGACCTTGATGTCGCGCAGGCCCATGCCCGGCCCGAACGAGTACCCCATGCCCGCATCGAAGGTGGTCACACCCGGCACCGACTGGTCGTTGGTGTAGGTGTAATACCGCTTGCCCGTGTACTTCGCGCGCAGGCTGGCGAAGAAGCCATCGCGGTTCCAGCTGATTTCACTGGAGGCCATGCGCTCGGGCGTATCGACCGTGATCTTCCCGGCCACCGGCACGATCGCACCGCCCGAGGTGTAGTTGTCCTCGTAGGTGGTCTTGTTCCACGAGAGCGCGTTGTACCACTGCAGGCCGTCCATCGGCTTGAGGATGAAGGTCAGTTCCGCACCGCGGCTCTTCACCGAACCGACGTTGATGAAGCGCGTGATGCACTCCGGTCGCGTACCCACTTCGATGCTGGTGCACGGGTTGAGCGAGAGCAGGCGGTTGTCGAACATCACGTGGTAGGCCGCGATCGAGGCCTGGTACTTCTCGCCGAAGGTGCGGAAGCCCGCTTCCAGCGTCTTGGACTTCTCCGGCTCCAGCCCGGCGCTGGCGGCGAAGGACTCCGGCGAGACCTGCAGCGGGCCACCGCTGCCGCCACCGACGAAGGCGGCGATGTTCTCCGAGTACGAGGCGAATACTTCCTGGTTCGGGCTCAGCTTGAAGCCGATACCGGCCTGCGGCAGCACCGATTCCTTGGCGGTCAGGGTGCCGGAGGCGTAGCTGGCTTCGGTGCCCGGCTTCGCATTGGCGGTCATGCGGGTGTTCGGGCTCTTGATGCCCACATCCACGGTCAGGCGGTCGTCCAGGAAGCGCATGCGGTCCTGCACGTAGAACTGGCGCGTGCGGATGTCGAAGTCCTGGTCGAACAGGCGGCGGTCCGGGTGGTTGAGGTAGCCGTCATCCAGGAACGGACCGGTGATGTAGTAGAAGTTGCGCTCCACGTTGTGGTCGTTGCGCTCGTACCACAGCCCTGCTTCCAGCGAATGGATGCCCCACTGCCAGCTCAGCGCGGCGGTGATGCCCTGGCGGTTGATGGTGTAGTTGGTGCTGCGGATGGAGATCGGCAGCATCTCCGGCGTGCCTGGGTTGGACGGCTGGCCCGGTGCCCACCAGTGGCCCTGGCCGCGGTTCTCGTGGTGATAGCCGAGCAGCTTCAGGCGGGCGCTGTCGCCCAGGGCGAGGTCGGCATCGAGCGAATACAGGTTGTCATCACGCAGGGCGCGGCTCTGGTAGTACGCATCATCGATGCTGTTGACGCCACCGGTGAACGCACACTTCTGGGCGTTGTAGGTGCCTGGTGCGCAATAGGCGGCGGCGACGGCGCGATCCCAGTCCGGCGCGTAGATGTTCCAGTCCCAGCCCAGGCCGCGTGCCAACATGCTCTTGGAGAGGTAGGCGTAGTTGGCCTGGCTCACGCGCGAGGTCGCGGCGAACGCGCCGAAGCGGTTGTCACCCACGTTCCAGATCGCCTTGGCATTGAACTGGCGGGTGGTCTGGTTCTGGTTCGGCTCGGCCCACATATCCGCGTCCTGGTGCACGCCGGACACGTAGGCAGAGAAGCCATGGATATCGCCGGTGTCCACGCGCAGGTAGCCACGGCGCTGGTTGTCATCGCCCACGGTGACACTGGCCTTGCCGCCAAACTCGGTGGACGGGTCCTGCGAGAAGTACTGGATGGTGCCACCGAGGTTGCTGGTGGAGGCCACGCCCAACGAGCCGATGCCCTGCGACAGCTCGGCGCCGGCCAGGTTCTCGGCGATCAGCGCACGCGCGATGCTCAGGCCGTTGTAGTTGCCGTAGCTGTTGTCACCCAGCGGGATGCCGTCCAGCGTGTAGCCCAGGCGGCTCTTGTCGAAGCCACGCAGGCTGATCGTCTGCGATTCTTCATTGGCGCCGAAGGCATCATTGGACTGCACGGAGACGCCCGGCAGGCGGTCGAGGATCTTCTGGCCGCTGGTACCCGGCGGCAGCACTTCCTTGTCCACGGCGGTAATCCGCTGCACCTGGCGGGTCTCGCCCTGGCCGATCACCGAAACGGTGTCCAGGGTCTGCGCGCTGAGCGCGACGTTGGCAGCGGCGGTGGCGTCTACATCGACAGCGTGGGCGTTGGCGGCGCACAGCGCGAGCGCCACCGCGATCGTCAGGGGTCGGGTAAGCATGGTCGTCCGTTACATGGGGGAAGATGACCTGCGCAATGCAGGTGCATGACCAGCATGCGAGCGGAACATGAAAGGATGTTTACGGTGCGGGTCATCGCAGATGAATTGCGATGCAGTGCTCATTAACGCACTGAGTGCAGGTGGAAGGCGCGCGAGCTTGCCGGCCAGCGGCCGGCACTACTCGGGGGCGAGCTGGTCCATGCGGATGCGGTTGGCGAACAGCGAGAAGGCGAGCATTCCGGCCAGCCCATTCGCGCGGCTGACCCAGTGCGGGAGCCAGCGCGGCGGGCGCAGGATGCCCTCTTCGAACAGCGGCGCGAACGCGATCGCATCGGTGAGCGACATCTTGCCGGCAAACAACCAGCGGCAGACCTGCAGGCGGTCTTCGGCCAGCATGTGGCGGAAGAAGGTGTGCACCGAGACCAGCCCGCGCAGGTACACGGTGTCCTTGGTGAAGGCTGCGCCGCCGCTCGGCGGCACGCCGCGGAACACGCGCTGGGCCGAGGCAAAGCTCTCTTCGTTGTTCTGCCCCGCCGCGCAGAAATAGCGGAACACCTCGATGAAATCGGCGCCCTCGCGTGCCATCGCGATGGCTTCGGTACGCAGGCTGATGCGCTTGAGGCGCTCGATGTCGATGCTGCCGGTGATCTGTTCGGCGAACGTGGCCAGCCCCTCCTGAGTGGCGGTGACCCGCGGCGAGGACAGCGCCAGGCTGGGCAGGTGCGGCTGCTCGCGTCCGTTGAGTGCGGTCAGCGAGTGCACCAGTGCTTCATGGTGGAACAGCTGCGCGCGGTCATAGGCGCTGAAGCGGGCACTGGTGCGCAGGCGGATCCGGTTGGGGCCGGCGGCGGCCTTGGAAATCAGCTCCGGGTCCAGCTGCACGGTGATGATGCGCGACTCGAAGAAAGCATCCAGATCGCTCTGCAACTGCAGCTGCAGCGCAGTGGCCGAGACCGGCACCTGCTCTTCGGGTGCGAGCAGTTCGTGGTCCAGCTCCTGCGCGATCTGGATGAAGTGGCGGGCAGCATCGCGGGTACTGGGTCCATTGCCTGGCAATGGCTGCTCCGGCGCGCCGAACAACTCCACCGAATAACGGTCGACCTCGGCGGTGCCCAGCGATTCGAGCAGGCCGGCGGCCTGGTCCCAGCTGTGCGCCGAGCGCTGCACATACAGGCCGATGGGATGGTCGGGATCGCATTGGGCGCTGATCGCGGCCAGCCGGTGGCGGGTATCGCTGAAATCGAGCCGGGGGTAATCGACCTGCGGCAGCACCGGCTGGCCGCGGGCGACGCTGGCCAGGAACGGGGCCTGCAGCGCGGCCGGCCAGCTGGTCAATCCCAGCAGTTTGATCCCGCCCACCGCCTCGACCAGTTGGGCATCGAGCGCGGTGTGGTGGGCAACGTCACGATCCACGATCATTGGCGTGTCCATGGACGGACAGTAGCAAAAGCTATCGCCGGCCGCCCTTACCGCCCGGGCGCCACTGGGCGCCCTTGCCCACGTGCTTGCGTTCGATCGCCTGCTGCGCCTGGCGCACGGCCAGCTTGGCAGCGGCGGCGGCCACTTCTTCTTTCAGCTTGAAGTAGTTGAGCAGGCGCTCTTCATCCAGCGTGCCGTCCTCGATGGCCGCGCGGATCGCGCAGCCTGGCTCACGCTGGTGGGCGCAGTCGCGGAAACGGCATTGCGCCGACAGGGCTTCCACGTCGGAGAAGCCGCCTTCGCTCAGGGCCTCCTCACCGGTCGGCTTGAGTTCGCGCATGCCGGGGGTATCGATCAGGCAGGCGCCGGCCGGCAGCGGGATCAGCGCGCGGTGGGTGGTGGTGTGGCGCCCGCGCGAGTCATTGACGCGCACATCGGCGGTCTTCATCCGCTCCTCGCCCAGCAGCGTATTGGTCAGGGTCGACTTGCCGGCCCCGGAAGATCCCACCAGCACCACGGTCTGGCCGGCGGCCAGCCACGGCAGCAGGGCCGAGGCACTGGCCGGGTCCTTGCCGTTGATGGCCAGCAGCGGGATGTTCTGCGCCGCCAGTTCTTCCAGCACGTCCAGGGCGTCCTGACTGTATTCGGTCTGGTCGGCCTTGGTCAGCACCACCACCGGCTGCGCGCCGCCCCCGCCGACCAGCAGCAGGTAGCGTTCGATCCGGCGCGGATTGAAGTCCGCATCCAGGCCGCAGACGATGAACACCGTATCGATGTTGGCCGCGATCACCTGCTGGTGGTAATGCTCGCCGGCCGCGCCACGCTTGATCGCGGTGCGCCGCGGCAGCAGGGCCACGATCTTGATCCCCTCCAGCAGCACCCAGTCGCCCACCGCCGCGCGCTCGTGGCTGGGGAAGCGCGGGCGCTGCCACTCCGGCGGCGACTCGGTCTTGATCGCCGCGTCCGGCGCATCGGACACGATGTAGCCGGTGCGATGCTGCTCGATCACCCGGCCCGGGCGCGCCTGCGGGAACTGCTCGAACAGGGCCTGCCAGGCCGGCAGTTCAGGGCCGCCCGGCCAGGGCCAGCCGATGGTCTGCAGGGCACGGTAATCAGTGGGTTCGCTCATCGTGCCCATTCTAAAGGGTGTGGCGGCCGGGCGTCGCCGCGATGGGTCGGCGCCGCGGTGGAGCGGTGGAAATCCTTTCACTTGAAACCGCCTTGCCAGCGCAGGGAATGCGGCCGGAAACGCTTGCCCTGCAACGCAACAATTCCGCTACCATGCGGTTTCCATGCCTGAATGACGGCCCGTTCATGTCCACGCCCCCGCTGAAGCCGCTCGCCACCCGCGAGCGCCTGTCCGAAGTCCGCTACGAGATCCGGGGCGAACTGGCGCGACGAGCGCGGGAGCTGGAGGCCCAGGGCCGCAAGCTGATCAAGCTCAACATCGGCAACCCGGGCAATTTCGGGTTCCGTGCGCCGGAGCACCTGCAGCGCGCGATCGCCGACGACATGGGCCGCACCGATCCCTATACCCACCAGCAGGGCCTGCCGGAGGCGCGCGAAGCCATCGCCGCCGCGTACGCCCGGCGCGGCGCACCCGATGCGCACCCGGACCGGGTATTCATCGGCAACGGCGTCAGCGAGTTGATCGACCTGTCATTGCGCGCCCTGCTCAACCCGGGCGACGAAGTGCTGGTGCCCTCGCCCGATTACCCGCTGTGGTCGGCGGCGACCATCCTCAACGATGGCCGCCCGGTCTATTACCGCTGCGCGCCGGAGAACGGCTTCCAGCCCGACCCGGTCGAGATCGAGGCCCTGGTCTCCTCGCGCACCCGCGCGATCGTGCTGATCAACCCGAACAACCCCAGCGGCGCCAGCTACTCGCGCGAGCTGCTTGAGCGCATCGTCGCCATCGCGGCCAAGCACAACCTGCTGCTGATGGTCGATGAAATCTACGATCAGATCCTCTACGACGATGCGCAGTTCCATGCCGTCGCGCCGCTGGCCGGCGAGCACCCGTGCATCACCTTCAGCGGCCTGAGCAAGGTGCATCGCGCCTGCGGATGGCGGGTGGGCTGGGCGATGCTGTCCGGCGCGGCCGAGCGGCTGGGCGAGTTCCGCGCGGCGATGGACCTGCTCAGCGCGCTGCGCCTGTGCGCCAACGTGCCCGGCCAGTACGCCATCGACGCGGCGGTGAACGGGCCGGACACCATCTCGCCGCTGTGCGCGCCCGGTGGCCGCCTGTATGAAACCCGCCGCGCGGTGATCGAGGCCTGCGATGCCAGTGAGCATCTGTCGCTGGTGGCGCCGGCCGGCGCGCTGTATGCGTTCCCGGCGGTGGTCGGTGCGGCGGCACGCAGTTTCGACGACCATGATTTCGCGCTGGAACTGATGAACGAGGAAGGCGTGCTGGTGGTGCCGGGTTCGAGCTTCAACGTGCCCTACCGCCACCACTTCCGCGTGACCCTGCTGCCCGAGCCGGAGGTGATGCGCGATGTGTTCGCACGCATCGACCGCGCCCTGGCACGCCGTGCCGAGGCCAACACCAAGGTGGTGCCGCTCAAGCCGCGCAGCGCGGTGGCCTGATGGGCCTGCCGTATCTGGCGCTGGGCGACTCCTACACGATCGGCGAAGGCGTCGCGCCGGCCGGGCGCTGGCCGACGCAGCTGGCGGCAGCGCTGCGCGACATCGGCGTTGCGGTGGATGATCCGACGATCATCGCCACCACCGGCTGGACCACCGACGAACTTGAAGCCGGCATCGATGCAGGCGCACCGCAGGGGCCGTTCGAGCTGGTGAGCCTGTTGATCGGGGTCAATGATCAATACCGTGGGCGCAGCGTGGACGAGTACCGCCCGCGCTTCACCGCGCTGCTGCAGCGCGCGCTCGCCTTCGCCGGTGACCGTGCCGCGCGGGTGCTGGTGCTCTCGATCCCCGACTGGGGCGTGACCCCGTATGCCGTGGCATCCGGGCGCGACCGCGTGCAGATCGGGCAGGAACTGGATGCCTACAACGCGGCGGCGGCAGCGATCTGCGCCGAGCACGATGTAGCGTTTGTCGACATCACCGACCTGAGCCGCCAATGGGGGGGCGAGACGGTGATGCTGGCCGACGATGGCCTGCACCCCTCCGCGGCGATGTACACGCTGTGGCACCAGCGCGCGTTTGAGGTAACGCGCGTGCTGTGGGCGGAGCCGAGCCGCTGAGCGAGGCCACGCTGCCGCTGGCCAGGGAGCAGGCCCGCCGGATCGCCACGGCGTTCCTGCCGGCACAGCGCTTCGGCAACCGCCGCGATTATTACTACAGCCGCGGCAAACTTGGCAGCGATCCGCTGTATCCCGGGGTGCTCGCCGCGCTGGATGCTGCTCCTGCCGCGCCTTTGCTGGATATCGGCTGCGGCCTGGGCCTGCTGGCCCACGTGCTGCACCAGCACGGCAGTGCGCTGGCGTACCACGGCCTGGATATCGACGCCGACAAAGTGGCCCGCGCCGAGCGGGCCAGCGCACGCGCCGCGCTGCCGCACGCCCGGTTCACCTGCGTGGATGCCAGCGCCGCCCTGCCCGCACACCACGGCAACGTCGCGCTGCTGGACGTGTTGCAGTACCTGCCCGCCGCGGCCCAGACCCGGTTGCTGCACGAGGCCGCCGCACGCGTGGCGCCCGGTGCGCGGCTGGTGATCCGCACCGTGCTGGCCGACAACAGTGGCCGCGATCGCACCACGCGCATCACCGACATGCTCGCGCACCTGGTCGGCTGGATGGGCACGCGGCCACGCCATTACTCCGATGCCGGGAGCCTGCGCGCCCCCCTGGAGCGGGCCGGGCTGCAGCTGCGGATGACACCGCTGTATGGCAACACCCCGTTCAACAACTGGCTGATCGTCGGCGATCGGGCGCGCGTCGCTTGACCGACGTGGCTCGCGCCACCGGCCGCACGCGCGCATACTCGCGCCCCCCTTCCGGCACGGAGCCACCCATGCCTCGACAGACCCGACATTCCGCGCTTGGCACCGCCGCGCTGATCGTCAGTGGCGTGGGCCTGGTGATGCTGCTGCTGAGCATGCATTACGCCCATGCGCCCGAACACGCGGCGATGCGCGAGCTGCCATGGTCGCTGGCCGCACTGCTGGGCAGCAGCGTCGGCCTGGCGATCCTGGCCCTTTTGCTCGGCCTGGGCAGCGTGCTGCAACCCCGCCGGCGCCGCCTGTTCGGCATCATCGCGCTGCTGGTGACCCTGGGCCTGCTGATCGCCCAGCTCTCGCTCGGGGGCTGGATCAGCGACCAGTGGCATGCGTCGCACCCGCCCGCAGGCGCCACGACCCCGACCACGCCCGCCCTGGCCCACTGACACCGTCCGTTCCACCGCATCGACAAGGAGCCCTGATGCACACCCCTCATTCCGGCATGGGTATTGCCGCGTTCATTACCGCCGTGTGCGGCGCCGTGTTGATGCTGGGCCTGGTCGTCATCGCCGGCATCATCGAGACCACGACGCCAGGCGGCATGGAAGAAACCTCGATGTCGGCGATCCTGGTCGGTCTTGGCCTGATGCTCACCGCCCTGATGCAGCTGGTGGCCTTCGGCCTGGGCGTGGCCGGCGCATTGCAGGCGGACCGCCGCCGCGTGTTCGCCGTGCTCGGCCTGGTGTTCTCGATCGGCAGCATGCTCGGCGTGGTGCTGCTGATGGTCATCGGCTCGCTGAGCTGAGCCCGGCCTGCGCCGGTCCCCGGTCTGGCGTCAGTCCGGCAGGCCGGCATGCAGGCCACGCGCCTGCACCGCCTGCAGCACCGCTTCGATGATGGCCAGGTTGTGGCCATGCGCGGCGCCCTCATGCAGCAGCACGATGCTGCCGGGCGCCAGATCACGGGTGATCCGCTCGACCACCTGGCCGGGCGTGCAATCGACACCGTCGAAACCACGGGCGCTCCAGCCGACCCGGGTCAGCTGCCACTGCTTCAATGCAGGGGCCACGAACGGATTGGTCATCCCCACCACCGAGCGATACCAGCGCGGCGGCGTGCCGGCGATCGCGGTGAGGGCCTGCTGGCACAGCGCGATTTCCTCCGCCATGGCCTGCCGCCCCAGCCGCCAGAAGCGGCTCTGCGGGTGGCGGTGGCTGTGGTTGCCCAGGCTGTGCCCGCGGGCCAGCATCGCCTGCACCAGCTCCGGCCGCGCCTGCGCGCGTTCACCGACCAGGAAGAAGGTCGCCTTGGCCTCGTAACGGTCCAGCAGCTCGAGCACCGCCGGGGTTTCTTCCGACGGCCCATCATCGATGGTCAGCCAGACCTTGCGCGCCTGGCCGGGCAGGCGGCTGAGCACCGGGGCATAGAAGCGGCTGTTGGGCAGGAACACCGGCACCATGAACAGGGCATGGGACGCCACCATCAGCGGCAGCCCACAGCGCCAGCCCCAGGCGACCCAGGCCAGCACCACCAGCACCTGCGACAGCACCAGCCACGGCAGCCAGCGCCAGGGGCGCCGGGGAATGCGATACAACGTTTCCGGTACGGTCATGCCCCATGATGCCATGCCGCGTAGAATAGGCGGTTCGCATATCCGGACCCCGACCGTCATGTCCCTTGATCCCGCCCTGCGCTCGCGCATCGAATCCATTCTCAACGCCAACCGCGTCGTGCTGTTCATGAAGGGTCAGCCGAGCATGCCGCAGTGCGGTTTCTCGGCCAAGGCCGTCGGCGCCCTGCAGGACCTCGGCGTGGAGTTCGACCACGTCAACGTGCTGGCCGACGCGGAGATCCGCGAAGGCATCAAGGCCTACGGCGAGTGGCCGACCATCCCGCAGCTGTACATCGATGGCGAGCTGATCGGTGGCAGCGACATCATCCTGCAGATGGCCGGCAGCGGTGAGCTGAGCAGCGTGCTTGGGCTTGCCGCCCCGGACCGCACCCCGCCGCGCATCACCGTGACCCCGGCCGCCGTGGAAATGCTGCGCGGCGCGCTGGCCGATTCCCCGGGTGCTGCGCTGCAGCTGGGCATCGACGCGCGCTTCCAGCCGAACTTCCAGCTGGCCCCGCACGACGACAACGCGATCGCCGCCGAGTCCAACGGCCTGCGCGTGCAGTTCGACCTGGCCAGCGCCCGTCGCGCCGAAGGCATCACCATCGACTGGGTGGACGACATCCGCGGCAAGGGCCTGGCGATCGACAACCCGAACGCCCCCAAGGCGGTGCAGGAACTGAGCGTGCGCGACGCCGACGACCAGCTGCGTGCCGGCAGCATCACCGTGGTCGACGTGCGCCCGGCCGACGAGCGTGCGATCGCGGCGATCAACGCCCCGTTCGAAACGTTCGACGGCGACAACCGCGCCCGCCTGGAAGCCCTGCCCAAGGACACCGCGCTGGCCTTCCTGTGCCATCACGGTGGCCGCAGCGCACAGGCCGCCGAGCAGTTCCGTGCCCTGGGCTTCACCAAGGTGTCCAACATCACCGGCGGCATCGATGCCTGGTCGAACGAGGTGGACAACGGCGTGCCGAAGTACTGATCTTCAGCACGTAGCGCGATACGAAAAACGCCGGCAATGCCGGCGTTTTTTGTGCGTGGCGCCCGGGCGTCCATCGGTTATCCCGCAAACCCGCCTTCGGCCAGGTAATCCAGTTCCTCCGGCGTCGGCATCCGGCCCAGCACCGCATTGCGGTGCGGGAAGCGGCCGAACCGGCGGATGATGTCGCGGTGCAGTTCGGCGTACTGCAGGTATTCCTTGTCGCCGAGCGCATCGAACATCGCCACCGAGCGTTCCTGGTCCTGCGGATCCTCGGAGTGCTCGAACGGCAGATAGATGAAGGCCCGCAGCTTGGGTACCAGCTGCAGGTCCAGGCCTTCTTCCACCGCGCGCATGGCGTAATGACGCGCCAGGCCATCGGTGGCATAGGAATGGGCCGTATCGCGGAAGCAGTTGCGCGGGAACTGGTCGAGCAGGATCATCAGCGCCAGTGCGCCATCGGCACTGCTGAGCCAATGCTCGCGGGCACGCCGGGCGGCGGCGAAATGCGCGTCCTGGAACTGCTGGCGAAACCGCGCATCGAACGCGTCATCGCGCGCGAACCACTTCTGCGGTCCGGCGTCGCGCCAGAACTCCACTACTTGTGCCGCCACGTCCATTCACTACCCCTGTGGATGGCCCGCCCCAAGACGCCCATCCGTTCCATTGCCGTTACTCGTCAAAACGCAGGTGGCGGACCGACTTGCCGTTGCGCCGTATCAGCTTAAGTGCCTCGATACCGATCTGGATATGGTTCTCGACGAACTGTGAGCTGACCTTGGCATCGGAGACCTCGGTCTTCACGCCGTCGGGAATCATCGGCTGGTCGGACACCAACAGCAAGGCCCCGATCGGGATGTGGTTGGCAAAGCCGGCGGCGAACAGGGTTGCCGTCTCCATGTCGATGGCCATGCAGCGCATCACCCGCAGCTTTTCCTTGAAGGCTTCATCGTGCTCCCAGACCCGGCGGTTGGTCGTGTAGACGGTACCGGTCCAGTAGTCGTGGCCGAGGTCGCGGACCATGGTCGAGACCGCCCGCTGGAGGGCAAAGGCCGGCAGGGCCGGGACTTCCGGTGGCAGGTAATCGCTGGAGGTGCCCTCGCCACGGATCGCAGCGATCGGCAGGATCAGGTCACCCAGCTGGTTCTTGCGCTTGAGCCCGCCGCACTTGCCCAGGAACAGTACGGCCTTGGGCATCACCGCCGACAGCAGGTCCATGATGATGGCCGCGTTGGGGCTGCCCATGCCGAAGTTGATCAGGGTGATGTCGTCACTGGTGACGCTGGCCATCGGCCGGTCCGCACCCTGGATGGGCGCCCCGGTGAGCTGGGAAAAGGTATGCAGGTAGCCACCGAAGTTGGTCAGCAGGATGTGCTGGCCGAAGTGTTCCAACGGCACGCCGGTGTAGCGCGGCAGCCAGTTTTCAACGATGTCCTGCTTGGTTTTCATGGGGCAATTGCCTGCGGTCGTACTGAGCATGCAATTTTGAGCGAGATCAACGAATACGCAAGAAAAAGGCGGCCCATGGCCGCCTTTTCCCGTTTACCGGTACCGCTGGATCAGAACTGCACGGACCAGCGCGCGGTGACGCTGCGGTCGCGGGCGTCGTCACCGAAGGTGCCGTTGTAGCCCAGCTCCAGCTGGTTGCGCGGGCTCAACCAGGCCGACAGGCCCAGCTCGGCGACCACGGCGTTGTCGGCAATCGCCGCACCGCTGACCGCGAAGCTGCTGCCGCCGGTCCAGGCCAGATCGGCGACCTGGCTGCGGTCGCCGGAGGCACGGCGGTAGCCGACGCCACCGCGGACATGCAGCCAGCTTTCCTGCTGCCACGAGGTCTTCAGGCCCTTGTCGAACCGAACGCCGGCGGTCGCCACGTTGGTGCGGGTGTCGGCGACCTGGCCGTGCAGTGCCGCAGCGCCCCCCTGCTCGGTGATGCCGTCCACATCCACCTCGACCCGGGCGAACTGCAGGTACGGCTCCAGCCCGGCCTCGCGACCACCGAAGCGGTACGCGCCCTCGATGAAGCCCTGGCGGGTGGTGGCGTCGTACTTGGCCGACAGTGCGTCCTGGTAGCCGGCAAACGTCAGCTGGCGCTTGCTGTCCACGTCATGGCGGGAATAGCCCAGACCGGCGCGCAGGCCAAATGCCCCCCACTGGTTGCCCACGTAGGCACCGAAGTGGGTGTTGTCGATCTCCGACCGGGCGCCGCGACCCGCGGCCTGCTTGATGTCGGTACGGCCGGTGCCGACCAGCCCACCGACCTGCCAGCCACCACCGAACACATGATCGGCGCCGACCAGCAGCCCGTTGCTGTTGGAATCGGTGCGCGCAGCGTTGGCATCGCCATCGAGCTTGCCGCTGCCCCCGATCGCCTGCACCCATGCACCACCGGCAGCCTCATCCGCGGCACCCGGCGAACGCACGCCGACCGCACGGCTCAGGGCCGCATCACGCAGGTAGCGGCTGCTTTCCACCAGCGCCATCGGCGTGGCGGCGTGGAGCTCACCACTCAGCGCATCCAGTGCTGCACCGACCTGGGCCGGGAACAGCTGGGTCAGCGGCCTGGGCAGGCCCTGGGTGATGGCCAGGCCATCGGCGCTGGTGGCCACGGCGATCTGGTTCGGCGTGACCGCAGCGCTGGCCAGCGCGTTGCCGCGGGCGACGTCGATGCGCAGCCCATTGGCGCTGTAGCCCAGGCTGAACTTCAGGAACGGCGAGAAGGCCGAGAAGTCGGTCGTGGCGAACTGACCGTTGATGCCACCGGCGGCCTGCAGGAAGTTGAACTGCTCGCCGAGGTAGTACACGCCGGCCTCCGGCAGCGCCTTCAGCGTGCCGCCCAGCGTAGCCGTACCGGTGACGCGCAGCAGATCGCTGCGGCTGCCCGGCGCCAGCTCGGCCTGGTAGATGCCGGTGGCGGTCTGCACGTAATCGCCGTTGACGGTCAGCGTGCCGATCGAGTTGCCCGGGGCGATGATGCCTTCCACGCGGGTGCTGCCCAGCGTACCGACGCCCTTCAAGGTGCCCTTGGCACCGACCACCGTCGCGCCATCCTGCTGCACACCGTCGAAGGACACGGTGCCGGCGGTGACGAACAGGTCCGAGCCGTCCAGCAGGGCCCCGGCATCGACGCGGGTGGCACCCGCCGAGGTCAGCGAGCTGTCGACCAGCCGGCCATTGAGCACGAAGCTGCCGCCGCTGCCGACGCTGGTGGCGCCGGCCTGCTGCAGACCGTTGAACGTGACCGAGCCGCCGGTCACGTTGAGCGCCGAGCCCTCGAGCACGCCCGTGGTGGAGATCACGCTGCTGCCCCCCTGGCTGTTGAGCGTGGTGGACACCAGCCTGCCGTTGAGCAGGAACTGGCCGCCCTGCACATCGACCGAAGCGGTCAGTGCATTGGCACCGTCCAGTTCCAGCACGCCGTCGCGCACGATGGCGCCGTTGAAGCTGTTGTCACCGCTCAGGCGCAGCCAGCCGATGCCGGACTTGGTCAGCTTGCCCGGGCCGCCGATGTCATTGGTCCAGTCGTCCCACGCATCGCCTTCCCACACCTTCAGGCCACCGGCCTTCTGGTTCATGACCACGTCGGTGTCCACGCGCAGCAGGCCGTAGCCTTCGATGGCGGTCTTCAGATCGACCATGCCCCAGCCGTAGATCGCGTCGACGCCGGGCGCGCCCAGGTCGCGTGCCGTGGTCAACAACACATCGCGTACCTGTGCGTTGTCCAGGTACGGGAAGCGCTCCATCAGCAGACCGAGCGCACCGGTGATGTGCGGTGCCGCCATCGATGTGCCGGTCTTGTAGCCGTAGGTGTATTCAGGACTTTCGCTTTCGATGAGAAAACGCAGGTAATCCTCGGTCAGCTCCATGCGACCGTTGATCTCGCCGGCCACGATCGTGCTGGCGATGTTGGTGCCCGGTGCGGACAGGCACCAGTTGGCCGAAGCACCGCAGATGCTGGAACTGGCATCAATGACGTAGTCCGTTTCCCCTGCGGTGGGGAGGCGGACATTCGCGACGGCCAGCCAGTACGGCTCGATCTCCGGGTTCCAGCGCGGCAATGCCGCCGTGATGCCGGCCATCCCCCCGGCCGAGTTGCCTGCCGACCACACCTGGATCAGCTTGGAACCCGGTGCACCCTCGGTATCACCGTAAATGCTGCCGTAAACACCATAGTCCGCGCCGATCGCTGCGTACTGCGCGTCCAGACTGGCCACCGTGGCATGGCGGGTCGAGATACCCCAACTGTGATTGAGCACGCGCACGCCCTGTGCCTCGGCCTGTGCATACATGTCCAGTGTTGCTGCATCGTCCGGGTCAGTGCGATACAGCGCACGCGGCCGGTAGAAGTTGTCAGGATCCAGGCGCCACTCGTAATACGTGTCGCCAAAGACCCGGGCAGCGGTCAGGTTGGCGCCAAAGGCCACGCCATGCATCCCGGTGCCATCGCGGTTGGCGCCAACGGTACCCAACACGTGCGTGCCATGGTCGGCGTAGCTGAAGCCGTACGGCTGGCCCGCCGCGATCAGTCGATCAGCAAGCGCGGGAGGCACACCGGGACCCAGACCGTAGTAGTTGTACCCGGGCTGGTCGCCGCGGGTACTGCCGCAGGCGCCTTCGCCCGCCACGATGCTCGGGTCGGCGCAGCCGCCGTTGCCGATGGAGATGCTGGAGGTGTTGCGTCCGGCGAATTCGTCGTGGGCAAGGGCAGAGCCCGAATCGAACACGCCCAAGCGCACGCCCTGACCTGTAAGGCCGCGCGCATACGCGTAATCGGCCCCCATCGCGGCCAGACCCCAGTCGGCATTGAACTCATCGCTATGCCAGCTTTCCACATCACCCGGCTTGCCCAGAATGGGGCCGGCGGCCTCGGCGCTGGTGCGCGGGCTCGTGAAGGAAACGGTCTGGTCGTTGGCGCCGATCGGCGCAACAAAGGTCGCCGCCAGCGAAGCGCTGTGCAGGTCACGCGCGAACGCGACGGACTGCTCTGCGCGCTGCTGCTGGTAACGCTGCAGGACATCGGTGGTTGGGCTGGCCAGCGCCGGAACGGCGATGGCGGCAAGCAGGGTGCCGGTGATGGCCGAGGCCAGCAGGGACGGCGAAGGACGGCGGGACGCCGCGCGGGACAGGGAGTGCAGGGTCATGTACTGAGAACTTCCTTGATCTGGTTCGAGTGTCGGAATCTGGAACGGGAGGATCAGCAATGCTTCTGGAACCGGCATCGATCACGCCGATGCCGACCTGAGCGTAACCGAAAAATTCATGGAAAGTTCACAATTGTTTCTCATAACGATGCTAGGTCCCATTTGATAAAAATATGCAAAAGGTCACTTGGCAAGGCGCCCCGCTCCCGGCTAGCGTCGAGTCATTGTGTCCATGCGGCTTCGGGGAGAACCATGCAGAAGTTGTTGAGCGTCGGCGTTGGCCTGGCGTTGATGTCGATCGTGTCCGCGCCGGCGCCCGCCGCGTCGCGTTTCCTCCAGGATCCCTACCCCAGCACCTATGCGCCGATCGCCTCGGTCCCGGTGTTGATCAGCAATGCCACTGTGCTCACCGGCACCGGCGTGCGCCTGGACAACGCCGATGTGCTGCTGCGCGACGGCCGCATCGCGGCGGTGGGTACCGGCCTGACGGCACCGGCCGATGCGGTGCGTGTCGATGGCCAGGGCAAGTGGGTCACTCCGGGCATCATCGATGTGCACTCGCACCTGGGCGTGTATCCCAGCCCGGGCGTCAGCGCGCACAGCGACGGCAACGAGATGACTGCCCCGGTCACCGCCAACGTCTGGGCCGAGCACTCGGTGTGGCCGCAGGATCCGGGCTTCGCTGCGGCACTGGCCGGAGGCGTGACCTCGATGCAGGTATTGCCCGGCTCGGCCAACCTGGTCGGCGGCCGCGGCGTGACCTTGAAGAACGTACCCGCGACGACCTACCAGTCCATGAAATTCCCCGGTGCGCCGTGGGGCCTGAAGATGGCCTGCGGCGAAAACCCCAAGCGTGTCTACGGTGGCAAGGGCACCGCCCCGGGCACGCGCATGGGCAATGTCGCCGGTTACCGTGCAGCCTTCATCGATGCCAGCGAGTACATCGCCAAGAACACCCCGAAACAGCCGAAAAAGAAGCGCTGGTTCAGCGGTGACGACAAGGGCGACAGTGCCGGCGACAGCGGCGGCAAGCGCGACCTCAAGCTGGATACGCTGGCCGGCGCGATCCAGGGCGATATCCGCGTGCACATCCACTGCTACCGCGCCGATGAGATGGCCACGATGCTGGATCTCTCCAAGGAGTTCGGCTTCAAGATCGCCGCCTTCCATCACGCGGTGGAGGCCTACAAGCTGGCCGACCGGCTCGCCGAGGAAGGCGTGTGCGGTGCGCTGTGGGCCGACTGGTGGGGCTTCAAGATGGAAGCCTTCGATGGCATCCAGGAGAACATCGCGCTGGTCGACCGCCCGGCCAACAGCTGCGCGATCGTGCATTCCGATTCGCCCGAGGGCATCCAGCGCTTGAACCAGGAGGCGGCCAAGGTGATCGCCAACGCACGTCGTGCCGGCATCGAGATCGCCCCGGAGCGGGCCATGATGTGGCTGACCTCCAACGCAGCGCGCTCGCTCGGCGTGGAAACGCAGACCGGCAGCCTGGAGGCCGGCAAGATGGGCGATGTGGTGGTGTGGAACGGCAGTCCTTTCAGCTCCTATGCGCTGGCCGAGAAAGTCTACGTCGATGGCCACCAGGTCTATGACCGCCAGGACGTGAGGCGGCAGCCGCTGTCGGACTTCATGCTTGGCCAGGAGGCACGCCCATGAGCCGCCGCGTCCCGATGCGCCTGCTGCCGCGCGCACTGCTGTTGCTTGCGGGTACCTGCGTAGCGACATCCGTGTCCGCGCAGGACCTGCTGATCCGCAACGCCACCGTACATACCGCCGCGGCGCGCGGCAGCCTGGAGCACAGCGACGTGCTGGTCCAGGGCGGCGTGATCCGCGCCGTCGGTCCGGGCCTGTCGGCGCCGGCCGGCGTGGCCGTGGTCGAGGCGGCGGGCAAGCCACTGACCCCGGCGCTGTTCGGCGGCATCACCGATATCGGCATCGAAGAAGTCTCCGGGGAGTCAGCCACGGTGGACAGCACACTGAAACTGGACGACCAGCCGCTGCGCCCGGAATTCGACGTGACCCTGGCCTTCAATCCGGACTCGGTGCTGATCCCGGTCGCGCGGCTGGACGGCATCGGCTTCACCATGCTCGGGGCGAATACCGGCGGCGGCTTCATCGCCGGCCAGGGCGGGGTGGTGCGGCTGGACGGCAGTGCCGATCCGGTCGGCCCGCAGGCGTTGTTCATTCGTCTCGGCGCGTCCGGTGCGGAGCTGACCGGCACCTCGCGCGCCGCGCAGTGGATGCTGCTGGAGCAGATGGTCAGCGAAGCACGGGGCCGCGTTCCGGCCGATTCGCCGCATGCCCTGCTGACACCGGCCGGGCGCGCCACGCTGGCGCGTTACCTGGCCGGCCAGGGGCGGATCGTGGTGCAGGTCGACCGCGCCGCCGACATCCGCCAGTTGCTGCGCTGGGCCGGCCGCGAGAAGGTCAAGATCGCCATCGCCGGCGGGGCCGAGGCGTGGCGCCTGGCTCCGCAGCTGGCCCAGGCCGGCGTGCCGGTGTTCGTGGATGGGCTGGGCAACCTGCCGACCAGCTTCGATCAACTCGGCGCGACCCTGCAGAACGCCGCACGCCTGCAGGCGGCCGGCGTGCCGGTCAGCTTCGCCCAGCGCGACGATGCCTCGCACAACGCGCGCAAGATGCGCCAGCTGGCCGGCAATGCGGTCGCCAACGGGCTGCCCTGGGGGGATGGCCTGGCCGGCCTGACCCGGGTCCCGGCACAGGCGCTGGGCGTCGGCGACCGCCTCGGCACCATCGAGCCCGGCAAGCTGGCCGACCTGGTGCTGTGGGAGGGCGATCCGCTGGATGTCGGCCACTATGCCGAGCAGGTCTGGCTGGGGGGCCGCGCGATGCCGATGCGTTCACGCCAGACCGAACTGCGCGACCGCTACCAGGCCCCGGCGTCGAGCGAACCACGCGCATACTCGCGCTGAGCCCCTGCACAGGGCCGCTGCCTGCGGCGGCCCTGTTTGCGCACCCCTGTCGTCCTGCAACGTGAGCACCCGATCATGGCCCTGCGCTGGTACTTCGATTTCGTCTCACCGTTCGCCTATCTGCACTGGCAACAGCTCAAGGCGTTGCCGCAGTTCAAGAGCATCGCCCCGGTGCCGATCGCCTTGGGCGCGGTACTGCATCACCTGGGCAACCTGGGCCCGGCCGAGATTCCGGCCAAGCGGGTGTTCACCTACCGGCAGGCGTTGTGGCAGGCGCGCAGCGCCGGGGTGACACTGCGCTTTCCGCCGGGCCATCCGTTCAACCCGCTGGCGGCGCTGCGTCTGTGCCTGGCCGCCGGTGCCAGCCACGAGGCGGTCGAGATCCTGTTCAACTGGATCTGGCGCGATGGCCACGCCGGCGACAGTGCCGCCGCGCTCGCCCTGCCCGGCGCGATGCTGGACATCGCCGATGTCGCCGCGGCGATCGGCGCACCGTCGGTCAAAGAGGAACTGCGGCGCAACACGGATGCCGCGCTGGCCGCGGGGGTGTTCGGCGTGCCGACGCTGGCGATCGGCAGCGAACTGTTCTGGGGCAACGACGCCCACCCGCTGATGCAGGCGGTGCTGGCCGACCCGGGCCTGCTTGAGCAGGGGGAGTGGGCCCGGATCAAGGACCTGCCGGTAGCGGTGGAACGCAGCCGCTGACGCCCGGCCCCTCTCCCCGGTCAGGCAAGCCGAGCCGTTTTGCGATAGCGTTCACGTTTCCGAACCTACAACCTGCCGGAGGGGCACAGGATGCGCATCGGAATCGTGGTCGACTCTGCGTGCGATCTGCCGCAGGATTTCATTGAACAACACAACATCGTGCTGCTGCCGATCACCGTCCGCATCGGCGAAGCCATGCTGGCCGACCATCGCGACGAACAGGCCACGCTGAGTTTCCTGCATGCCCACGTGGCCGAGCACGGCGCCGAGGCGGAGACCATTCCGTTCACCGTCAACCAGATCCGGGACCTGTTCCTGGGCAAGCTGGTGATCGACTACGACCATGTCTTCTGCATGACGATCACCAAGACCCGCAGCCCGATCCACGACAACGCGATGCAGGCGAGCTTCGCGATCCTCAACGACTACAAGCCGGTACGGCAGGCGGCAGGGTTCAACTCACCGTTCGCGCTGCGCGTGCTCGATACCCAGAACCTGTTTGCCGCCCAGGGCGTGACCGCGGTGGAAGCAGTGCGCCTGCGCGACAGCGGCGCGAGCGTGCAGCAGATCCGCGAGCGGCTGGAACTGCTGGCGCACAACGTGCACGGCTACATGATCACCCGCGATCTGTACTACATGCGCGCCCGCGCACGTCACAAGGGCGATCGCAGCGTGGGGCTGATCAGCGCCGCGCTGGGCAGTGCGCTGGACATCAAGCCGGTGCTGCATGGCTACCGCGGCGAGACCGGGCCGGTGGCCAAGATCAAGGGCTTCGACAACGCCGTGCAGAAGCTGTTCGATTTCGTCGGGCAACGGGTCAAGGCCGGCCTGATGACGCCCACGGTGTGCATCAGCTACGGCGGCGAGCTGGCCGACCTGCGGGCCCTGCCCGGTTATGCCGCGCTGCGTGAGACCTGCCAGGCGCAGGGCGTGGATGTGTTCGAGGCGGTCATGAGCCTGACCGGGATGGTCAACGTGGGCAAGGGCGCGGTAACGATCGGCTTCGCCGACGGCCCGCATGTCTTCAGCGGCTGAGCACCCTGGCCAGCCCTGCAGCGGCCATGCCACGATCCGGGCACGGCCGCCGGTTCTGCACGCGGATTCCACCGCGTCTCTGCCAGCCTTGCCGCATTCAATGGAGGTCACCATGCCAGTTAGTTACGACATCAGCCTGCCGGATCCGGCCAAGGCGCGCGGCAACGATCCGGACCTGTCCTTCCGCGCCCAGGGTGCGGCCGGGCTGGCCGAAGAACTCGAGAACGCCCTGCGCACCACGGTGCTGTTCGACCGTTGGCGCGCCAAGCAGGACGATCCCGATGCGGTCGATCCGCAGTGGGGCGCGACCGATCCGGCCGCGACCGTGACCGGCGCGCAGGATGATCTGCGCATCAACCTGTGCGCCACCACCAGCATCGACAGCGAGGTGTTCAAGCAGCGCCTGCGCATGCTGGCCGGCAGTCACTGGGAACTGCGCAACGTGCGTTGAGGCATCCGTCCGCGCCGGGCATGGCCCGGCGCTACCAGCGCGGCGTCGCGATCACCCCGATCCCGATCGCTACGCTCCGGTAGACGCCAACCTTGGTTGGCGCTTTCCAGCGCACCGATCATGCGGCTGGCACACTGTCGGGATGAGAAACAATCATGCCATCACCCGGCCGGGTACGCGCGGCAAGAAGAAGCTGCGCGACGCTCCACGCCGGCTGCGCAACCTGCAACAGTGGGCCGGCTCCTTCAGCGGTGCATTTCCCTCCCCAGAAGCCCTGGGCAATGAAGCCCGCTACTGGAATTACAAGATTCCCACCCGTGCCGACCTGATCGAGGGTCCTGCCTCCACACGGGAAATCCAGCGGGCCTGCGCCCAATCGCTCATTGCCGCATGCACCAACCTGATCCAGTCACGCCCTGTTTCGCAGGCGGCCGTGCGGGTGACCTGCTGCATCGCTTGGCCAGGCATGTTCGCAAGCGAGATCTGCCTCTATCTCGACGAAGACTACTTCCAAGGGCATGTGGCCACCACAGCGGATGGCCAGGTTACCGCAATCACCTCACGCAGCCTGGCCGACGAGTGGCAACTCGCCCTGCCCGAAGGCGTTCAGGAGCGCGGCGTGCAGGTCAGTATTCCTCCTACCGAACACGATGACGGATTGGAGCAGGAATACTGGTTCTACGGCGAGGTGGCGGAGGAGCATTGATGTATCCGCCGGGTCCGCAGCACATGGCCCGGCGTTTCCATGTCATTGCCAGCCGCCGCCCAGCGCGCGGTACAGATCCACCCGGGCGATGGCGGCAGTGGCCTGGCTGTTGGCCAGCGCGGCCTGGTTGTCCAGCGCGATGCGCTGGGTGGTAAGCACGTCCAGCATGTCCACCACACCCGCCTGGTATTGGCGGCGCGCCGCGTCCAGCGCGCGTTCGCTCTGGTCCACCGCAACCTGCAGCGCGGCCCCGCGCTGCTGCTCGGCGGCGTAGCCATCGATCGCATCGTCTACTTCGTGCCAGGCCTGCAGCACGGTGCGCTGGAACTGCAGCCCCGCCTGCTGCTGCTGCAGCCGGCTCAGCGCGAGGTTGGCCTTGAGCCGGCCGCCCTGGAAGATCGGCAGGCTGATCGACGGCCCGATGCTGAAGCGATGCGCGTTCCAGCCATCCAGATCGTCCAGCTGCTGCGCCTGGTAGCCGATGTCGCCGTTGAGGGTGATCCGTGGCAGGAAGCTGGCCTTGGCCACGCCGATCGAGGCGGTGGCCGCATGCAAGGCCGCTTCGGCGCGCCGGATGTCCGGGCGGCGCTCGGCCAGCTCGCTGGGCAGTCCGGTGGCCATAGTGGGCAATGCCGGCCAGTCGCGGCGGATGTCGGCAAGGTCTGCATCCAGCGTTCTCGGGGGGTAGCCAAGCAGCATCGCCAGTGCGTTGCGCAACTGAGCATCGCGATGCCGCAACGGCACTAGACGGGCCTCCAGCGCCGCCACCTGGGCGGCGGCACTGGCCACCTGCAGGGTGCTGGCCACGCCCTGCGTTTGACGGACGCGGGTCAATCGCGCGATGTCGCGTGCAATGCGCAGGTTGTCCTCGGTAATGGCCAACAGCTGGCGGGTCGCACGCAGCTGCAGGTAGTCACGTGCGGTTTCGGCCAGCACGGCGGTCTGCACCGCATGGGCGTCCTCATCGGCTATCTGGATGCGCGCGTCGGCTGCCTCCACCTGGCGCCGCACGCGGCCCCACAGGTCCAGCTCCCAGCTCATGCCGACACCGGCCTGGAACAGGCCGTAATCCTCCCGCCCGCCGTTGCCTGACGGATCGTTGAGGCCCATTTCGCTGTTGCGTGCGCGCACGCCGCTGGCGCTGGCACTCACCGCGGGCGCGCGGTCGGCGGCGATGACGCCGCGCGCGGCACGGCTCTGCTGCACGCGGTTGGCGGCCAGCTGGATGTCCAGGTTGGCCTGCAGCGCCTGCGCGGCCAACGCGGCCAGGGTGGGATCCTCGAAGCCGGCCCACCACTGTGCATCGCTGGCCAGGGCGTCCGCGCTGACCGCAGCGCCCTGCCAGCCGGCGGGTAGCTGCGCGGTCGGGCGCACAAAGTCGGGGCCCAGCGTGCAGGCCGTCAAGGCCGCACACAGCGCGCCCAGCGAAAGCGCGCGCCACGCTGCCTTGCCGGTCATGCGCCCTCTCCTTCCAGGCCGCGATGGCCGCTGTCCAGGTCGACGCTGGCCTCCACCGACATGCCCGCGCGCAGCTTGTTCGCCAGCGGCTGGCCTTCGTCGAGCACGATCTTGACCGGAATCCGCTGCACCACCTTGGTGAAGTTGCCGGTGGCGTTCTCCGGCGCGATCGCGGCGAAGGTCACGCCGGTGGCCGGGGCGATGCTGTCGATCCGGCCGTGCAGCGGCTGGCCGGGGAACACATCCACCTGTACATCCACACGTTGCCCGGCATGCATCCGGGTCATCTGCGTTTCCTGGAAGTTGGCGACCACGAAGGCCTGCTGCAGCGGCACCACCGCGAGCACCGGCGTGCCCGGGGTGAGGTAAGCGCCCACGCGTACGGCGCGGCGGCCGACCATGCCATCGATCGGCGCACGCAGCTCGGTGTGCGACAGATCCAGTTCGGCTCGGGCCTGCGCGGCTTCAGCCCGCTGCACGGCGGCCTGCGCGGACTGCACGCTGGCGCTCAGCAGCGCGATGCGTTGGCGCGCATTGAGTACGGCAGCGGTGCCCTGCTGCAGGTGCGCACCGGCCACGGCCTGGCGCGACTGCGCCTGCTGCGCGTTCTGCACGGTGCCTGCGCCATCACTGGCCAAGGCCTGGTAACGGCGTTGATCGGCTTGGGCGAGACGGAGTTCGGCGCGACTGACATCCACACCGGCCTGGGCCTGGTCGATCACCGAGCCCTGCTGCGCCAGTGCGGCCTGCGCGCTGGCCAGTTGCGCCCGCGCATTGGCAAGATCCGCCCGGGCCGTGGCCAGCGCGACCTGGTAATCGCGGTCATCGATGCGTGCGAGCACATCGCCCGCCTTGACTCTCTGGTTGTCCTGCACGCGGACCTCGCTGACGAAGCCAGCGATCTTCGGCGCGACCACGGTGAAGTCCGCGGTGACATAGGCATTGTTGGTGGTTTGATGGCGGCCGTCGCGCAGCAGCCACCAGGCACCGCCAGCGAACAGCAGCAGGCCGGCGGCGATGACGAAGGGAACGGAGTTGCGATGCAGGGACACGGGGGAGTTCCTTGGATTCAAGCCACGGCACGTGGCGGATGGATGCGTGTGGGCAACCACGGAATCAGCGCGATCAGCGCCACCGCCACCCACGCCACGATGAGATAGAGATCGGCCGAGGTCAGCGCCACCACCTGCGCGTGCAGGCGAGCACCCAACCCTGGCGCGGTGCTGGCGTCGAGCCAGGGCGCGTTGCCGATCCGGTCGACCAGCACGGTCGAATGCAGGTGGCTGCGCACGGTGGTGACCGCCTCGAGTACGCCGCCGGCAAGCACCGCGGCAAACCCTTTGACCGTGTTGAACCACGCCGAGGCGAACGGGCCATCGGTCGGCGCCAGGCTGCCGGTGGCCAGCAGCAGCAACGGCAGCACCGCCATCGGCTGGGCGATGATCTGGATCACCTGCAGCCATGCGAAGTTGTCGCGGTGCCACTCGGTGGTCAGCTGCGCACCGAGGCCGCAGGCCAGTGCCAGCAGGCCCAGGCCGATCGCCTGCACCCAGCGGCTGTCCACCCGGCGCTGGTTGAGCAGGGTGGCCACCAGCGGCAATGCAATCAGCTGCGGCAGCGCGACCCACAGCAGCATCGGCGCGGTCTGCAGCGGTCGGTACCCCTGCACTTTGGCAAGGAAGCTGGAGGGAATCATGATCACCGCCAGCAGCACGAACAGCACGCCACCCAGCGTGATCAGGGCGTAGCTCAGATTGCGGTTGGCCAGCAACTGCAGCTTGAAGAACGGCAGCGGGTGCGACCATTCGTTGTAGAGGAACAACGCCAGCAGTCCGCTGCCGCCACCGAGCAGCAGGCAGATCAACGGCGAGGCGAACCACTCCAGGCGCGGGCCCTGCACCAGCCCGATCACCAGCATCACCAGCGCCGGAAACCCGAGTGCCAGGCCGACACCGTTGAACTGCGCGAACCGTTCAAGACGCAGTGGATCCTGTGGCAGCCCCCAGGCCACCATGCCCAGCGCGGCCAGGCACCACGGCACGATCTGCCAGAACGCCCACTGCCAGCCCACGAACTCCACCCACAGGGCCGCCATCGGCGTGCCCAGGCTCGGCCCGAAGGTCGCGGTCAGTGCGTAACCGGCCAGGCCGTACAACTTGATGCCCGGCGGCAGGAAACGCAGCGCCACACTCATCAGCAGCGGCGGCAGCGCCCCACCGGCCAGGCCCTGCAGCGCACGCAGGATCATGAACGAGGGCAGGTCCGGCGCGAACGGGCACACCACGCCCAGCACCATGAAGGCGCCGATCATCACCATCGCAAAGCGGCGCAGCGAGAAGGTCACCGCACACCACGGTGCGAACGCCATCGCACTGACCGACATCGCCGTGTACAGCGCGATGATCCAGCTGCCGTCATCGACGCTGAAGCCCATCGCGCCCCGGATGTCGGCCAGCGCTACCTTGGTGACGTTTTCGTTGATGCCCGAGATCAGCACGGCCAACAACACACCGCACAGGCCGACCACCAGGCGCAGGCCGAACGCCGTCTGCGCCGGCAGTGCAGCCGGTGCAGCAGTCGCCATCGGCAGCGGCGCGGGCACGGCAGTCATCGTGCACCGCCGGCGGGCGGATGGGGCAGTGGGAACAACAGGGACATGAGGCCACTCCACGACGGGGAGCGGCAGTCTAGGCAGGGCCGATGTTGCGAAAAATGCTGCGTCGGCCATCGCTGGCGTGCGTCACGCGCACGCCTCGCCGGTCGCCTTGCGGGTGGACCTGGCCGTTGCCGGTCAGGCCTGCGTGGGCTCCGCGTCGCACATCGCCTTGATGCTGCGGCGCAGCCAGCGATGCGCCAGGTCGCTGTCCAGGCGGGGATGCCATGCCTGCACGACAATCGCGCTACGCACCGGAATCGGCAGCTCGAACAGGCGCAGCGGAACCCCGAGGCGTTCCAGCCGGGCCAGCATCACACTGGGCATCTGCGGCAGGATCAGGTCCGAATCGGCTGCGGCGAAGATCGCCGAGTGGAAGGTCGGCATGATCTGCGCGACCCGCCGGCTCAGGCCCAGCGCCTCCAGATCCTCATCGATCGGGCCATACCAACGGCCACGACGCGATACGGCAATGTGGTCGAAGGCCACGAAGCGCTCGGCGGTGATCTCCCCGGCGAAGATCGGGTGGGCCTCGTGCGCGGCACCGAAGAACGAGGTGCTGAACAGGTTCTGCACCTTGGTATCGGCACTGAGTTTGCCGGCGGCGCTGATGTGCAGATCGATCCGGCCCTGCTCCATCGCGTCGTCATCACCATCGCCCTCGGGGACGAAGCGCAGCACCGAACACGGCGCCTGCGCCTTGAACAGTTCGCGCATCCGCCCACCGTAGGTGCCGACGAACACATCATTGGCGCGGATGCTGAAGGTGCGTTCCAGCGTCATCATGTCGACCTCGCGGCCGGCGTTGAACACCAGGTGTGCCTGCTCGATCACCCCACGCACCTGCTCGCGCAGCTGCAGCGCGCGCGGGGTCGGAGCCAGCCCGCGGCCGGCACGGACCAGCACCGGATCGCCGAGCGCCTCGCGGATGCGGCCCAGGGTGCGGCTCATCGCCGGGGCACTGAGGTTCATCCGCCGCGCCGCACCCACGACGCTGCCCTCCTCGATCAGGGCATCCAGGGCGATGAGCAAGTTCAGATCGGGCATGGTCACGGCAGTATCACCTTCAACGTGTGGCGGTGACTTTACTGCACTCCAAACCCCCTATTCGTGCGTTGCACGCACTACTCGCCTGCGGCACACGGTATGGGTCCAGTGCGGGCAGTAGGCGACCCTAGCGGCCCCTCTTCCGAGAATGCCGATGTTCACCAAGATCCTCGTTGCCCTGGATGGCGGCCCCCAGCATGCGCAGGTACTGGAGCTGGCGGCCTCATTGGCCGGCCCTGCCTCGCGCCTGCACCTGCTGTGCGTGCTTGACCCGGCCTTCGCGCTGGCCGACGACGCGCCCCGTGCCGAGCACGCCGAGTATCCGGCCGCCGACGCCCAGGTCCACCAGGCCGAACAGCTGCTTTCCAACGCGCTCGGCCGCCTTCGCGAGCGCGGCATCGATGGCCTCGGGCATCACCCGGCCGGCGAACCGGCGCAGGTGATCTGCGACCATGCCCGCCAGCACGGCTGCGACCTGATCGTCATCGGCCACCGCCACCTGTCACGGATGGAGCGCCTGCTGGACCGCTCGGTCGGGCAATGGACGGTGGACCATGCGCCGTGCCCGGTGCTGGTGGAAGTGCGCGGTGGCGAGACCTGAGCGGGGCACGCCGAGTGAGGTGCCAGGCCCAGGCGCGCACCCCCGGGCCGTGCCGGGCCCCTTGCCCGGCCCGGTTCGGCGCGCGTTGCCGCCGCCCAGCGGCGGGTCCACCGGTGTGCCTCAGGCGTACAGCGCCTTGGCGTGATGTGCGATGTGCTCGCCGATGAAGCTGCTGATGAAGTAGTAGCTGTGGTCGTAACCGGGCTGCAGGCGCAACGTCAGCGGATGACCGGCCGCCGTGCAGGCGGCCTGCAGCCATTGCGGCTGCAGCTGGTTGTCGAGGAACTCATCGCCACCGCCCTGGTCGACCAGCAATGGCAGGCGCTCGGTGGCCGTGACCACCAGTTCGCTGGCATCCCAGGCCGCCCAGCTGGCGCGGTCCTCGCCCAGGTAGGCAGTGAACGCTTTCTGGCCCCACGGCACGCGTGTCGGCGCGACGATCGGCGAAAACGCCGACACACTCTTGTAGCGACCGGGGTTCTTGAGGGCGATCACCAGCGCACCGTGGCCCCCCATCGAGTGGCCGCTGATGCCGCGCGCGCCGGTGGTCGGGAAATGCGCGTCGATCAGGGCCGGCAGTTCGTCCACCACGTAGTCGTACATGCGGTAGTGCGCCGCCCACGGCTGCTCGGTGGCGTTCAGATAGAAACCAGCGCCCTTGCCCAGGTCGTAGCCTTCGGCATCGGCGACGTCATCGCCGCGCGGGCTGGTGTCCGGCGCGACCAGGATCACGCCGTGCTCGGCGGCATAGCGCTGCGCGCCGGCCTTGGTGATGAAGTTCTGTTCGTTGCAGGTCAGCCCGCTCAGCCAGTACAGCACCGGCAGCTTCTGCGTGGCCGCCTGCGGCGGCAGGTAGACGGCGACATTCATCTCGCAGCCCAGCACCTGCGAGGCATGGCTGTACACGTCCTGCCAACCGCCGGACGCGGCGCGGTGTTCGATGCGTTCCATGGGGATTCTCCGTAGGGGCGGCGCGGATCGCGCGCCGCCCGTGGTAGCTCAGAAATGCACGACCGAGCGGATCGACTTGCCTTCGTGCATCAGGTCGAACGCATCGTTGATCTCGTCCAGGCCCATCGTGTGGGTCACGAACGGCGCCAGTTCGATATCGCCCTTCATGGCGTCTTCGACCATGCCCGGCAGCTGGCTGCGGCCCTTGACGCCACCGAAGGCGGTGCCCTTCCACGAGCGGCCGGTGACGAGCTGGAACGGACGCGTCGAGATTTCCTGGCCCGAGCCGGCCACACCGATCACCACCGACTGGCCCCAGCCACGGTGCGCGCATTCCAGCGCGGCGCGCATCACGTTGACGTTGCCGATGCATTCAAACGTATGGTCCACGCCCCACGTGGTCATCTCCACGATGACCTGCTGGATCGGCTTGTCATGGTCCTTGGGGTTGATGCAATCGGTCGCGCCGAACTGCTTGGCCAGTTCGAACTTGGAGGGGTTGGTATCGATCGCGAAGATGCGGCCGGCCTTGGCCTGGCGCGCGCCCTGGATCACCGCCAGGCCGATGCCGCCCAGCCCGAACACCGCCACCGAATCGCCTTCCTGCACCTTGGCGGTGTTGTGCACCGCGCCGATGCCGGTGGTCACGCCGCAGCCGAGCAGGCAGACGTGTTCCGGGTTGGCTTCCGGATTGATCTTGGCCAGCGAGACTTCGGCCACCACGGTGTACTCACTGAAGGTGGAGCAGCCCATGTAGTGGTAGATCGGTTCGCCGTTGTAGCTGAAGCGGGTAGTGCCATCGGGCATCACGCCCTTGCCCTGGGTGGCGCGCACGGCCACGCACAGGTTGGTCTTTCCGCTCTGGCAGAACAGGCACTCACCACACTCGGCGGTGTACAGCGGGATCACGTGGTCGCCCGGCTTGACGCTGGTGACGCCCTCGCCCACTTCGACCACGATGCCCGCGCCTTCATGGCCGAGCACCGCCGGGAACAGACCTTCCGGATCATCGCCGGACAGCGTGAACGCATCGGTGTGGCAGACACCGGTGTGGGTGATCTTGACCAGCACTTCGCCCTTCTGCGGCGGCGCGACATCGATCTCGACGATCTTCAACGGTTCGCCAGCGGCGAAGGCAACGGCGGCACGGGATTTCATGGGAAGCACTCCAAGGCAGGGAACAAAGATGGGCAGTACGCGGGCACCCGCGCACTCATTTCAGATAGGAACGGATCAGCATGCTCATCTCGCGCACGCGCTCATCGCGCTGCGCATCGGATTGGGCCGGTTGCCCGAACTCTTCGCGCAGATGCGCCTCCATCACTTCGGACATCAGCCCGTTGACGGCACCACGGATCGCGGCGATCTGCTGCAGCACCGGCCCGCACTCGGCCCCGGCTTCCAGCGCGCGGTCGAGTGCATCGCACTGGCCGCGGATCCGACGGACCCGGGCGAGAACGCGCTTTTTTTCCTGCGGGGAATGGGGCATGGGGCAAAAGGCCGGTTAACTATACTGGGGGTGAGTATACAGCATCCACGGAATCCCCTTCGCGGTGGGTTCCGCAGCAGGGCTGATCAGGGCTGATCAGGGCTGATGACCCGAGGGTCGGCGGCGGCGTACCAGATAGATGCGACCGGCAACCAACACCGCAAACGCCACTACCGCCGTCCGAACGAGCGGATCAGGCGTGATGGTCGGCTGGGGCCAGAACGCGAGCCAGCCCGCGAGCACTGCGAAACTGACCAACGCCAGCAGCGCGAGCGCCCTTGCAAAACGCGGGAAGAATGGCAGGGCCAGCAACGGCGCCGCGACAAGCAGCAGCCCTGCCCCGCCACACGCCAGTGCTGCGCGACCCTGCGTAACATTTCCCGTCGTTGCGATCGTCAGGATCAGCACCGCGTACAGCGCAAGGACGGCACCGCCGACCATCGCCAGAATGTTCACAAATCGTCGGTTACGCATCCATTTCACCGTTGATGAGGACAGGCCGTGGATCTGCACTACTCGACGCCAGATACGTCCAGCAGATGCGAGGTGCATGCGCAGAATGCAGCATCCGCCTTTGAAGAACGAGCATCCAGGGCAGATGCCGCCCGCAGCCGCTACCCCCGCAGCAGATCAATGAACGCCCGCAGCGCAGACGACATCTGCCGCTGCCGTGGGTAATACACCGCAAAGCCGGCGAACGGCTCGCTCCAGTCCTCCAGCACGGCAACCAGCCGGCCGTCGTCGAGATACGGGCGTGCGGAATCTTCCAGCACGTAGGCCAGCCCCAACCCGTCCACCACCGCCTGCAGGATCGTGTTCTGATCACCCAACGTGAGGCGCCCGGGCACGTCGATCTCCAGAGCCTGGCCATCGCGTTCGAACTGCCACTTGTAGAGATGGCCGCTGGCGAAGCGGAACCGCACACACTCGTGCCGATGCAGATCACGGGGGTGCTGCGGTATCTCCCGCCCCGCCAGATAGGAGGGCGCACCCACGATCAGGCCGCGCAGCGCCGGCCCCAGTGGCACGGCCACCATGTCTTCCGGCACCGATTCGTGCAGGCGCACGCCAGCGTCGTAACCGCCGGCGACGATGTCCACCAGGCCATCGTCCTGGGCCAACTCCAAACGCACATCCGGGTGCGCGAGCAGGAACTTCGCCAGGCGTGGGCCGAGCTGGGTCTGGACGGCGGCGCGGGTGGCGTTGATGCGCAGAAGGCCGGCCGGTGCCGCGCGGAAGTGGTTCATCTCTTCCAATGCGTCATGCACCTGCCCCAGCGCGGGCTGCAGGCGCTCGAGCAGGCGCTGGCCGGCTTCGGTGAGGGCGACGCTGCGGGTCGTGCGATGGAACAGACCCACGCCCAGACGTTCTTCCAGCGCGCGGATCGCGTAGCTGACCGCCGAGGTGGACAGCGCCAGCTCCGCCCCGGCCTTGCGGAAGCTGCGGTGGCGGGCCACGGCGGCGAAGGCGGCGAGGTGGGTCAGGTTGTCAGTGGCCATGATTATCCCGTTTCACTTGATGAATCATGCCGATATCCTGACTTTTTGTGCACGGGATCGGGGCGTATTGTAAAGCGCCTTTCTACAAACCTGCCAAGGATTCCCCATGTCCCTCGCCCATGGTTATGCGGTGCACGACCAGACCGCGCCGCTGGTGCCGTTCTCCTTCGAACGTCGCCCGGCCGGTCCCGATGACGTCCGCATCGAGATTCTCTTCAGTGGCATCTGCCACTCCGACCTGCACCAGGCCCGCGACGATTGGGGTGGTTCCAAGTTCCCGATGGTGCCCGGCCACGAGATCATCGGCCGCGTGACCGAGGTCGGTGCCAACGTCACCCGCTTCAAGGTGGGTGACTTCGCCGGCGTCGGCTGCATGGTCGATTCCTGCCGCCACTGCGCCGCCTGCGACGAAGATCTGGAGCAGTACTGCGAGAAGGGCGCCACCTTCACCTACAACAGCACCGAGCGCGAGAGCGGCCAGCCGACCTTCGGCGGATACTCGGACCACATCGTGGTCGAGCAGCGCTTCGTGGTGAAGGTGTCCGAGACGCTCGACCTCAAGGCCGCCGCACCGCTGCTGTGCGCAGGCATCACCACCTACTCCCCGCTGCGCCACTGGAAGGTCGGCCCCGGCCAGAAGGTCGGCGTCATCGGCCTGGGCGGCCTGGGCCACATGGGCGTGAAGTTCGCCAAGGCGATGGGCGCCACCGTGGTGATGATCACCACCACCCCGGAAAAGGGTGCCGATGCCAAGCGCCTGGGCGCCGATGAAGTACTGGTCTCGCGCGATCCGGCGCAGATGAAGGCCCACGCCGGCAGCTTCGATTTCCTGCTCAACACCATCCCGGTCAGCCACGACACCAACCCGTACATGGGCCTGCTCAAGCGCGATGCGACGATGTGCCTGGTCGGTGTGTTGACCGAGCTGGATCCGCCGCTGATGGGCGCTGCGATGATGTTCGGCCGCAAGCACATCACCGGCTCGGCGATTGGCGGCATGGCCGAAACGCAGGAGATGATGGACTTCTGTGCCGAGCACAACATCGTCAGCGATGTGGAAGTGATCGACATCAAGACCGTCAACGAGGCCTGGGAGCGCATGGCGAAGAACGACGTTCGCTACCGCTTCGTGATCGACATGGGCACGCTGGAAAAGGCCGCCTGATCTTTACGCACAGGCATGAAAAAACCCCGGCAATGCCGGGGTTTTTTGTTGATCAATGCGAACTCAGTACGCAAATTCCTTGAACACCGGATCGATGTTGCCGCCCCACTCGCCGTGGAAGAGCGCCAGCTTGCGGTCGGCCGGAGTCAACCCGGAATCGACGATCTCCTGCAGCACCTCCAGGAACTTGCTTTCGTCCTGGCCATCGGCGTTGCGCGCAGCGCGGCGCTTGAGGCCGGCCACGGCGATCTTCAGGGCCTCGCGCGACAGGTCCAGCACGGTGCCGTTGCGGAACGGCAGCTTCAGCCCATGGCGCGGCACGCCATCACGCAGGACGTTGCGTTCGACCAGGCTGAAATCACGCACCAGGTCCCAGGCGGCATCCAGCGCGGCATCGTCGTACAGCAGGCCCACCCAGAACGCGGGCAGCGCGCACAGGCGGCTCCACGGGCCGGCATCGGCGCCGCGCATTTCCAGGTACTTCTTCAACCGCACCTCGGGGAAGGCGGTGGTCATGTGGTCCGACCAGTCGCGCAGCGTGGGCAGCTGGCCCGGCAGCACCGGCAGCTTGCCGACCATGAAATCGCGGAAGCTCTGGCCGCTGGCATCGTGGTACCTGCCATCGCGGTAGGAGAAGTACATCGGCACATCAAGCAGGTAATCCACGTAACGCTCGTAACCGAAGCCGTCCTCGAACACGAAGTCGAGCATGCCGGTGCGATCGTTGTCGGTGTCGGTCCAGATGTGCGAGCGGTAGCTCTGGTAGCCGTTCGGCGCGCCTTCGGTGAACGGCGAATCGGCGAACAGCGCGGTGGCGATCGGCTGCAGCGCCAGCGACACCCGGAACTTCTTCACCATGTCCGCTTCGGTGGCGTAGTCCAGGTTGACCTGCACCGTGCAGGTGCGGGTCATCATGTCCAGGCCGAGCGTGCCGACCTTGGGCATGTACTCGCGCATGATCTTGTAGCGGCCCTTGGGCATCCACGGCATTTCATCGCGCGTCCACTTCGGCTGGAAGCCCATGCCGAGGAAGCCCAGCTGCAGTTCGCCGGCCACCTGCGCCACCTCGTTGAGGTGGGTGCCGGTTTCCACGCAGGTCTGGTGGATGGTTTCCAGCGCCGCGCCGGAGAGCTCCAGCTGGCCCGCCGGTTCCAGCGTCACCGAGGCGTTGTCGCGCAGCAGTGCGATGGTGCGTCCGTCTTCCTGCACCGGGTCCCAGCCGAAGCGGGTCAGGCCGTTGAGCAGCGCTTCGATGCCGCGGTCGCCATCAAAGGTGGGCGGGCGCAGATCGTCCAGGCGGAAGCCGAACTTCTCGTGCTCGGTGCCGATGCGCCACTGCGCCTGGGGCTTTTCGCCGGAGGCCAACGTGGCGACCAGTTCATTACGGTCGGTGATCGGCGTCTCGGCGACGTGGCTGGGGCTCGACAAGGGGAGGCTCGCAGAATTCTGGTCAGGGCGGGGATGTGGGGTTCGCGCCCCCGCATCGCAAGGGCGCACTATATCGTGGCGTCCCCTGCCGTCGTGTCACCGTGACGGTTTTCAGCATCCTACTGGCATGGGCTTGACGCTGCGTCGCCCCCGCCGCGGCTGCGAGTCATTCCGCCGCGGGCCGTCGCGACCCCCTAAACTGATCCAATGAGTCGATCCCGACATCCGGAAGTCCATCGCTCCGACCGCGTCGGCTGGCTGCGTGCCGCCGTGCTTGGCGCCAATGACGGCATCGTCTCGGTGGCCGGGCTGGTGGTCGGCATCGCGGCCAGTGGTGCCACGGCGTCGACCATCCTGGCCACCGGCATCGCCGGGACCGTGGCCGGTGCGATGTCGATGGCGGCTGGCGAGTATGTTTCGGTGCAGTCGCAGGCCGATACCGAGCTGGCCGACCTGGCGGTGGAAAAGCGCGAGCTGCACGAAGACCCGCACAGCGAGCTGGAAGAGCTGGCGGCCATCTACCGGCAGCGTGGGCTGAGCCCCGCGCTGGCGCACGAGGTAGCCACCCAGCTGACGGCGCACGACGCGCTGGGCGCCCACGCCCGTGATGAGCTGGGCATCACCGAAGAGCTGCGCGCGCGCCCGATGCAGGCAGCGATGGCCTCGGCCGGTGCCTTCGTCAGCGGCGCGGCGTTGCCGGTGCTGACCGCCCTGCTCGCCCCGCATGCCTACGTCGGCCAGGCAACCACCATGGTGACGCTGCTGGGGCTGTGCCTGACCGGCACGCTGGCCGCGCACGCCGGCGGTGCCCCGCGCCTGCGCGGTGCGTTGCGCGTCACGTTCTGGGGTGCCATTGCGATGGCTGCGGCGGCGCTGGTCGGACACCTGTTCAACGTGGCAGGCTGAGCCATGTCCATCCCGATCGATACCACCGCTTCGCTGCTGGCGAGACTGGCCAGCCTGGCCGACTGCCAGCGCGCCGATGGCTACGCCTGCATCACCGCACGCCGCGAGCATGGCGCCTCCTCGGTGGACATCCCGCAGCCACAGTTCGCCATCCTCCTGCAGGGACGCAAGCAGGTTCGCACCGCGCAGCAATCCCTGGAATTCGCCCCGGGCGATCTGTTCCTGATCACCCGTCGCTGCCGCATCGATGTGGTCAACATTCCCGATCCGCACAGCGGCCTGTACCTCAGTGCGATCGTGCCGCTGTGCGCCGAAGCGCTCACGGCCGCCCGGGCGCTGTGGAACGAGCCCCTGCCCGACGCCGGTGACGCGCTGGCACGGCTGCCGCTGGCCGAGCATGGCGCGACGCTGCTGCAATGGCGGCAGGCGCTGGAGCAGGGCCACTACACCGAAGCGCGGTTGGCGCTGGCCGGGCTGGCCGTGGCGTTCTGCCGGCGCGGACATGGCAGCCTGCTGATTCCACCCGAGCCCAGCGTGGCTGATCGCATCCGCGATCTGATCGCGGCCCAGCCCGAGCGCGACTGGCAGTCACGCGATTTCGAAGCGCAGCTCGGGCTCAGCGGTGCGACCCTGCGGCGGCGCTTGGCCAGCGAGCAGTCCAGCGTGCGCGAGCTGATCACCGATGCGCGGCTGGCGCATGCCATGAGCCTGCTCTACACCACCCGGTTGCCGCTGAAAACGGTGGCTGCGCGCGTGGGCTACCGCTCGCTGGGGAGCTTCAACAAGCGCTTCGCCGAACGTTACGGGTTGGAACCGGCGGCGATCGGCAACAGCTGAGGCGAGCGGATCGCGCGGCATTCTGAGCGGATCGCAGCAGGCGGCACGCGCAGCATGGAGACACCGCGGCACTGCCGCTCCGTTCGGATCCTGACATGTCGTTTCCCCGCATTCGCACGCTCGCCACGGCGCTGCTGCTGGCCGTTGCCGCCGGCCCGGCACTGGCCACCACCACACACACCCCGCGCGGGCAGGTGCCCGGCGTCTACCACCAGCAGATCGGCACGTTGCAGGTCACTGCCCTGTTCGACGGCACGGTCGCACTGGGCCGACAGGAACTCGTCGGGATCGCTCCCGGCGCGGTCACCCGCCTGCTCGATCACCGCTACGTGCCCGAGGATGGCAAAGGCCTGCAGACCGCGGTCAACGCCTACCTGGTGCAGCAGGGCGATCACCTGACGTTGGTCGATACCGGCACCGCGCAGTGCTTCGGCCCCGGGCTGGGCCAGGTGCTGGGCAACCTGCGCAAGGCCGGCTATGACCCGGCCGAGGTGGATGATGTCGTGCTGACCCACGCCCACCCCGACCACCTGTGTGGCCTGCTGGATGCGCAGGACACGCTGGCCTACCCGAATGCCACGGTGTGGCTGTCCGCCGCCGATGCGGCGTTCTGGCTGGATCCGGCCAGTGAAGCCACCGCGCCGCAGGGCGTCCGGTTTGCCTTCGCATTGGCACGCAAGGCGGTGGCACCGTATGAAGCGAGCGGGAAATTGAAGCGCTTTGCCCCTGGCGACACGTTGCCGACCGGGATCACCGCATTGGACAGCCACGGCCACACCGTCGGGCATGTGTCTTACCGGATCGATGGTGGCGCCGGCCAGCAGCTGCTGGTGTGGGGCGACCTCGTGCATTTCCATGCCGTGCAGTTCGCCCAGCCGCAGGCCTCCTATGAAGCCGACAGCGACCGCACGGCTGCGATCGCCAGTCGGCGCCGGATGATGGCGCAGGCTGCGGATCAGGGCTGGTGGGTGGCCGGCGCGCACCTGCCGTTCCCAGGGCTGGGCCATGTCCGGCGTGAAGGAGAGGCGTTCGCCTGGGTGCCGGGCGAATTCGCGCCGTTACCGGCGAAATGAGGGGACACGACCGCGCCGTACACGGGGCGTCAGGCGCATTCGGGTGGTGCCGACCGCTGGCCGGCTCCCGATACATCTGATGGAAAGAGCAGCCGGCCAGCGGCCGGCACTACCCGGCGCCGCGCGGCCCGTTGGACCGCGGCAACGCCCGGATCAGGCCGCTTCGGGCGCCGGCTTGTTCAGGCCCAGCCAGCCGCCGATGATCCCGCGGGCTTCATCCACGCCCTGGCGGGCGGGGCCGGAGAAGGTCTGCACGCTGACGGTGTCGCCGAACGAGGAATGCAGTTCCTTGCGCACCTTCTGCAGGGCGATGCCCTGCTGGCCACGGCCAAGCTTGTCGGCCTTGGTCAGCAGCGCGTGCGCGGGCAGGCCGCGCTGCACGGCATAGGCCAGCATCTGGCGATCGTAGTCCTTCAGCGGGTGACGGATGTCCATCACCACCACCAGGCCACGCAGGGCCTCGCGGGTACGGAAGTACTGGTCGATGAAGGCCTGCCAGTGCGCCTGCAGGTCCAGCGGGACCTTGGCGTAGCCGTAACCGGGCAGATCGACCAGCTTGGCCTCCGGGGTGACCTCGAAGAACACCAGCTGCTGGGTGCGGCCGGGGGTCTTGGAGACCCGGGCCAGGCTGTTCTGGCGGGTGAGGGCGTTGAGGGCACTGGATTTGCCGGCGTTGGAGCGACCGGCAAAGGCGACTTCCGCGCCCACGTCTTCCGGCAATTGCCGGGTGTTGTGGGCCGAAAGCAGGTATTGGGCGCGTTCGAGGAGCAATGACATGGGCATAGGATCGCATGTCCGGGGCTGCTCCGCGCTGTCTGCCCCCGGTTTTGCTGCGCCCTGCGTTGACCGTGGCGTGAAACGGCGTTGATAATCGGGCGATCCCCGTGGTTGCGGTCCCGCAACCGCCAGGCCGGTCCACACGGAGCTTCCGCATGCGCCATGCTCGCGTTCTTGCCGTTTCCGCACTTGCTGTCTCGCTGCTCGCCGCCGTTGCCGTTGCCCAGACCTCGATCACCCCGTTGCCGGACAACGGGCCGATCAGGACCGCCTCGCTGGAGGTCGATTTCAGCAAAACCACCTGGGGCGATCCCAAGGCCGGGCAGACCAAGGCCGCGGCCTGCGCAGCCTGCCACTCGGCCGATGGCAACTCCACGGTGGAGATGTACCCGAGCATCGCCGGCCAGAGCGAGCGCTACAGCGCCCAGCAGATGGCCCTGATCGCCAATGGCCAGCGCACCTCCGGCGCCTCGGCGGCAATGGTGCCGTTCGTGCAGGACCTCACCCCGCAGGACATGCGCGACATCGGCGCCTATTTCGCCACGCAGAAGGCCACGGCCGGCATCGCCGACGATGGCGCGGTCACCGAAGGCCCGTATGCCGGCAGGAAGTTCTATGAGATCGGCCAGCAGCTGTATCGCGGGGGTGATGCCGAGCGTGGCATCCCTGCCTGCATGGCCTGCCACGGCCCCACCGGCGCCGGCAACCCGGGCCCGGCCTACCCGCATATCAGTGGCCAGCACGCGGCCTATGTCGCGCGTCGCCTGCAGGAGTACCAGGCCGGGACCACCCAGGAAACCGACAAGGCCCACTTCCAGATCATGGCCACGATCGCCAAGTCGTTGACCGAGCAGGAAATCCAGGCCTTGGCCAGTTACCTGCAGGGCCTGCACAACCGCGCCGATGACGTGGCTGCGGCAACGCCGGTCGCGGGGGGCGCGCAGGCACCCTGACCACCGCCCACACCGCAGCGCATCCCCTTGGTCGGATGACAGATGCGGCCGCCTTGGCTGGCGGGGTATGTTCACTGCCACGCCGGCGACTGGGCCGGCGTCGTTTTTTCTGTATGGAGATGGATGTAGATGACGTTGATGCCCCGCCTGATGCTGTTGCTGCTGGCCCTGAGCCCGTTGAGCACCCTCGCTGCCCCCCCGGCCCCGCTGGTGGAGGGCAAGGATTACGACCGCATCGCCGACGCCGGACCGTTCGCGCCGCTGGCCGGCAAGATCGAAGTCGTGGAGATGTTCGGCTACACCTGCCCGCACTGCGCGCATTTCGAGCCGCAGTTGGAAGCCTGGGCCGCCAAGCTGCCCAAGGACGTCCGTTTCACCCCGGTGCCGGCCGCCTTCGGCGGTGTCTGGGATTCGTTTGCCCGCGCCTACTACGCTGCCGATCAGCTGGGCGTGGCCAAGCGCAGCCACCGCGCGATGTTCGATGCCCTGCATGAGAAGGGCTCGCTGCCGATGCAGAACGTCTCGCCGGACGAACTGGCCGCGTTCTACCAGGGCTTCGGCGTGGCGCCGCCGCAGTACATCGCCGCGCTCAGGAGCGATGCGGTGGATGCCAAGGTCAAGGCCGCCCGCGCCTTCGCCCTGCGCACCAAGGTGCCGGGTACGCCGACGCTGATCGTCAACGGCGTGTACCTGGTCAAAGGCGACTCGTTCGAGTCCATGTTGCGCAATGCAGATGCCCTGATCGCCCGCGCGCGCAGCGGCAAGGCGCTCTGACAGCGCTCGCTGAACCATCACGCACCGTGCACGCGGGACGCTCGTTTCCGCGTGTCATCATGCTTCCGTGGCCGACGCTCCCAGCGTCGGCCCCAACATGCTCATCCGCTGGAGATGCTTCGATGAAGACCCGTTTCGCCATTACGCTCATGGCCCTGCTGCCGATCCTGGCCGCCTGCAAGGCCCAGGACGGTACCGCCAACACCACCGCCCCGGCCGAACCGGCCGCCCCGAGCAGCACCCCGGCTACCGAAACGGCCACGCCGACCGAGCAGGCCCCGGCCGCCAGCGGTGAAACCGCCGCCGCCGAGACCGCCGCTGCCGACGCCACCACCCCGGCGCCCGCCCCCGCCTCCTCGCGCCCGACCGGCCCGGAACCGGTCGCCGGCACCGACTACGTGGTGATCGAAAACGGCCAGCCGTTCCAGCCGGCCACCGGCAAGATCGAAGTCGCCGAGATCTTCGGTTACGTGTGCCCGGCCTGCGCCGCGTTCCAGCCGCTGATCGGACCGTGGAAGGCCGGCCTGCCGAGCGACGTCAGCTTCGTCTACGTGCCGGCCATGTTCGGCGGTACCTGGGATGACTACGGCCGTGCGTTCTATGCCGCGCAGGCCATGGGCCTGCAGGAAAAGACCCACGAAGCCATGTACGCGGCGATCCACGCCGAGCAGAGCCTGAAGGGCGAGCGCGGCCGTGATTCGGTCGAAGATATCGCCAACTTCTACGGCAAGCACGGCGCCGACCCGAAGCAGTTCGCCGCGATGATGGGCAGCTTCGCCATCAACGCCAAGACCAACTCGGCCAAGCAGTTCGCCCAGCGCAGCAAGATCAGCGGCACCCCGTCGGTGATCGTCAATGGCAAGTACCTGGTCAAGGGCAAGGGCTTCCCGGACATGCTGCGCATCGCCGATCACCTGATCGCGCGCGAACGCGCGGCCAAGGCCAACTGATCCTGCGATAGCCAACCGTCGTGACCTCCCCCCACACGCGGACCCTGCGCCTGCTGACGGCCAACATCCAGGCCGGTTCGAGCACCCGCCGTTACAGTGATTACGTGACCCGCAGCTGGTCGCACGCACTGCCGGCCGGGCGCAAGCGAACCAGCCTGGATGCCATCGCGCAGATGGCCCGCGAACACGACATCGTCGGCCTGCAGGAGGCCGACCCCGGCAGCCTGCGCTCGGGCTTCACCAACCAGACCCACTATCTGGCCGAGCGTGCCGGCTTCAATTACTGGAGCCACCAGCCCAACCGCCGCATGGGCGGGGTGGCCTCCAGCGCCAACGGCCTGCTCAGCAAGCTGGAGCCGGTCGAGGTGCAGGACCACGCCCTGCCCGGCCGGATCGGTGGGCGCGGCGTGTTGCTGGCCAAGTTCGGCGAAGGCAGCCAGGGCCTGGCGGTGGCGGTGGCGCATCTGTCCTTGGGGACCAATTCGCGAATGTCGCAATTGGCCTTCATTGCCGATCTGCTGTCCGACCACCCCAACGCCGTGCTGATGGGCGATTTCAATTGCCTGGCCGAGCGACCGGAAATGCAGGTGCTGTACCAGAAGACGACGCTGCAGCCGCCGGGCTGCGTGGTGCCGACCTTCCCCAGCTGGCGCCCGGACCGGGCGATCGACCACATCCTGCTCAGCGATGGCCTGCAGCAACGCAGCGCCGAAGCCGTGCCGGCCGCGTTCTCCGATCACCTCGCACTGGCGATGTCGATCGATGTGCCGACCAGCGCGCTGCGCTGACCCCCTGGTCACCCGCCGCCCTTGCGCGGCGGGCATCGTGAGCGTGTAAACAGGCTGTCCACAGCGCCTGTGCGATAAATCCCGCCGTCTGCCGCTCCGGCACCGGGAGTATCCCCCACCCCATGAGTACCGTGGAGCCGCCTCTGTCCGAGGTGCGCACGCTTCGACCCGTGTTCCTGCTTGCCGCCACGATCGTGGCGGCATTCGCCATTCTGGTCACCGTGTTTCCGATCGATGCCGGCGTGATGCTGCTCGATGCCCAGACCTGGGCCTCGCGCAATGTCGGCTGGTATTACCTGTTGGCGATGACCGTGTACCTGGTGTTCGTGGTCGGCGTGGCGTTGTCCGGCTATGGCAGCGTCAAGCTGGGCGCGGACCATGACGAACCGGAGTTCAGCTATCTGTCCTGGGCCGGCATGCTGTTCGCCGCCGGCATCAGCATCACCCTGTTCTTCTTCTGCGTCTCCGAGCCGCTGACCCATTACCTGCTGCCGCCGCAGGGCGGCACCGGCAGTGGCGAGGCCAGCGCGCGCCAGGCGATGCAGCTGCTGTTCCTGCACTGGGGCCTGCATGGCTGGGGCGTGTTCGCGCTGGCGGCGATGGCGCTGGCCTACTTCGCGTATCGCCACAACCTGCCGCTGGCACTGCGCTCGGCGCTGTATCCGCTGATCGGCAAGCGCATCAACGGGCCGATCGGCTACACCGTGGATGCCTTGGGCATCGTGGCCACCGTGTTCGGCCTCGGCGCGGACATGGGCTTTGGCGTGCTGCATCTCAACGCCGGCTTGAACACCTTGTTCCCGGTGCCGCATGCGGCCTGGGTGCAGGTCGGGCTGATCGTGCTGATGATGGGCGCGGCGATCACCGTGGCCGTCTCCGGGGTGGAGAAAGGCGTGCGCTGGATGTCCAACATCAACATGCTGCTGGCGATCTCGCTGCTGCTGTTCATGCTGTTTGCCGGCCCCACCCAGTACCTGCTCAACGCCTTCATCCAGAACATGGGCGACTACCTGGGCAACGTGGTCGGCAAGAGTTTCGATGTGTACGCCTACGGCGGGCGCCCGGACTGGCTGGGCAACTGGACGGTGTTCTACTGGGCTTGGTGGATCGGCTGGGCGCCGTTCGTGGGCCTGTTCATCGCGCGCATCTCGCGCGGCCGCACCATCCGTGAGTTCGTGCTGGGCGTGCTGCTGATCCCGCTGGGGTTCACCCTGGCCTGGCTGTCGATCTTCGGCAACAGCGCGCTTGACCAGATCCTGCACCATGACCAGGTGCACCTGGCGCAGATGGCGGTGGAGAACCCACCGACCGTGCTGTACGCGCTGCTGGAAAGCTACCCATGGAGCCGCGCCGTCATCGCCGTCACGGTGATCGTCAGCTTCATCTTCTTCGTCACCTCGGCCGATTCCGGCACGGTCGTGCTGTCCACGCTGTCCTCGCAGGGCGGCAATCCCGAAGACGACGGCCCGCGCTGGCTGCGCGTGTTCTGGGGCGTGATGACCGGGCTGGTCACCGCCGGGCTGCTGCTGGCCGGCAGCATGGATGCACTCAAATCCGCCGTGGTGCTGGCTTCGCTGCCGTTCTCGGTGGTGCTGCTGCTGATGCTGTGGGGGCTGACCCGTGCGCTGGGCGAAGAGTCGCAGCGCAAGAAGGCCTCGCAGTACTCGCCGATCCCGTTGATCGGGCAATCGCGGCATCAGCGCGGCTGGCGCCAGCGCATCACCCAGGCAGTGCATTTCCCGGTACGCGACGAGGTGTACCGGTTCATGGATACCGATGTGAAGCCGGCGATCGAAGCGGTTGCCGCGCAGCTGCTCGAACAGGGCCTGGACGTGCAGACGAAGTTCGAGCCGGGCCACATGGAACTGCTGGTGGACCATGGCGAGCAGCAGGTGTTCACCTACCAGGTGATCATGCGCGGCTACCTCACGCCTTCGTTCGCCGCGCAGCGCTTCCGCAACCAGCGTTACTACCGCGCCGAAGTGCACCTCTATGAAGGTGGACAGGACTACGAGCTGTTCGGCTACAGCCGCCAGCAGATCATCAACGACATCATCGACCAGTACGAGCGTCACCTGCAGTTCCTGCATCTCACGCGCTGACGCCCGCTGGTCTCCCGCTGCAAAGGAGTCATCGACATGCCCACCTTCCCCGACCAGCTGCTCTACATCGGCGGCCGCTACGTCCCCTCCCGGGGCGGCAAGACCTTCGAGGTCATCAACCCGGCCAATGGCGAGCTGCTCGCCAACGTCCACAGCGCCAACAGCGACGATCTCGACGCTGCGGTGGAGAGCGCACAGGCCGGCCAGAAAGTGTGGGCGGCGCTGACCACCGTGGAGCGCTCGCGCATTCTGCTGCGTGCGGTGGCACTGCTGCGCGAGCGCAACGATGCGCTGGCCGAGCTGGAATCGCGCAACACCGGCAAGGCGCTGAGCGAAACACTCAGCGTGGACGTGGTCACCGGCGCGGACGTGCTGGAGTACTACGCCGGCGTCATGCACGGGCTGGAAGGCAGCCAGGTACCGCTGCGGGAGAGCAGCTTCTTCTACACCCGCCAGGAGCCGCTGGGCGTGGTCGGTGCGATCGGCGCCTGGAACTACCCGATCCAGATCGCGCTGTGGAAGGCCGCCCCCGCGTTGGCCGCAGGCAATGCGATGATCTTCAAGCCCAGCGAAGTCACCCCGCTGACCGCGCTGAAGCTGGCGGAAATCTTCACCGAGGCCGGCCTGCCCGATGGCGTGTTCAACGTGCTGCCCGGCGATGGCGCCGGTGTGGGCTCGGCGCTGACCGAGCACCCGCTGATCGAGAAGATCTCTTTCACCGGCGGCACCGCCACCGGCCGCAAGGTCATGGCCAGCGCATCCAGTTCCACGCTCAAGGACGTCACCATGGAGCTGGGCGGCAAGTCGCCGCTGATCATCTGCGCCGACGCCGATCTGGACCTGGCCGCCGACGTGGCGATGATGGCCAACTTCTACAGCTCCGGCCAGGTGTGCACCAACGGCACCCGCGTGTTCGTGCCACGCAGCACCCTGGCCGCGTTCGAAGCCAAACTGATGGAACGGGTCAAGCGCATCCGCATCGGCGACCCGCTGGCCAAGGACACCAACTTCGGCCCGCTGGTCAGCGCCGCGCACATGCAGCGCGTGCTTGAGCACATCGCCAGCGGCAAGGCCGAGGGGGCACGCCTGGTCTGCGGCGGCGAACGGCTGACCGACGGCGCGCTGGGCAAGGGCTGCTATGTGGCACCGACGATCTTCAGCGATTGCCTCGATGACATGCGCATCGTGCGCGAAGAGATTTTCGGACCGGTGATGAGCCTGTTGGCGTACGACGACGAAGACGAGGCCGTGCGCCGCGCCAACGACACCGATTACGGTCTCGCCGCCGGTGTGGTGACGCCGGACCTGGCGCGCGCGCATCGCCTGATCCATCTGCTCGAGGCCGGCATCTGCTGGGTCAACAGCTGGGGCGAATCGCCGGCGCAGATGCCGGTGGGCGGCTACAAGCAGTCCGGCGTCGGCCGCGAGAACGGGCTGGCCACGCTGCGCGCCTACACCCGCACCAAATCCATCCAGATCGAACTGGACCGCTACGCGTCGGTGTTCTGAACCGGCCTTACCAGGAGACACCGCGATGAAGCGTGAGTACGACTACATCATCATCGGCGCCGGTTCAGCCGGCAACACGCTGGCCGCTCGCCTCACCGAAGACGCCGGCGTCAGCGTGCTGCTGCTGGAAGCCGGCGGGCCGGATTACCGGATGGATTTCCGCACCCAGATGCCGGCCGCACTGGCTTATCCGCTGCAGGGCCGGCGCTACAACTGGGCCTATGAAACCGAGCCGGAACCCTACATGGACAACCGGCGCATGGAGTGCGGCCGCGGCAAGGGCCTGGGCGGGTCCTCGCTGATCAACGGCATGTGCTACATCCGCGGCAACGCGATGGACTTCGACCAGTGGGCCAGCTTCGACGGCCTGGAGGACTGGAGCTACCACGACGTGCTGCCCTACTTCCGCAAGGCGGAAACGCGCGACATCGGCGCCAACGATTATCACGGCGGCGACGGCCCGGTCAGCGTGGCCACGCCGAAGAACGGCAACAACGTGCTGTTCCACGCGATGGTCGAGGCCGGGGTGCAGGCGGGCTACCCGCGCACCGACGACCTCAACGGCTACCAGCAGGAAGGCTTCGGCCCGATGGACCGCACGGTGACCCCGCGCGGGCGCCGCTCCAGTACTGCGCGCGGTTACCTGGACATGGCCAAGGACCGCGAGGGGCTGGAGATCGTGGTGCACGCCACCACCGACCGCATCCTGTTCGCCGGCAAGCGCGCGGTCGGTGTGCGCTACCTGGCCGGCAACAGCGCCGAGCCGATCGACGCCACCGCACGCCGCGAGGTGCTGCTGTGCGCCGGTGCGATCGCCTCGCCGCAGATCCTGCAGCGCTCCGGCGTGGGCGCGCCGGCATTGCTGGCCGCCCTCGGCGTTCCACTGGTGCACGACCTGCCCGGCGTCGGCGAGAACCTGCAGGACCACCTGGAGGTGTACATGCAGTACGCCTGCAAGAAGCCGGTCTCGCTGTACCCGGCGCTGCAGTGGTGGAACCAACCGGCGATCGGTGCGGAGTGGCTGTTCGCCGGCACCGGGATCGGCGCCAGCAACCAGTTCGAAGCCGGTGGCTTCATCCGTACCCGGGAGGAGTTCGACTGGCCGAACATCCAGTACCACTTCCTGCCGGTGGCGATCAATTACAACGGCACCAACGCGGTCAAGGAGCACGGTTTCCAGGCGCACGTCGGTTCGATGCGCACGCCCAGCCGCGGCCGCGTGCATGCGAAGTCGCTGGACCCGCGCGAGCACCCTTCCATCCTGTTCAACTACCAGTCCACCGACCAGGACTGGCAGGAGTTCCGCGACGCGATCCGCATCACCCGCGAGATCATCGCCCAGCCCGCGCTGGACGAATACCGTGGCCGCGAGATCAGCCCGAGCGCCGCGTGCCAGACCGATGCGGAACTCGACGCGTTCGTGCGCGCGCATGCCGAAACCGCCTACCACCCCTCCTGCTCGTGCGCGATGGGCACCGATGCGATGAGCGTGGTCGATGGCCAGGGCCGCGTACATGGCATGGAAAGCCTGCGCGTGGTGGATGCTTCGATCATGCCGCGCATCATCACCGGCAACCTCAACGCCACCACGATCATGATCGCCGAGAAGATCGCCGACCGGATCCGCGGGCGTGCCCCGCTGCCGCGCAGCACGGCGGCGTATTACGTCGCCGGGGACGCACCGGCAAGGCGCTGAGGAATGGGTGATTGACCGGTGGGCGCCGCCCGTTGGTCGGCGCGCGAACCCCGGCAATGCCGGCTCCTCGCATCCTGGTAGTGCCGGCCGCTGGCTGGCATCGCGCGAATCCTGGTAGTGCCGGCCGCTGGCCGGCTCCGCAGCACCGTTGGATCGTGAGGAGCCGGCCAGCGGCCGGCACTACCGATATCATCGCGCGCGATTACGCCGGCGCACCGGGCAACGGCACCACCGCCCGTTTCGCAGTCAACGTACTGCCCACCGACGCCACCACCGTGCAACCGATCGCCGCCCATTGCAGCGGGGTCAGGTGCTCGGCCAGCAGCCCCATCGCCAGCAGCGCGGCGACCGCCGGTTCCATGCTGATCAGGATGCCGAAGGTCTCTTTCGGCAGCCGCTTGAGCGCCATCATCTCCAGCGACATCGGGATCGCGCTGGAGACGATCGCCACTCCCAGGCCGAACAGCAGGATCCTCGGCTCCAGCAGCGCCATGCCCGCGTGCGCCACGCCGACCGGCACCACCACCAGCGCGGCCGCGCACAGCCCCAGCGAGACCGTATGCCCGGCCGGCAGATGCCCGGCGCGCTTGCCGAAGATGATGTACAGCGCCCAGCACACCGCCGCGCCCAGCGCGAACATCACCCCCACCGGGTCCAGCGGCTCGCCATGGCCCAGCGGCAGCAGCAGCAACAGACCGACCAGCGCGCAGCCGACCCACACAAAATCGACCGGCCGCCGCGACGACCACATCGCCACCGCCAGCGGCCCGCAGAATTCGATCGCCACGGCGATACCGAACGGGATCGTGCGCAGCGCCATGTAGAACAGCAGGTTCATTACCCCCAGCGTGATGCCATAGCGGAAGATCGCCCCCGCATCGGCGCGCGAGGTGGTCCAGCGCCACGGCCGGAACACCATCAGCAGCACCAGCGCCGAAAAGCCCACGCGCAACGCGCTGGTGCCCTGCGCGCCGATCAGCGGAAACAGCTGTTTGGCATACGAGGTGCCCACGGCCAGCGAGGTGACCGAGCCGAGCACGGCCAGGGCGGGGAAGAAGCTGGAGAGGCGGGAGGTCGACATCCGCACAGGATATTGCGCAACGACCGAAGGAGATGCTCAATTGCAGGGGCCTTCCTGCATGTTTCACTCGCCATGTCCGCCACGCCTTACCTCCCCGACAGCTTCGACCGCGCGATCCTGGCGATCCTGCAGCGCGACAACGCCACCCCGCAGCGCGAGATCGCCGAGGCGGTCAGCCTGTCCGCCCCGGCCGTGCAACGGCGGATCAAGCGTCTGGAAGACACGGGCGTGATCCGCGCCAATGTCGCCGTGCTGGACCAGGCACGCCTGGGACGGCCACTGACGATCATGGTCGAGGTCCGGGTCGCCAGCGAGCAGCCGCACCGGGTCGCGCCGTTCCGCCGGCGCGTGCAGGAAGACCCGGCCGTGCAGCAGTGCTACGCGATTACCGGCGACGCCGATTTCCTGTTGATCCTCACCGCCGCCTCGATGGAGGAATACGAGGCGATCAGCGAGCGGCTGTTCGGCAACGACGACAACATCGAGCGCTTCCGCACCGCGGTGGCACTGAGCACCCTCAAGCGTGGGCTGGACGTGCCCCTCGCGGAGTAATCCGCGTCAGCGCGTGGCCGACAACGCCGCGTCGAACAGCGCTTTCGCTTCCGTGATCGCAGCGCCGTGCGTGGCCTGCTGGTCTGCCGCCACCTGGCACAGTGCACCGATGCGCTTGCGGCCCAGCGCGGTACAGCTGGACAGGAAGTCGTAGTGGCCGACGGCCGGCAGGGTGGTCAACGTCGCCTTGGGCAGGGCCGCCGCCGCGATGTCGCTGTTGGTGGCCGGCGAGGCCACCGTGTCGGCCGCACCAACGATGATCGATACCGGCTGCGCTACCTTCTCCAGCGCCTCCGGCGCGAAGGCCTGGATCATGGCCGGCGCGATCAGGAAGACGGCGCCCACCCCTTCAATGGCGCGGTCGTCACCGGCCTGGGCGACCCACGGTGCCAGTGCCGGCGTCTGCGCGGCGGTCATGCGCTGCGCCAAGGTCAGTGTCGGGTTCTCCGCCTGCGGGACGCAGACTCCATCCGCGGGATGCGCGCGGCAGAACGCCAGCAGGCGCTGCAGTTGCGGGTCGGCCCCGGCCGCGACCAAGGCGGTGAACCCGCCGGCCGAGTAGCCCGCCACGCCCAGCCGCGTGGCATCCATCGCCTTGGCCAGCACGGGATCGGCCTGCACCGCGGCCAGCGCCGCCGCCAGATCGTCCGCGCGGTTCCACATCAGGATGCTGCCGGCCTCGGTCATCGGGTCCACGCCGTTGTTGCCCGGGTGATCCACCGCGATGACCACGTAGCCGGCCCGCGCCATGGCGATGCCGAACCAGCCCATCATCCGCGCACTGCCGCCATTGCCATGCGAGAGCAGCAGCACCGGCCAGTGTCCCTCCGCGATGGCCGCATCGGCGGCGGCGGTGCCGACCTCGAACAGCGGCGCACCGGGTGGCCCGATCGTCAGCGCAGCTTCCCGTACGCCGGCCTGGGCCGGATACCACACGGTGTACCGCACGCTGTCGCGGTGCCCGGCATCGCGCACGGCGGCGCTGGGTGTGTGCGCAACGCCGTGCCGCTCGCCAACGGGCGGCACCGCCCCAACGGCAAACATCGGCAGGCACAGCGCGAGCAGCGCAGCACAACAACGGGCGGTCATTCGCATGGGTCAGTCTCCTTGAGGTGCAGCATGTCGGTCAGCGGCAGCCAGATCTCCACCCCACCGTGGCCGCTGCGGTCATCGAAGCGCGCATCGTAGCGCTCCAGGTCCGGCGCATCGGCCAGGGTCAGGCCGGAGGCCGGCAGATAGTCGTTCAACAACCAGAGCCAGGTGGAGCGGATCGCCGAGATGTGCCCGGCATGCCACGCCACCAGGTACTCGCGCGGCGGGATTGTGATCGCCTGCCAGCCTGGGGGCACGGGCGCGGAGGCACTGATCTCCACGCCGGCGATGTAATCAAAGCCTCCCTCGGCATCACTGTTGCCGCACACGCCATAGGCGATCTCCGCGCCGAGGCCATGCGCCTCCTCCAGGCGCTGCCATTGCGAGGGAATCGAGGCGACGCTCGCAGACGTGTGGCGCGCACCGATCCCGGCCACGCGCAGGCCGCCGCGGTGCTCGCGTCGGGGTTCGATCGTGCAGGGCGCCGAGGTGTCGATGAGTTTCAGCGCCTCGACCAGCACCACCCCCGCCAGCCCCCGCTCGCGCACCTGCTCGGGCGATCGCCCGAACTGCTCGGTGAACGCGCGGGTGAATGCGGCGTGCGAGGCGTAGCCGGCGGACAGTGCGACACCGAGAATGTCACCGGCGCCGCCCGCCAGTTGGCGCGCGGCCTCGGTCAGCCGGCGGCCGCGCAGATGACGCACCACCGAGGTACCGGTGCTGAGCTGGAACAGCCGCGAGAGATGGAACGGCGAGAGCCCCACCACGCCGGCGATATCGGCCAGCGACGGATTCCCGGCGAAGTGGCTTTCGATGTACCAGAGCGCCCTGCGTGCCGCACCCATACCGCCAGATCCATGCCGAAGAACGGGTGCGCAGCGTAACCCAGCCTGCAGCACGTCATTTGATCGTTCTTGCTGTCCGCTGCAACACGCCGCGCCTGTTGTCTCAGCCCCTCACCGCCGCTTCGATGGCCGCCACGTCGATCCTGCGCATGGTCATCATCGCCTCGAACGCGCGCCGGGCCACCGCGGGATCGGTACTGGTCACCGCCTCGGTCAGCACCCGCGGGGTGATCTGCCAGGACAGGCCCCACTTATCGCGGCACCAGCCGCAGGCGCTTTCCTCGCCCCCATTGCCGACGATCGCATTCCATAGCCGGTCCGTTTCGGCCTGGTCATCGGTGGCGATCTGGAAGGAAAACGCTTCGCTGTGCTTGAACGCGGGGCCGCCATTGAGCCCGATGCAGTCAATGCCGGCCACGGTGAAGTCCACCGTCAGCACATCGCCCTGCTTGCCGGAGGGGAAGTCACCAGGGGCATGGTGGACGGCGCGTACCGCACTGTCCGGGAAGGTGGCGGCATAGAACGTTGCCGCGTCCAGTGCGGTGCCATTGAACCAGAGGCAGACCGTGTTTTTGCTGGCCATGAGCGTCTCCTGCAAGGGATGGATAGCGCCTGCTCACGGTAGGCGCGGAGGTGTTAAGCCTGCGCGCGGGCATCGCGAGGGTGGCCGGCGCGCGCCGTGCGGCCACGCGCCGTCAGGTCCCGAAGCTGAATACGCAGTTGCCTTGCGCGGCATGGGGTACGGCCCGGACGCCTCGCAGGATGCGGTTGATGATGCGAATCATTGCCATTACCATAGTGTGATCCGGGTCGCGCAAGGGATGCGCACCCGTGAACAGTTATCGAGCCCGCGCCGGGTCACCGCCCCCGCCAGCCGCTTCCTGCCCCCACCCCCGCTCCGCCGCAGGCCACCCAGGACGCCGGCCATGCCCGTTGCCGCCCTTCTGGAAACGCCGATGACCCGCTCCGCCCACGTGCTGTCCCGCCCGTCGATGCTCCGTCGCCCGCTGCCGCAGGCATTGATGCTGGCGCTGTGCACCCTCGCCGCCGCCCCCGCATTCGCGCAGGACGCCGCCCCCGACGCCACCACCCTGGACAAGATCGTGGTCAAGGGCGAGCGCGCCGAAGGCTATTCGGTCCGCAAGACCTCGGCCGGTACCCGCTTCGATCTGGCCCCGCGCGAGATCCCGCAGTCGGTGAGCATCATCAGCCACCAGCGCATCGAGGATCAGAACCTGGATGACATCATCGACGTGCTGGGCAACACCACCGGCATCAGCAGCACCCAGTCCGATACCGAACGCACCGAGTTCTACGCGCGCGGGTTCTACATCGACAGCTATCAGTTCGACGGCCTGCCGACCCAGATGGTGCAGAACTGGAGCTACGGCGATTCCGGCCTGGACCTGGCCCTGTATGACCGCGTGGAAGTGGTGCGTGGCGCCACCGGCCTGCTCAGCGGCGCCGGCAACCCGTCCGCCTCGGTGAACCTGATCCGCAAGCATGCCGACAGTGCCGAACTGACCGGCAGCGTGTCGGTGAACGTGGGCAGCTGGGGCCGCACCCGCAGCACGGTGGATGTGACCACCCCGCTGAACGCCAGCGGCTCGGTGCGCGCGCGCGTGATCGGCAGCTACCTGGATACCGAATCACAGATGGACCGCTACGACCAGCACAAGACGCTGGGCTATGCGGTGATCGACGCCGACCTGACCCCGGACACGCAGCTGAGCGTGGGCTACGACTACCAGCAGAAGCGCGCCAACGGCGCGACCTGGGGTGGTTTCCCGATGCTGTTCTCCGATGGCAGCCCGACCCCGTTCGACGAATCCTTCAGCGCCAACCCGCGCTGGACCTATTGGGACACCACCAGCAAGCGCCTGTTCGCCACGCTGGAGCATGCGTTCACCAACGACTGGAAGGTCAAGCTCGGCGCAACGCACGACACGACCAAGGCCGACGACAAGCTGTTCTACCCGGCCTACAACGACTGGACCAGCGGTGCATCGCTGCTGGACAAGACCACCGGCGCCGGCGTTACGCCCTCGGCAGGGTTCTACAACACCGAGCGCAAGGTCAATGCGGTGGACGGCTTCGTGGAAGGTCCGTTCCAGCTGTTCGGTCGGCAGCACCAGTTCATGGCCGGCCTGAGCTACAACAAGCGCGAGTTCGCCAACTACGGCGACTACCAGATGGGCTGGGCGCCGCTGGACAACTATCTGGCCGGTGTGGCCGATTTCCCCGAACCGAACTGGGTCGGCACCCTGCCGCTGCAGAGCGAAGGCACCATTACCCAGAAGGCTGGCTACGTCGCCACCCGCCTGTCGCTGGCCGATCCGCTGAAGCTGATCCTCGGCGCGCGCTACACCGACTGGAAGAGTGAAGGCGAAGGCGCCGACCGTTCGCACAAGGTCACCACGCCGTATGCCGGCCTGGTGTTCGACCTCAACGACACCTACTCCACCTACGCCAGCTACACGGAGATCTTCCAGCCGCAGACGGCGCGCGACCGCAGCGGCAGCTACCTCGATCCGGTGGACGGCAAGAGCTACGAAATCGGCGTCAAGGGCGCATGGTTCGACAACCGCCTGAACGCCTCCGTCGCTGCGTTCCGCATCGAGCAGGACAACGTCGCGCAGGTCACCAGCGAGCTGATCCCCAGCCGCCCGGGTGAGTTCGCCTACATCGCCGCACGCGGCACGGTAAGCCGTGGGTTCGAGTTCGAGCTCAACGGCGAACTGGCGCCGGGCTGGAACGCGACCTTTGGTGCCTCGCGCTACGTGGCCAAGGACATCAACGATGCGGACATCAACACCAACCTGCCGCAGACCACCATCAAGCTGTTCACCAGCTATACCCCGCAGTCGCTGAGCGCGCTGACGGTCGGTGGCGGTGCCAACTGGCAGAACGGCATCTACTATCCGGTGCCGGCCTATGGCCGTATCGAGCAGGGTGGCTATGCGCTGGTCAGCGCGTTCGTGCGCTACCGCATCTCGCCGGAGTTCAGCGTGCAAGCCAACCTCAACAACCTGCTGGACAAGACGTACTTCTCGCAGATCAACGGCTACGGCGCGTACGGTGACGGCCGCAATGGCTCGATCACCTTCAACTGGTCGTTCTGACCGGTCTTTGATCGTATCGCTTCAACAAGGGAGAGCCGGGCATTGCCCGGCTCTCTGCGTTCTGCACGATGGGCAACGGCCGCGCGGCGCCGCATGGCCGGGCCCCGGTAGTGCCGGCCGCTGGCCGGCAGCCTCATGAACGATGACGGTCCTGCCTGGTTGCCGGCCAGCGGCCGGCACTACCTCAACGCCGCGCGCGCAGCGCCAGATCATCACGGCCTGGCGCGCAGCAGCGCCAGTCCAAATCCGATGAAGATCGTGCCGACCACGCGGTCGAACACCTTGCGCAGCCCCGGCTTGGCCAGATGACCAGCCAGCCCGCGGCCACCGGCGGCATACACCGTGTACCAGAACATCTCCATCACCGCGAAGGTCGCCACCAGGATCACGAACTGCGGCAGCTGCGGCTGACTCAGATCGACGAACTGCGGCAGGAACGCCGAGGCGAACAGCAGCAGCTTGGGGTTGCTGATCCCGATGATGAAGCCGTCGCGGAACAATACGGTACGCGAGCTCGGGACCAGCGCCATGGAACTGCCGACGTCGATCGGCGCATCGCCACCGCGCCATGCCTTGATCCCCAGGTACACCAGATACGCCACACCGGCGTAGCGCAGCACATCGAACACCATCGGCGACGCCTTGAGCACCGCACCCAGCCCGGCGGCGGAGATCGCCAGGGCCAGCACCAGCGCGGTGAGGCAGCCGGCCATCGCCGCGATGCTGCGGCGGAAGCCGACGCGCACGCTGCGGGTCATCACGTGCAGCATGTTCGGGCCGGGCGTGCCGCACAGGACGAACACGGTGACGGCGAAAATCCACCAGGTATGCAGGTTCATGGCAACGCAGTTCAAGAGAGGTAGTGCCGGCCGCTGGCCGGCTCCCCATGATGCCTGACGCAGACAGCACCGGCATGCCAGGCACGCGCGATGGCCGGTGTGCGCAACGCATCTGTCCGTCCCCGCACGCAGCGGGGCCTGACCGGCGCGGCTGCACGCCGCCACCGGGGCGCCTCACAGCGCCCCGGTGTGTCACCTCCTCATCAGCCTGCGATCAGAACCGCAGGTCCGCGCGCAGGTACCAGTAGCGCCCGCGCGGGATGTCGTAGGTCGAGGCGTCATACCCGTTGAGCGAGCACGACAGGCAGATCGGCGGATCCTTGTCGAACACGTTGTTCAGGCCGGCGCTGAGCTGCAGCCCCTTCATCCAGTCGAACCGGTAGCCCACCTGCATGTCGTGGAAGGTGGTCGCGGCCAGCTCGTTGGTGCCCTCGGCCTGGTTGCCGCAGATCGGGAAGGCGGCCACGTCGCCGCACTCTTCGGTGAGCTTGGAGATGTGGCGCACTGTCCAGGAGGCATTCCAGTTGGACAGGTTCCAGCTGAGCGTGTCATTGCTGGTCCACTCCGGAATCGAGCTGTCGGCCACCTCCACGCCGGGCCCCTGCGGCTGCTTCTGGCCCGCTGCACCAAGGGCCTCATAGCGGCCGACGAAGGTGTTCTGCCAACCCAGCTTGAACTGGCCGATCTCCGTCTGCGGCAGGGTCCAGAACAGGTCCACGTCCCAGCCATCGGTCTTGATCGACCCCAGGTTGGTCAGCCGGTTGTTGAAGCCGCTGACCGCACCGGTGCCGGCACGGGTGATGCCGTCGCAATACAGCGGGTCCAGCGTATCCACGCACAGGTCGAGCTGGGTCTGCGCGTTGATGGCCTGGATCGCACCTTCGATGTGGTGGCGGTAGAACGTCACCTCCACGTCGAATCGCTCCGACCAGGACGCATTGCTGCCGAACCACGGGCTCCACACGAAGCCGGCGCTGAAGCTGCGCGAGCGCTCCGGATCCAGCTCCGCGTTGCCGCCGGTGGTGACCGAGATCTGCGAGTTGGCCTGCTGGAAACCGTCCGGCACGCCCAGCGCGGCGCAGTTGGCGGCGCTGCCGCGCGGCGGGGTACCGCCGAGCCCGACCGAGCAGGGATCGAACAGCTGCAGGTCGGCGCGCGCGGCCGAGCCGTACAGCTCGCCGATGGAGGGTGCGCGGAAGCCTTCGGCGTAGCTGGTGCGCAGCACGAAGTCATTGGTCACCTGCCAGCGCAGGCCGTACTTGGGGGTGAACTCGCCGCCAAAGGTGGAGTAGTCCGAGTAGCGACCGGCCAGGCTCAGGTCGAGCTTCTCGCCGAGCGCGCTCTTGGCGAAGATCGGCACGCTCAGCTCCAGGTAGGCCTCGTTGACATCGTAGGAACCGGAGGTGGGCAACGACGGCACGCCGTTGTAGTGGCCGATAACGGTCAGCGGATCCGGATCGTAGCGGCCCTCGTACTTGCGGTATTCATAGCCGGTGGCGAAGGAGACCGGGCCGGCCGGCAGGGTGAACAGTTCGCTGCTCAGGTTGGCGGTGAACAGGCTCAACTCGTTCTGGCTGCGGTCGCGCACCACCGGCTGGATCCAGCGCAGCATCTCCGGGGTGATCGAGCCGACGCCACCGAAGATGTTCAACGGTACGCAGCCGGGCGTGGCCGCACACAACGCGGGATCACCCAGCGCCATGTTGACCTTGTAGATGTCGTAGCTGCCGTAGTTGGTCTGCTCGGCCTTGTTCTTGCTGTACATGCCGTTGAGGTCCCAGAACCAGCTGCGGTCGGCGGCCTGGAACTGGCCGACCAGGCCGGTGGCGAAGTACTGGGTATTGACCTCCTGCTCGAACACGCGCGCGCCGCCTTCGACCGGGCGACGGCCGATCAGGCTCATGTTGCCCGAGGCGACCAGATCGAAGCCGAACGGGTTGTAGGGATTGAGCCCGGAGACGACGATGTTGTCCGCCAGCGGATTACCGGTGGCGCCATCGGGCCCGAAGAACAGCGGCTCCGGTGCGGCCTGGTTGGTGGACTCGCGACGGTTGCCCAGTGCCTTGATGTACCACTGGATGTCATCGGTGAGGTCGAAGCGGAACTGGCCGAAGATGCCCTTCCGCTCGGACGGCGTGAGCACCATGTTGTACTCGGCGAAGTTGAACCGGTCGGCCGAGGTGAAGCAGTGGTAGTCATCGCTGCGGGTGCAGCCGGCGCTGCCGTCGTAACGCGGGCTGCTTACGCCGGTATTGGGCACGATGTCCTGCTTCGCACCGGTGTTGGGGTCGACGAAAGAGAAGCGTCCCTGCGGAATGCCACCGCTGCCGAAGGCCAGCCCGGTGCCGGGAATCGGGAAGCGCGACTGCTCGCGATCGCGCGCATACACCGGGTCCTGCTTGGTCCAGCTCGCCCCCAGGAACAGGGTGTAGCGGTCACCGCTGGTGCCCCAGGCCAGGTCCACGCCCTTCTGGGTGCCATCGCCCTTGGTGTACTCGCCGTAATTCATCGTCACCTGCGCGCCGTCGAATTCTCGGCGGGTGATGATGTTGACCACACCGGCGATGGCGTCGGAGCCGTACAGCGACGACGCGCCGTCTTCGAGTACTTCGATGCGCTCGACGATGGCCAGCGGGATGGTGTTCAAGTCTGTCGCCGCGCCCACGCCGGAGGCGGACGATTCGTTGACCCAGCGGATGCCATCGACCAGCACCAGCACCCGCTTGGCACCCAGGTGACGCAGATCGACCTGGGCCGAGCCCGCACCCACACCGCTGCCATCGGGGGGGAAGCCGAAGTTGCCTGACGAGTTGAATTTCGCATTGAGCGCCGAACCGGAGCCGGTCAGCTGCTGCAGCACCTCGCCGATGGAGGTCAGGCCGGTGCGTTCGATCTCGGTACGGGTCAGGGTCTGGATCGGCACCTGCCCTTCCACTTCGGCCCGCTTGATGCGGCTGCCGGTCACTTCCACCCGGTCCAGATCGGTCGTACTGCGTGGCGCGTCCTGCGCGCTGGCCAGGGCGGGTGCAGCCAGCAGCAGGCACAGCGATACGGCAACCGCCAATGGGCGGTGATGCAGGTTGTTCATTCGCTCTCTCTCCAAAGGAATGGTGGGCGGGGCTGCCGCGTCCCCCTGCATGGCGGCAGTGTCTCCTTTGTAAACAACCTGTAAATGTGAAGGAGTGACGCGCGCCTCGCTTTCACACCGAATCGACAAAGCCGACTACGAAGCGGATGCCTTCCCATGAGGCCCACGCTGCGCTCCACATCGAGGAACGCGCTTGTTTTTCCAAGGCGTTGGGCGCCGGCAAGGCGTCATCACACTGCGGGTGGAGGTAGGCGATCTGCGCCACGCCGGCGTCGGTCGCGGCCGCTGGAATTCTGGCCATGACGACACGATGCGCGTCGGGATCGGCCGCCATGCGCAGCATCGGCATGGATTCGTTCATCCTCGAGTCGGATTGCCATCACCGTGTTTCACCCGCCCCCGTTATGCTTTCCGGCATGACTCGACTTCCCCTGTATTTCTTCAGCGCGACCGTCCTGCTGGCCTGCTCCGGGGTCAGCCCGGTGGCCGATGCCCAGAACCTGGACGCACAGCGCGCGCAGCTCAAAGCCGTCATCGACAACGCCGAGCGCGGCCAGTTCGACCCGGCCCAGGCGGCCGCATTGAGTCGGCACCCGCTGTATGGCTGGGTCGAATTCGCCAACCTGCGGCGCAACATCGACACCGTCAGCAATACGCAGGCCCAGGACTTCCTGAAGCGCTACAACGGCCAGGCCGTGGCCACCAGCTTCCGCAATGTGTGGCTGCCCGCGGTGGCGCGACGCCAGGATTGGCCGACGCTGCTGGCCAACTGGACCGACACCTCCAACGTCGGGCTGCGCTGCGCGCAGCTCAACGCACGGCAGGCCACCGGCAAGGCCGACGCGCAGTGGGTCACCGAAGCACAGGCGATCTGGCGCAGCACCGGCAAGTCGTTGCCTGATGCCTGCGACCCGGTGTTCGCGGTCCTGGATGCCAAGGGCGGCATGAACGCCGAACTGCGCTGGGCACGCATCGACGCCGCTGCCGACGAGCAGCAGCCGGCGGTGATGCGCAGCGCCGCGCGCGGGTTGCCGGCCGCCGACCTCGCGCTGGCCAACACCTATGCCGCCTTCGTCGACAAACCCAACGCCAGCGCCTTGAACTGGCCGCGCAACGAGCGCAGCCGCCGCATCGCCACTGACGGCCTGGCCAAGCTGGCCAAGGCCGACCCGGGTGCGACCGAGCAGCAGCTGCCGCAGTACGCCGACGCCCTGCAGTTGAGCGCCGCCCAGCGCGCGCAGGTGCTGTATCAGATCGCCCTGTGGACGGTGGCTTCCTACGGTCCCGAATCCGCCCGCCGCCTCAATGCAGTGCCCGAGTCCGCCTACGACGAACGCCTGCACGAGTGGCGCGCGCGTGAGGCGCTGTCGCGCGGCGACTGGCCGGCGGCGCTGACCGCCATCCGCAAGATGGGCCCCACCCAGCGGGCCGACTCGCGCTGGCGCTATTTCGAAGCGCGCATGCTGGACAAGACCGGCAAGCGCAGCGAGGCGCAGGCCGCCTTCCGTGAGGCAGCCCGCGCGGCCACCTTCCATGGCTTCCTGGCGGCCGACCAGCTCGGCCAGAACTACACGCTGTGCCCGTGGGTACCCAATGACAGTGCCCAGGCGCAGGCGGCAGTCGCCCGTGACCCGGCGATCGTGCGGGCCATGGAACTGTTCAAGATCGAGCGTGCCGGCTGGGCCGTGGCCGAGTGGAACGACGCGCTGAGCCGCTACGACAACACGCAGCGTCGCCTGGCCGTGGAAGTGGCGCGCGACAACGGCTGGTTCGACCGTGCGGTGTTCTCGCTCGGCAAGACCCCGGACGAGCAGCGCCTGTATTCGCTGCGCTTCCCGCTGCACCACGATGACAGCATCCGCCGCGAATCGGCGCGCAACGCGATCGACCCGGCCTGGGTGGCCGCGGAGATCCGCGCCGAAAGCATCTTCAACCCGAAGGCGCGCTCGCCCGCCAACGCGATGGGCCTGATGCAGGTGCTGCCGGCGACCGGCGCTGCCGTGGCCAAGTCGATCGGCCTGACCAACTACGTTGGTGCCGCCAGCCTCTACGATCCGGACACCAACATCGCCATCGGCACCGCCTACCTGCGCCAGCTGATGAACAAGTACGAGGGCCTGCCCTACGTCACCATCGCCGCCTACAACGCCGGCCCGACCCCGACCGCCCGCTGGCAGTCGCAGCGCCCGGGGTTCGATCCGGACATCTGGATCGAGACCATCAGCTACAAGGAAACCCGCGAGTATGTCGCGCGCATCCTGGCCTTCAGCGTGATCTACGACTGGCGCTTGAACGGCGATGCGCTGCCGGTGACCGACCGCATGAACGGCCGCCTGCAGGTCAAGCGCAAGACCTTCGCCTGCGCGGCAAATGCCGACAAGGGTGGCGACTGACCGGCACCGGTATGCCAACCGGTTGGCGTGGCCTTGGTCCACTGCGGCATCATGGGCACATGAAAATCTATCTGGTTGGCGGCGCCGTGCGCGACCGCCTCTTGCAGCGTTCCCCCGGCGACCGCGACTGGGTTGTCGTCGGGGCCACCCAGGCGCAGATGGAAGCGCAGGGCTACAAGGCCGTGGGCCGTGATTTCCCGGTGTTCCTGCATCCGGACAGCGGTGAGGAATACGCACTGGCCCGGACCGAGCGCAAATCCGGACGCGGCTACCGCGGTTTCGTGGTCGATGCGGACCCGTCGGTGACGCTGGAAGAAGACCTGCAGCGCCGCGATTTCACCATCAACGCCATCGCCTGCGATGAGGCCACCGGCACGTTGGTGGATCCCTATGGCGGCGTGCGCGATATCGAGCAACGCGTGCTGCGCCACGTCGGCCCGGCCTTCATCGAAGATCCGCTGCGCGTGCTGCGTGCGGCCCGCTTCATGGCGCGCTTCGCCCCGCTCGGCTTCACCGTGGCCGAGGAGACGATGGCCCTGATGCAGCAGATCGCCGCCAGCGGTGAGCTTGAGGCACTGGTGCCCGAACGTGTCTGGCAGGAGCTGCGACGCGCCCTCGCCTCCGCGCGGCCGTCCGCCTTCCTGCGCACGCTGCATGATGCCCATGCACTGGGCCCGATCCTGCCCGAGCTGGAAGCACTGTATGGGGTGCCGCAGCGCGCGGAGTTCCACCCCGAAGTGGATACCGGCGTGCACCAGGAAATGGTCAGCGACATGGCCGCGCAGCTGGCACCGGGCGATGACCTGATCGGCTTCGCCGCGCTGACCCACGACCTCGGCAAGGGCCTGACCCCGCCAGAGGAATGGCCGCGCCACATCATGCATGAGCAGCGCGGGGTGGCCCCGCTGCGTGCCCTGGCCGATCGACTGAAGGTGCCGGTCGATCACCGCCAGTTGGCCGAAGCGGTCTGCCGCGATCATCTCAACGTGCACCGCATCGACGAACTGCGCGATGCCACCGTGCTGGAACTGCTGGCCCGCTGCGACGGCTTCCGCCGCCCGGAGCGGATCGCGCAGATCGCGCTGTGCTGCGAGGCCGACAAGCGGGGCCGGCTGGGCTTCGAGGACAGCGACTACCCGCAGGGTGAAACGCTCCAGCGGCTGCATCGCGCTGCGCTGGCGGTGCAGGCACGCGATCTGGACCTGACTCACCTCAAGGGCCCCGCGGTGGGGGAGCAGCTGGCCAAGGCACGCACGCAGGCGATTGCCGCGCTGCGCTGAACGTGTGTGCCCGTGCCGGCCCGCACAGTGTCGGGCCGGTCCGGCACACCCGCTGTCAGCGGGTATCGGCGATCGCAGCAGCCTGGTTGCAGGCCGGCTGCGCAAGCAGCCATTCGCGCGCCATCGCTGCCGCGTCCTGCCCTGCGCCCACCATGACGTCCGGCTGCAGGCGGTGGCCGTCGCCTACGCCGTTGCGGTCGGCGATCACGCTGGTGGTCAACAACAGCAGACTGCCATCGGGCAGACGCTGGGGGATATTGGCGGTGGAATAGCCGGAAGTGGGCTGGCCGAAGCTGCGCGAGGCGGGCCGGCCGCGGAACGCCAGTACCGATGCCTCACCGGAACTGGCAGTACGCGGCCCCATCAGGACGGCCACCGGCGCGCCCGGGTTGCGCAGCGTGTACTGGGTGTGGCGCGATCCGACCACCGACTTGCTGTCCAGCCAGACCGCACCCTCGCGATACGCCCACGGCTGGCGTTTATCGGCCAGTAGGAACATGCCCACCGGATCCGCCGTCTTCGCATCGCCCAGCAATGGGCCCATCCCCAGCAGCATGGGCCACATGTTGCCGCCAGTGTTGCTGCGCAGGTCGACCACCCAGCCACAACGGTCGCCATCATCCTGCTCCCGGATGCGCGTCTGCAGCGCAAGGGCCGCCTGCTTGCGGGCTTGGTACTGCACGTCCTTGGGCTGGGAGGAATCGTCCATGTAGGCGCCCACCTTGATCCACCCCAGCCGTGCTGTCGGTCCGCCGCTGGCGTCATCTGTCTGAGTGGGCGCAGCCCCCATCGCCGCCTGCGTGGCCTGTGCGCGCCTGGACTGCGCGCTCAATTCGTTGGCGGACGTCCACCGCCCGTGCCCACCGCTGCTGCGTTGGATCACATCGTCCAGCACCCGTCGCGTCTGCGCCGGGTCGCGCGCGGCCGCCAGCTCCGCGCGGGCCTTGGGCCACTCCACGCGGTCGCGATACAGCGACTGTTGCTGCAGCAGGTCCAGGATCCGCGCCTGCGCCTCGGCGCTGGGGACGTCCTGTGCGTTTGCAGCGCCACTTGCCGCTGCCAAGCCCACCATCAACCACCCGCAACGTCCTGCGATCATCGCGCTACATCCCTGTAGTGAAGAGGCTGCAGCTTACCGCTGCACCCGCCAGCCGGAACAGTGCGCCGTTCGCATAACCAGCGATGCCTCACGCTACAACGCGGTCGGCAGCGCCGGTTGCGCCCGGCGTGCCGCCGCGGATCCCTGCTGGCTGTCGCCCTACCAGTCCAACCGCAACCCGATATTGCCTTCGATCACCTTGCGCTCCTTCTGCGCACTGCTTTCCAGGTCGCGCGTGTAATCGGCCACCGCAAACGCGCTGACGGTGCTGTTGAAGCGTGCTACGACGCCCACGCCCATTTCCAGCGCGCGTGAATCCTGCTGGTTGAGGATGCGGTTGGTATCGAAATCGATGCGGTCTTCCCCGTCCAGGGTCTGCCAGTAGTTGAGCTTGACGTAAGGCTGCCAGCCGTTGCCGGCGATGTCGTAGTCGGCAGCCAGGCGCAGGCCGACGCGTCCGGTCCAGGCGTTGTCGTTGTTGAAGCGCAGCGAGGACACCGCGTCGCCGGCGTCGTCGACCGAGGTGCGCTGCCAGATCACCTGCAGCTGTGGCTCCAGCCACCACGCACTCTGCCCGAACCGCAGCAGCGGCTTGCCTACTTCCAGCGAAGCGGTGGTGCCATCGCCGCGCACGTCGATGCCCAGCCCGCGTGAGGAGGTGGCGTCGCCGTCGTAGCGGCTCTGCATCACCACCGCGTCCAGGTAGCCGCCGGCACTGCCGGCGCGGGTCCAGTACACACCCACGTGCTTGTCATCCAGCCGGGTGCGGCCTACCGCCACGTTTTCCCAGCCAATCGCGAATCCGCTCACGTTGCCCTGTGCGCGGGTACGGCCGACGAACACGCCGAACTGGTCGCGGTGCTCCTCTGCCGCGTTGGCGTACAGGTCCAGGCCGGCCTGGATGCCCTGGATGTCGCCGTCGAAGCCCGGTTGCGCGTCGCCTTCCCAGTGCTGTTCGTGGCTCTGCCCGACCATCCGCGCCCATGCCGCGCGCACGCCGCCCTGCCCGGCCAACAGCCGCTGCTCGCCCTGGCGTTCGTGGAAGGTGCCCAGGCTGGCCAGGCTGGTTTCGCGCAGCAGCGGCGGCACCACGGAATACAGGCCGGTCTCGAAGCGGTACAGCGGAATGATGTCGCCCTGCGCCGGGCGCGCACCGGGCGTGGGCGGCACCGCCAGCGGCCCGGGCACCGCCGCCACGTCGGTGGGCACCGGCGGCGGGGTATCGATGGTGGGCGGCGCCACGTCGGCCGGATCAACCGGCTCCGGCGGTGGTGCCGGCTCCGGCGCGGCCGGGTTGGGATCATCCGGCGGATTGACGTCCGGCGGCGGTGGCGGCGCCGGTGGCAGCTCCGCCGGCGGGGTCCCGGCGCCCTCCGGCGGCGGGGGCGGCGGCGTGGTGACTCCACCCGGCGGCGGTGTGGGCGCCGGGGTCACGCTGGCCACCAGGGTCGAGCGCAGATACCAGTTTTCGCTGGTGCCGCCGCTGACGCCGCCCTTGAACAGGAAATACTCGTAGGCACCAACAGCGACCGGGTTGTACAACGCGAACGCGGTGGGCGCGGTGGTCGCACCGTTGATCGCCTGCACCACCAGGATGCCGTCAGCCACCGTGGACGCGCCGGTGCCGCCGGCGTTGAGGATGCCCACGCCGGTGGTGCCAGTGGCGCTGCCGGTGGAGATCACCAGTTTGTCCGACAGCGAACTGTCGTCGCCCAGCACCGTGTTGAGGTACAGCGCGCCACCGTTGCCGACATAGTTGCCCACCACGGTGAAGGTATCGCCGACGCCGCCCCCATTGCTGAGGTCGATGCGGCCGGCATTGGTGAGCGTGGCCAGCTGCCCGGCCACGAACGGGGCGAGGACGCCGTTGCTGCCGCCCCCGAACACCGCGCTGGTGGCATCGATGTCCAGGCTGCCCGTGCCGCTGCCGCTGTCGCCCAGCACCCACGTGCCATCGAACGTCAGCTGGGTATCGTCGCGCAGGGCCACCTGTTCCCAGTTGGTGAAGCGCGCCACGCCACTGGTCTTGACGTTGTCCAGGCCGAGCACGTCGTTGCCCAGCCCGCCATCGAAAGACGGCAGCGCGCCCAGGTGGGCGTTGTTGAGGTTGCTCAGCTGCGCGACATCATCGCCTTCGCCGAAGTCGATCGCCCCGTGCACCACGCCGCCGCCGTTCCACGTGAGGCTGTCGTTGCCGAAGCTCAGGCGGATCTCGCCGCGCACGGTGCCGCCGGTGATGGTGACCGCATCGTCGCCACCGCTGACGCTGATGTTGCCGCCGATGTACCCGTCCGACAGCACGATGGTGTCGCGGCCGAAACCGGTGACGAGGTTGCCGTCGATGGTGCCGCCGGACATCAGGAAGGTGTTGTCGTCGAGCTTCATGTTGACCCGGCCGATGCGACCGCCGGTCATCTCGGCGTAGTCGCCATCGTCGAATGCACCGACGATGCGCCCGCCGGTCATGCGGAAGCGGTCCAGGGCATCGCCCTGCAGCAGCGCGCCGATGCTGCCGCCGGTCATCAGGAAGGTATCGATGCCCGAGCCCTGCTGCACGGTGCCGGTGACGCTGCCGCCGCTGATCTCCAGGCTGTCCTGCCCATCGCCCTGGTCGACGCTGTCGATCACGCCGTCGCGGATCACCAGCGCGTCGTTGCCTGCGCCCTGCAGCACGCCGCCCTGGATGCTGCCGCCGAGCATGTCGATGCGGTCGTTGCCCGCACCGGACACGACGCCGCCGGTACTGCCGCTGATCGTGCCGCGGTTGACCAGGTAAGTGGCGCCGTTGAGCTGCAGGGCGCGGCCGGCGTTGGCGATGATGCTGCCGGTGTTGTTGATGACGTGGCCGCTGCCGGTCTGCACGGTGATCGCGTTGCCGCTGGCGACCGCGAGCTGCGCGTTGGCCAGCACGTTGATGGTGGTGTTGGACGCACCGGCAGCGGTGACGATCGCGACCGGGTCCGGATTGGGCGCTGCCGCCGAGCAGGTCACCGTCTGGTCCTGGCCGGGAGCGGGGTTGTCGCACCCCGCCCAGGCTGGCGCGGCACCGGCGAGCAGGACCGTGCCCAGTGCCCCTCCACAGCCTCGGCGCAACCACTGCGAAATACGGACGGCCAGCACAGTGCGTGACGGCGAAGCGGGCATGGAGCGCATACACCTTCCCTGTTCAACAAGAGGGGAGTAAGGCAACGGCCCCAGTGCTTCAACGCAGACCGGCGACCGTACTCTTACTGCTGCAACGTGATGGCCGGGTAAAAGGTGAGCGTCGGCGCTAGATTTTCAGGTAGATGCGGCGGCTGTCCAATGCCCACACCACGAACCACCACACCGTCACGAACAACAGCGCGCACAGCAGCGAGGCCAGCGCGGGTGTGGCCGGCAGCAGCGCCGAAATGCCCTGGTACAACCACGCCCATGCCCCGCTGGCGATCAGCAGCAGGGCCATCACCGAGGACCCGACGTAGGCGGCGATGGCGTTGACACCGAAGCGCCGGCCCAGTGCCGGCAGGCCGGCACGATCGACCAGTTGATGCGCCAGCAGCAGTGCCGCCACCGACAGCCCACCGCTCCACAGCACGAAGCTGGGGGTCCACAACTGCTTGTTCAACGGCAGCAACGGGGTGCAGAGCAGGCCCAGCACCAGGCAGGCCAGCGCCAGGCCGCCCAACGCGCGCAGCCTGCCGGCGCGCAGCCAGCCCCCCGCGATCAACCCCAGCAAGGTGGTGGCGATCGCCCCTGCGCTGCTGAGCAGGCCTTCGGGATCATGGCCCAGGCCGGTCAGCGCGTCGTACCGGTACAGGAACGGTGCGAACAGCACGGTATCCAGGCGACTGGCCGGGTTCTGCCACGGGGCCAGCGACTCGGCTCCCAGCAGGACCAGTGCATAGCCCGCCAACACGCCCAGCAGCACCATCCACTGCGTGCGTGCGCGGGTGCCGATGGCCAGCACACCGACCACGGCCACGCACAGGGCGATCCGCTGCAGCACACCCCACAGGCGATACGCCGGCAGTTCGAACAGCCACCACGCCAGCAGGTGCAGCAACGCCCCGGCGATCAGGATGCGCAGCGCGCGCTGCAGCACGCCACGCACCAGCGCCGGGCGCGCGGCCGGGTTGGTCGCGCGTGGCGCCAGGCTGAAGGCCATCGAGACGCCGGCGATGAACAGGAACAACGGGAAGATCAGGTCGGTCGGGGTGAAGCCATGCCACTGCGCATGCAGCAGCGGCGCGTAGACATGACTCCAGTCGCCCGGGTTGTTGACCAGCAGCATCGCTGCGACGGTCAGGCCGCGCAGCGCGTCGATCGAGCCCATCCGTCCCGGCGGCGCGGCACTCATGTGTCTTCGCGCTGCCCGGCGATCCAGGTGCTGCGCACCTGCAGGGCATCATCGAGCAGGACCAGATCGGCGTGATGACCTTCGGCGATGTGTCCGTAACGGTCATCCAGATTCAGGAACTGCGCCGGATAGGTCGAGGCCATGCGCGCGGCTTCCGCCAGCGACACGCCCAGCAGCTGCACGCTGTTGCGCACCGCCGTGGCCATGTCCAGCGCCGAGCCGGCCAGCGAGCCGGCCGCATTGCGCACCACGCCGTCGATGGCGGTGATGACCTCGCCATACAGTTCGTAGCTGGGGTCTTCCGCACCCACCGGCGGCATCGCATCGGTGACCAGCATGACCTTGCCGCGGGGCTTGGTCGCCAGCGCCACGCGCAGGCTGGCCGGGTGCACGTGCACGCCGTCGGCGATGATGCCGACCCAGCTGTCGCGATCTTCCAGTGCAGCACCCACCGCGCCCGGCTCGCGACCGGTCAGCGGTGACATCGCGTTGTACAGATGGGTGAACCCACGGATGCCGGCCTCCAGGCCCGCACGCGCTTCTTCGTAACTGGCCGCGGTGTGGCCGGCCGCCACGACCACGCCACGCTCGACCAGCGCGCGAATGCTCTCCAGCGGCACGCGCTCGGGTGCCAGCGTCACCAGGGTGACGCCATTGTCCAGCGAGGCGGCCAGCGCGATCTCCGCAGCATCGGGCACGCGGAACTTGTTCGCATCGTGCGTGCCCTTGCGGGCCGGCGCGATGTACGGGCCTTCCAGATGGATACCGAGCACGCCCGGTACGCCTTCGCTGATGGCCTGGCGGGTCGCAGCGATCGCCGCACGCATCACCTGCACATCGTCGCTGATCAGGGTCGGCAGCAGGCCGGTGGTGCCGAAACGGCGGTGCGCCTGGGCCAGCGTGCGCAGCGTGGCGACATCGGGGCTGTTGTTGAACAGCACGCCGCCGCCACCGTTGACCTGGGCATCGATGAAGCCTGGCAGCAGCCAGCCACCGCCCAGGTCCACCTGCTCGTCGGCCTGGCCGAGCATCGGTGCGGCATCGGATACCAGCGCGGTGATCCGGCCACTCTCGATCACCAGCGCCAGGTCGTCGCGGAAGTCGTCGCCAGCCAGGATGCGCGCGTTGCGCAGGACAGTTTTCATCAGACGGTTTCCGTCACCTTGTTCAGATGCGGCGGCAGGTCGGGGTTGTGGCCGCGGCGCAGCGCCAGCGCGTTGATCGCGCGGTAGAAGCTCTGGATGGTCAGCAGTGGCGCGCACGCCGGGTGCGGGGCGACCGGCAGCGGCAGATCGCCGCCGACATCGGCCAGCCACACCTGTGCATCGCGCGCAGCGAACTCGCTCAGCACCGCGCGGGTACCGGCGCCGGTTTCATCCGGCTGGGCAAAGGCCAGCACCGGGAAGCCCGGGCCGACCAGTGCCATCGGCCCGTGCTTGACCTCGGCCGAGCTGTAGGCCTCGGCGTGCAGGCCGCAGGTTTCCTTGAACTTCAGCGCTGCTTCCTGCGCGGCGGCCAGGCCCAGGCCACGCCCCAGCACGAACAGGTTGTGGGCCGGCACCAGGCCCTCGGTCAGCGACGACCAATCGTTGTTCCAGGCCTCGCGCAGGGCATCGGGCAGCGCACGCAGCGAAGCGATAAGGCCCACGTCCTGGGTCCAGTACGCGACCAGTTGCAGAATGGCCGACAGCGAGGCCAGGTAGCTCTTGGTCGCTGCCACGCTGCGCTCGGCACCGGCGCCCAGCGGGATCACCGTCTCGGCCAGCTGCGCCAGCGGCGAATCTTCGACATTGACCAGTGCCACCACGCGCGCGCCGGCCGCACGTGCGGCTTCGGCATTGCGCAGCAGGTCCGGGCTCTTGCCCGACTGCGAAATCACGATGTACAGCGCGCCGCGCAGCTTCAATGGCGCTTCGTAGACCGAGCCGACCGACGGCGAGGCCGAGGCGGTCACCAGCCCGAGGCGCGTTTCCAGCAGGTACTTGGCGTAGGTGGCGGCGTGGTCGGAGCTGCCACGTGCGCAGGTCACCACGAACGGCGGCGGCGCCGCGCGCAGGCTGGCGGCCAGCGTCTCCACGGCCACCTGGTTGCGTGCGAACTGCGCGGCGATCACATCGGCAGCCTCGGCGGCTTCGCGGTACATCAGGGTGTCGTGGGGAGCAGGCAGGGACATGGGGACTCAGGTCGTTTCAGGAGAGGGAAGCCGTGCACCCTGCGGGCGCATCGGCGCGGTGGAGCCGCGCACCACCAGCTGCGGCACGAAGCCCTGGTTCTGCAGCTGCAGTGGCGCGTCGTCGTAGGCATCGCTGCGCAACTGCGCGATCAGCAGGCGCGCGGCATGCCGGGCGATGTCTTCGGTGGCCTGCTTGGCGGTGGTCAGCGGCGGCCAGGACTGGCGCGAGAACGGACTGTCCTCGAAGCCGGCGATGGACAGGTCGTAGGGCACGTTCATGCCGGTGGACTTGGCGGCGGCCAGCACGCCGGCGGCGATTTCATCGTTGGAGCCGAAGATGGCGGTGGGCGGTTCGCGCAGCGCCAGCAGGCGGCGCGCCCCACGGAAGCCGTCATCGAAGGTGTAATCGCCCTGCACCACCAGGTGCTTGTCGATGGTCATGCCGTAATCGCGCAGCGCCGCTTCATAGCCGGCATAGCGCTCGCCACTGGAGCGGTGCGAAGTGCCGCCCCAGAGGAAACCGATGCGCTGGTGACCGAGCTGGATCAGGTGCTCGGTGATTTCATAGGCGGCCTCGCGGTCGTCAACGAACACGCAGGCACCATCTTCGGGATCGGCGGTGGCGGCGATGATGCGCACCAGCTTGATTCCGCGCGCGGTGAGCGCAGCCACCAGATCCTTGCGCTCGGACATCGGCGCGGTCAGCACCAGCCCGGCAAGGCGCGAGCGCTGCACCCAGTCGGCCAGCTCTTCGGCCAGCATCGGCGAGCTGGAGTCGCAGGGGTGGATCTGCAGCCCGAACCCGGTTTCACGGCACGCGGCGAGCACGCCGTTCTGCACGCCGATGATGTGGTACGGGTTGGGGTTGTCGTAGACCAGCCCGACCACCAGCGTGGTGCCGGTGCGCAGGTTGCGCGCGGCCGGATCGGGCTCGTAATCCAGCTCGGCGATCGCGCGCAGCACCCGGGCGCGGGTGGCCTGCATCACCGAGGGCTCGTTGTTGATCACCCGTGAGACCGTCTTCAGCGATACCTTGGCCCGTTCGGCGACATCCTTGATGGTCGCTCTGCGCATCGTTTTTTCCTGGCTGACCGGTTGAGCGTCCATGATCGCCGATCACTGCCCGTCGCGGGACAGCCCGACGCGGTGGCCGCGCATCGAATAGAACAGGATGTACAGGTAGCAGGGCACCATCAGGCCGGCGAATACCCACTGGAAGTCGAAGTGCTGTTTGAGCACCGCAAACAGCTGGGGAATGATCGCGCCACCGGCGATGGCCATCACCAGCAGGGCCGAGCCGGTCTCGGTGAAACGGCCCAGCCCGCGGATGGCCAGCGGGAAGATGGCCGGCCACATCATCGCGTTGGCAAAGCCCAGGGCCGCCACGAAGCCCACCGACACGTAGCCGTGGGTGAACAGCGCGCCGATGCAGAACACCACGCCGAGTACGGCGGAAATGCTCAGGTAGCGCGACTGCGAAACCAGGTGCGGGATCAAGGCCAGGCCGGCCAGATAACCGATGAGCATCGCGCCCAGGGTGATCGAGGTGAACATCTTGGTCTGGTCCAGCGGCAGGTCGAAGCCATGGCCGTAAGTGCCGATCGCATCGCCGGCCATCACTTCCACGCCGACATAGACGAACAGGCACAGCACGCCCAGCCAGAGGTGCGGGAACTGGAAGATGCTGGTGCGCTCGGCCACCCCCGGCGCGCGGGCCGGCGTGGCGTTGGCTTCGGAGGTCTTCAACTCGGGCAGCGGCGAGAACAGCACGCCCACCGCCAGCACCACCAGCAGCCCGGCCATGGCCATGTACGGCAGCTGGATCTTGGCGGCGAAGTCGTTGAGCAGGACGGTCTTGGCCGCTGCGTCGGCGACCTTCACCTGGGCATCCAGATCGCCGATGCCGTGCAGCACCAGCGTACCGATCAGCACCGGCGCGAGCATGCCGGCGATCTTGTTGCAGATACCCATCAGCGCGATGCGCCGGGCCGCGGTCTCGATCGGGCCAAGGATGCTGATGTACGGATTGACCGCCGTCTGCAGCAGGGCCAGGCCACTGCCGATGACGAACAGGCCGCTGAGTGCGCCTGGATACCAGCGCTGCTGCGCGAAGTGGGCGAACACCACCGCGCCGGCCGCCATCACCAGCAGGCTCAGGCTCAGGCCCTTCTTCATGCCGGTGCGCTTGAGGATCCACGAGGCCGGCAGCGCCAGGAAGAAGTACGACAGGTAGAAGACCATCAGCACCAGGAAGGCGCCGACCTCGTCCAGCTCGAAGGCCAGCTTGACGAAGGTGATCAAGGGCCCGTTGAGCCAGGTGAAGAAGCCGATCAGGAAGAACAGCACGCCGATGATCAGGATCGAGGTAAGCACGCTCGAACGCGCGGAGGCAGCAGGCACGGCAGACATCAAGGAGGCTCCTGCATCGACGGCACCGGAGCGGCGTCGGAAGAGTGGCTGGGAACAACGTTGTCACATTTATTCGTTGCCGCCGCCGGGTTTGTCAACAACTGGTTCACGCCGGGACCGCGCATTTTCTTTTGCTGCACCTGCGCAATCTGGCGGCAGCGCTGGCCGTGACCGGAGCCAAGGCCCTATTCACGGCAGTTTGCGAAAACATGACGGCAGCGTGATGAAAACGTTTTCCCGCGCAAACCCGCGTTGCGGCGCAGCATCGAAAGTGTGAGGTTATCGTTGACATCGTTGTCAGAACGATTACAGACTCCGCCTCAATCGCCGGGTCAGCCCTGGCCACGCCCAACCGATGGAGTCCGTGTGACCATAGCCGCCCACGCTGTTCCGGCCCATGCCCCGCCCGCCGCGATGCCACCGTTCCTGGCCGCCGACGTGGGTGGCACGCATGTGCGGGTTGGCCGGGTCCAGGCCAGTGCCGATCCGGCCCATCCGGTCCAGCTGCTGGACTACCGCAAATTCCGCAATGCCGATTACGCCGGCCTCAGCGCGATCCTGTCCGACTTCCTGGCCGATGGCCCGCGTCCGTCCCATTGCGTGGTCGCCACCGCCGGCTATGCCCGCGAAGACGGCACGGTGATCACCGCCAACCTGCCCTGGCCACTGTCGGCACGTCAGATCGAACGTGATGTCGGCCTGGACCAGGTCTATATCGTCAACGACTTCGAGGCCGTGGCCTACGCCGCCGCGCAGGTCGATGCCAGCGGCGTGCTGCAGCTGACCGGCCCGGCCACCGCACCGCGCGGCCCGACCCTGGTGGTCGGCCCCGGTACCGGCCTCGGCGCGGCCGTGTGGATCCCGACCGCCCACGGCGCCGTGGTCCTGGCGACCGAAGCCGGCCAGCCGACCCTGGCCACCACCACCGAACTGGAGATGGCGATCGTGCGGCAGATGCTGCGCGATCGCTCGCACGTTTCGGTCGAGCAGGCGCTGTCCGGTCCCGGCCTGATGAACCTGTACCGCGCGCTGTGCGCATTGAACGGCCAGACCCCCGCGCTGACCACCCCGGATGCGATCACCGCTGCTGCGATGGCCGACCAGGATCCGCTCGCACGGCAGAGCCTGGATGTGTTCTGCGGCCTGCTCGGCAGCACGATCGGCGACATGGCGCTGCAGTACGGCGTCACCGGCGGTGTCTACCTGGCCGGCGGCATCCTGCCGCAGATCCGCGACTTCCTGTTGAACAGCACCTTCGTCGAGCGGTACCTCAACAAGGGGCCGATGCGCGAGGCGCTGGAACGTATTCCCGTGAAGGTGGTCGAGCACGGGCAGCTGGGCGTCATCGGCGCCGCCAGCTGGTACCTCGGCCGCTCGGAAACCTGACCTGCCACGGCGCCGGAATCGGCGCTGCGGACACCGCACCACGCAGTACGTAGCACCCAAGGCGCACCCGGACAACAGGCGCGCGGCACAGTCGTACCAGACGCAAGCAAACCGACGCCGTCGCCGGCGACCATCGAGTGATGAGGAGAGACATCATGAACACCCGCAAGACCCTGCTTTCCGCAGCCATCGTCAGCTGCCTGGCCTTCAGCGCCCACGCGCAGCAAGCCGCCCCCACCGCCACCGATCTGGACACCGTGCAGGTCACCGGCATCCGTGGCTCGATGGAAAAGTCGCTGGATACCAAGCGCGATGCCAATGCGCGCCTGGAAGTGGTCACCGCCGAAGACGTGGGCAAGCTGCCCGCACACAACGTCGCCGACACCCTGCAGCGCCTGCCCGGTGTGAACATCAGCTCGTCCAGCGCCGACGAAGGCGGCTTCGATGAAGCCGACCGTGTCAGCCTGCGTGGCACCAGCCCGAGCCTGACCCAGACCCTCATCAACGGTCACAGCGTTGGCTCGGCGGACTGGTTCGTGCTCAGCCAAGGCAACAACGTCGGCCGCAGCGTGAGCTATTCGCTGCTGCCGTCCGAGCTGGTCAGCTCGGTGGAAGTGAACAAGTCCTCGCAGGCCAAGCTGCAGGACGGCGGCACCACCGGCACCGTCAACATCATCACCCGTACCCCGCTGCAGTTCGCCAAGCAGTTCACGGCCGAGGCATCGGTGGGCGCCGTGCGTTCGGACCAGGCCGACTCGACCGATCCGCAGTACTCGGCGCTGTTCAACTACAAGAATGACGCCAACACGTTCGGTGTGCTGGTGCAGGGCTTCTACCAGGAGCGCGAACTGCGCCGTGAAGCGCAGGAAATCCCCGGCGGCTTCTTCGCACTCAAGGCCACCGATCCGGTCGTGGCCGGCATCCCCGACCCGGCCAATCCGGGCCAGTTCCTGCAGGCGCCGCGCCCGGACCTGGAAGGCCTGTCCATTCCCGGCCTGCTGGGTTCGACCCTGTTCGAGCAGACCCGCAAGCGCAAGGGTGGCATGGTCACCCTGCAGTGGAAGCCGATCGACACGCTGACCCTGGGCCTGAGCGGCTTCACCTCCGAACTGGAAGCGAACAACTACAACCGCAACTTCATGATGTTCGGCAGCGGCTTCGGCCGGAGCCAGGCCCCCGATCCGGGTTACACCGTGGTCGATGGCGTGATCACCAACGCGACGTACACCGGCGTTCCCGGTACGAACTACGGCGTGTACGACATGATCTACCGCGAGGCCACCGCCAAGAGCAGCTACGTCACCTTCGACGCGGACTGGCAGATCAACGACAACCTGAACGCAAAGTTCCAGGCCGGCACCACCAAGGGCACCGGCGAAACCCCGCGCCAGTTCATCGCCGAAGTCACCGTCGGCCAGGGTGGCGGCGCGTCCTACGCCAGCCACGGCGCCGGCTCCCCGGTCGACTGGAACATCGGCGGCGACCTGAGCGAAGCAGGCGTTACCAGCTTCGGCACCTGGGGCAACCAGCTGGTCAAGGCCGAAGACAAGGAAGACTGGGCGTCGGTGGATTTCAATCAGTACTTCAGCGACGGTGGCGCGCTGAGCTCGATCGACTTCGGCCTGCGTTTCGCCGACCACGAACGTGAGGCCCTGTCGCCGGAAGGCGCCTCCCCGGGCGACATCTGGTCGGCGCTGCGCGGCAGCGCCACCGGGCAGTACCCGGGCAACTTCGCCAGCGGCGTGGGCGGCACCTTCCCGCGCAACATCTGGTACTACACCCCGGATGCGCTGAAGAACGCCATCATCAACAACTCGACCTGGCTGGCCGGCAATGACGGTCCCGACGGCCGCCACAACTACGGCGCCGAGTGGAAGGTGAAGGAAAAGAACTTCGCCGGTTACGTGCAGGCCAACTTCGCCGGTGACTGGTGGAGCGGCAACCTCGGCCTGCGCTACGTCAACATCAAGCAGGACATCGATACCTACCTGGCCGTCAGCGACCCGGCCCGCGCCGACGTGCGCAGCCTGTTCGGCATGTGGCAGCGCCAGGCCTTCGAGAACAAGCACGACCGCGTGCTGCCGAGCGCCAACATCAAGTTCGACCTGGACGACGACCTCGTGCTGCGCGTGGCCGCATCGCAGACCCAGACGCTGCCGGACTACTCGGCACTGGGTGCGTCCTCGTGGGGTTCGGATCTGAACAAGACCGGCGGTGGCGGCAACCCCGACCTGAAGCCGACCCTGTCCAGCAACCTGGACGCCAACCTGGAGTGGTACTTCATGCCGCGCGGCCTGGTGTCGGTGGGCGCGTACCATATGCGCCTGAAGGACTACATCGCCTTCGACGTGGTCCAGCGCCAGCTGTTCAGCGAACTGACCAACCAGCTTGAAACCTACGACATCTCCACCCCGATCAATGCCGACGGGCAGGTCACCGGCGTGGAAGTAGCTTACGAGCAGCCGATCGGCGAGTACTTCGGCGTCAATGCCAACTACACCTACGCCAACGGCAAGACCGACCACACCTGGGCCGATGGCACCAACAACCTGCTGGGCACGTCGAAGAACACCTACAACGTGGGTGCCTACTTCGAGAACGAGCGCTTCGGCGCCCGCGTCAGCTACACCCGCCGCTCTTCGTTCCTGATCAGCCTGTCCGGTACCAACCCGTACTACCAGGATGACTTCGGCACGCTGTCGGCGTCGCTCAGCTACAAGGCGACGGACTGGCTGAGCATCAGCCTGGATGGCCTGAACCTCAACAACCCGACCTACAAGTACTACCAGAGCGCGTTGATTCCGACCTCGTTCTACTCCAACGGCCGCCAGTACTATCTGAACTTCCGCTTCAAGTACTGATCGCCGCGGTAACACGCTGCACACCTGAACGGGCCCGGATTTCCGGGCCCGTTTCGCAGGTGGAACCCGATTCGCTACAAAGGAATGACCCGATGCACACCCGCACCCGTCGTACCTCGCTGTCGCTGCTGTCCTTCGCACTGGCACTTTCCCTCGCCCCGCTGGCCCAGGCCACCGACGCACAGGCACCGAACGGCCCGCAGGCCCTGCCCGGCTCGCTGATGCTGATTCCCGCACCGGCCAGGGTCGACCGCCTCGACGGCGCCGGCTACACGGTGAGCGCGGCCACCCCGGTGCATGCGCAGGGCCAGGCCGCCGGCCGCGTTGCCGCCCAGTTCGCCACCCTGCTGCGCAACAGCGGTGGCCCGGCGGTGACGGTCAGCGAAGGACGCGGCAAGGACGGCATCCGCTTCGTACTCGACGCCACGCTCAAGACCGGCGCCGAAGGCTATCAGCTGCGTTCGGACGCGCGCGGCGCAACGGTGCAGGCCGCAACCGAAGCCGGGCTGTTCTACGGTGCGGCCACGCTCTCGCAGCTGCTCACCGGTGGCAGCCAGGGGCAACTCCCGGCGCTGCGCATCGACGATGCCCCCCGTTTCAGCTGGCGCGGCCTGATGCTCGATTCGGCCCGCCACTTCCAGAGCCTGGATGAGATCAAGCAGGTCCTCGATGCGATGGCCGAGCAGAAGCTCAACACCTTCCATTGGCATCTCACCGATGACCAGGGCTGGCGCATGGAGATCAAGCGCTACCCGAAACTGACCGGCGTCGGCAGCTGCCGCATTCCGGCCGGCGATGGCGGCCGCGATCCGGTCACCGGCGCCGAGCGCCCGTACTGCGGCTTCTATACGCAGGAACAGATCCGCGAGGTGATCGCGTATGCGGCTGAGCGCCACATCCAGGTCATTCCGGAGATCGACGTCCCGGGCCACGCGACCGCGGCGATCGCGGCCTATCCCGAGCTTGGCACCCTCGACACGCCGCTCAAGCCGTTGAGCGAATGGGGCGTGTTCCCGAACCTGTTCAACACCGAAGACAGCACCTTCGCGTTTCTCGAGAACGTGCTGGAAGAGGTCATCGCGCTGTTCCCGGCCAAGTACGTACACGTGGGCGGCGACGAAGCGGTCAAGGACCAGTGGGAAGCCTCCGCGCGGGTGCAGGCGCGCATGCGCGAGCTGGGCGCCGGTGATGAGATGGAAATGCAGAGCCACATCATCAAACGCCTGGAGACCTTCCTGGAAAAGCACGACAGGCGGCTGATCGGCTGGGACGAGATCCTCGAGGGCGGCCTGCCGCCGGAGGCCACGGTGATGTCCTGGCGCGGCACCGAAGGCGGCCTCAAGGCGGCCAGCGAGGGCCATGACGTGGTGATGTCGCCGGTGACGGACATGTACATGGATTACCTGCAGACCAATTCGCCGAACGAGCCGCCGGGCCGCCCGGCGACGATTCCGCTGGCGCGCGTGTACGGCTTCGAGCCGGTGCCCGATGCACTGGCCAAGGACAAGCAGCACCACATCCTCGGCCTGCAGGCCAACATGTTCACCGAGCACACCCGCAGCTACGCCCGCCTGCAGCACAACCTGTTCCCGCGCCTGGCCGCCGTGGCCGAGACCGGCTGGTCGCCGCGCGAACGACGCGACTACGCCGATTTCCTGGCGCGCCTGCCGGCGCAGCTGCAGCGATACCAGGCCATGGGCATTGCGTACGCACAGACCCCGTTCCAGGTGGAGCTGGACAGCCGCGATGACCGTAGCGCCGGCACCGCGACGCTGGCCCTGCGCAGCCCCCTCGGCTACGACATCCACTACAGCGTGGACGGCAGCGCGGTCACCGCCCGCTCACCGCGCTACACCGCCCCGCTGCAGCAGCCGCTGCCGGTGGCGCTGCAGGCGGCCACGTTCTTCAATGGCCAGGCACTGGCCAAGGCGGCCAGCCGTTTCGACATCACCGCTACCTCGCTGCTGTCGCGCACCGACGAGCAGCTCGCGCAGTGCCCGGGCGAAGGCCAGCTGCTGCTGCGCCTGGAAGACGACGGCCCGGCCGAGGGCGAGCGGGCGATCTTCAACGTGGACATCTTCAACCCGTGCTGGCTGTGGAAGGATGCGGACGTGGACGGCATCGCCAAGCTGCGCGTGCGTGCCGGACGGATTCCGTACTACTTCCAGCTGGCCCACGATGAGCCGAACCGCCGCTTCGCGCCCAAGCGCAGCGCACACGGGGAGATGGACATCCTCGGCGGGCAGTGCGATGGCAAGCCGCTGGCCAGCGTGACGCTGCCGGCCGCCCCGGGCGCCGATGGCTTCATCACCCTGGAGGCTGCATTGCCGCGTTCGCTGAAGGGCACGCAGAACCTGTGCGTGCGCTTCACCGGCGATACCCGGCCGACGATGTGGGTGCTGGATGAGATGACCTTGCTGCCGCGGTGACGCCGCAGCCGCAGGCGGTCGTGCCGGCCGCTGGCCGGCACTTCATGAATCCGGCATTCGCCAGGTTGCCGGCCAGCGGCCGGCACTACCGTCATGCGTCGTACGGGCAGCAGTACCCGTCCTGCGTCGTACGGGCGGCAGTACCGGTGCCGCATTACCCGCGCAGGCGTACCAGCAGGTCGCGCAACGGGGTGAACACGATCGCCATGCCGGCCAGCACGCCAACGCTGTTGGCGAGCGCATCCATCGGGTCGGCCATGCGGTTGACGGTCAAGGCGCCCTGCGCGAATTCGATGCCAATACCCAGCGCGACCAGGCCGACCGCGGCCCAGATCAGGGCCGCGCGTCGCTGGTAGATCTGCACTGCCGACGAGGCCAGCAGGAAGTACGCGAGGAAGTGTTCGATCTTGTCGCTGTTCTCCGGCAACGTGAGCGGCGGCGGCGGGATCAGGCAGACCACGATCGTGCCCAACACCGCCCCCCACCACAGCGCCAGCCAGAACCGCGGCCAGCGCAGCGGCTTCAACAGGTTCGTGGCGGCCACGTTACAGGCGCCAGGTCAGATCGCCGAGCGCGAACGCCGGTTCGAAATCGACATCGCGCTGGAAGCCCATGACCTGGAAGCGCTCGCCCATCCCGGTCGGCAACGTCAGCTTTTTCACCTGGTCGCGCAGCCGCACACGGCCGATCTCGTCGGTGCGCGCATCGGCTTTTTCCAACAGCGCATCCAGCCCGTTGCCGAGCAGGAAACTGGCCTGGGTGCAGTAACCGGCCAGCTCGAAACCGGCGCCCGTGCCGGCTTCGGCCAGCGCGGTGAAGTCCACCGAGGCGGTGAGGTCCTGAAGGCCCGGCCAGCGATACAGGTCGTTGTGCACGTGGTGGCGGTAGAACGCGCGCACGGTGCCGTCGTCGCGGTCGTCCTGGTAATACTCGTTGCGCGGGTAGCCGTAATCGACGAACAGCATCGCGCCGCGCTTCAAGCCGCCGGCAATGGCCTGGATCCAGTACGGCAGTTGCGGCAGCAGTTCGGAACGGTAGCCGTCGGCGAAGGGCTTTTCGCGGTAATGCTCGACGTGGCGGACCGCGGCACTGAGCATCGCATCGGCCGGCTGCGCGCCACGCACGAAGGCGCCGTCGGCATCCAGTTCGACGGTCTCTTCATAGACCATGCCGTCGCGCGCCAGGAAGCGCGGCGTCGGCAGCGCGTCGATCACTTCGTTGGCGAAGACCATGCCGTCCCAGTCGTCATCGAACGGGCCGTTCAGCCATTCCACCAAGGCGAACACCGGTGGAATCAGCGCCTTTTCCAGGCGCTCGCGCTGGCGCTGCCGCAGGTCCGCGCTGGGTTCCAGGATCGCGTAGCGCTCGGGCAGCGCGTCCAGTTCCAGCATGCGCTTGAGCATCACTTCGGCAAACGCGCCGCTGCCGCCACCGACCTCCATGAAGCGCGCCTGCGGCCCGAGCTGCTGCATCACCGGGGCGATCGCGTTGGCCAGCGTGGCGGCGAACAGCGCGCCGATTTCCGGCGAGGTGGTGAAATCGCCGGCGGCCCCGAACTTGCTGGCACCGGCGCTGTAGTAGCCCCAACCGGGCGCGTACAGGCTCAGCTCCATGAAGCGGGAGAACGGCATCGCGCCGCCGTTGGCAAGGATTTCAGCGCGCAGCGCCGCAGCCAGCTCGTCGCTGTGGGCCAGGGCGTCGGATTCGGGGAGGGGCAGTGGGGAATGCATGGCGCGGGCGATTGCGGTGACAATGCACAGCATAGCCTGAGCAGGGAGTACCCCCGATGACCGATACCGCGCCCGTGGCGCTGATCACCGGCAGCGCGCGCCGGATCGGCGCGGCCATCGCCCGCCAGTTCCACGCCTGTGGCTGGTCGGTGGTGCTGCACGCCCACACCTCCACCACCGAGCTGCAGCAGATGGCCTTCGACATGGACATGCTGCGCCCGGGCAGCGTGCTGGCGCTGCAGGCCGACCTGCGCGATGCCGAGGCCCTGCCCGATCTGATCGACCAGACCGTGGCCCAGTTCGGCCGGCTGGACACGCTGGTCAACAATGCCTCCAACTTCTACCCCACCCTGCTTGGCCAGATCACCGCCGCCCAGTGGGATGACCTGTTCGCGGTCAATGCGCGTGCCCCGCTGCTGCTGGCCCAGGCCGCCGCGCCGCACCTGCGCCGCCAGCAGGGCAGCATCGTCAACCTGACCGATCTGCATGGTACCCAGCCGATGCGCGACCACCCGGTGTACGCGGCCGCCAAGGCGGCGCTGGAAATGGTGACCCGCTCGCTGGCGCTGGAGCTGGCGCCCAAGGTACGGGTCAACGCGGTCGCGCCCGGGGCGATCCTGTGGCCGGAACAGGGCAAGGATGATTTCGCCCAGCAGGCGCTGCTGGCGCGTACCCCGCTGGCCCGCACCGGCACCGTGGAGGAGATCGCCGAGGCGGTGTACTGGCTGGCCACGGATGCGGCGTTCGTGACCGGGCACACCCTGCGCGTGGATGGCGGGCGGACGTTGTCCTGAACACCCGTTGGACCGCCCCGGTAGTGCCGGCCGCTGGCCGGCTCCTCGTGAACCCGACGTGGCCGCATTGCCGGCCAGCGGCCGGCACTACCCGGTGCATGATTACGCGGGCAGCAGGTCCATCGTGTCGAACGGCTCGCCGAACTGCCGGTGGGCACGCCACAGCGCCTCCAGGGTCAACCCGCTGACCGGATCGCGGAACGCCGGCGCGATATCGGCCAGCGGCTTGAGCACGAAAGCATGCTTGAGTTCGGGGCGCGGAATGCGCAGATGGCCGGGGCCCTCCACGATCAGGTCGCCGTAGAACACCACATCGATGTCCAGGGTGCGGTCGCTGAAGCGCGGGCCGCTGCGGTCGCGCCCGTGGGCGTCTTCCAGCGCATGCAGCCAATCATCCAGCGTCTGCAATGGCAGGTCGGTCTCGATCGCCACCGCATTGTTGAGGAAATCCGGGCCATCGAAGCCCACCGCGGCGGTGCGGTAGGCCGGCGAGACCGCGATCGTGCCGAAGCGCGCGCGCAGGGCCTCCACCGCGGCGTGAAGGTGCTGTTGCGGCTGCAGGTTACTGCCCAGGCTCAGGAGCGCAGTGGTCATGGTATTCAGCGTACGTGGGGCGATTCCACACCGGGCCAACAGGGCCAGCGCATAGAATCGGGGTGCACATCATAGGACACCGACATGACCTATTGCGTCGGCATCGAGGTGGACGAAGGCTTGGTCTTCGCCGCCGATACCCGTACCAACGCGTCGCTGGACGACGTGCGCGTGCACCGCAAGCTGCACGAATTCGAGTTCCCCGGGGAGGCGGCCTTCGTGATCATGGCCGCCGGCAACCTGGCGACCACCCAGCTGCTGATCTCGCGGCTGCGCCGTGACGTGGAAGAGCAGCGGCCGGAAAACCTGCGCGCCTACCGCCATCTGTTCGAAGTGGCCGAGTACGTAGGCAGGGTCCTGCTCGACAGCCAGGTCAAATCCAGCACGCATGAGGCGGGCCAGGACGGCATCGTGACCCAGGCGACGCTGATCCTTGGTGGCCAGATCGGCGGCGAGCACCCCGGGCTGTACATGATCTATCCACTCGGCAATGCCATCGCGGCCTCGCCGGAAACCCCGTTCCTGCAGATCGGCGAATCCAAGTACGGCAAGCCGATCCTGGACAGGATCCTGCGCCCTCAGACCCGCCTGGAAGATGCCGCGCGCACCGCCATCGTCTCGCTGGACTCCACGATCCGGTCCAATCTCTCGGTGGGCCTGCCGGTGGATCTGGTGCTGATCCGCAAGGATGACCTGCGCATCACCCAGCGCATGCGCCTCGCCGGCGACAGCCCGCTGTATGCCGAGATCCACGGCAACTGGTCGTACAAACTCGAACAGGCCGTGGCCAGCCTCCCACGCTTTCCGTGGGAAGGCTGATCAGGCGGTTTCCAGCGCCTCGGCCACTGAACGGAATACCTGCTGCATTTCCAGCGGCTTGCGCAGTACGTGCACGTTGATGCCGGGCGGGAACACCGCCAGCGGCACGGTCACATCGGCTTCCTCCAGCACCAGCGCCGGGCCGCGATAGCCCAGCGTGGCCATCTCGCCCAGCAGGTGGCTGGCCGAGAGCAGCTTGGAGCCGGCATCGGCGATCACCAGCGCGGGCATGCTTTCCTGCTGCATCCAGCGCAGCGCGGCCGCGCCATCGGAGGCCAGCTGCAGGTGGTAACCCTGGCTGGAGAGCGCGTTGCCCAGCAGCGACAGGCGCGTCGCCTCACCATCCACGACCAGGATCGACTGGCCGGCACCGGCGGCGATCGGCCCATCCAGGGCGTCGGCGGTGTCGGTGATCTCGCGCATCGGCAGCAGCAGATCGAAGCGCGTGCCCACACCGGGCTGGCTGTCGACGTGGATGCTGCCGTGCGCGCCCTCGATGATGCGCTTGCACGAGATCAGGCCCAGGCCGGTGCCGGTCGCCTTGGTGGTGAAGAAGGGATTGAACAGGTGCGAGAGCGTGTCCGCGTCCATGCCGATGCCCTCGTCGGTCACCGAGATGCGCAGCCAGTCGTCGCCATGGGTATCGGCCGCAGGGGCGGCACGCAGGGTCAGACGGCCGCCATTGGGCATGGCCTGGATGGCATTCAGGGACAGGTTGAGCAGTACCTGCTGCAACTCGGTGTAGTTGGCATCCACCGCCAGGCCGTCGGCCACCTCCAGGTGCAGGGTGACCTTGGCCGGCAGGTTGCTGCGCAGGAGCAGCTCCACGCCTTCGAACAGGTGGACCAGGCAGATATGTTCGCTGGGCTTGCGCGACCCGCGCACGAAGGACAGCATCGACTCGGCCATCTCATGACCACGCCGGCCGCACTCGGCGATGATGTCGGCCAGGTGGTGCAGCTGCGGGTCTTCGGTCCGCGCCTTCATCAGGTCGGGCATGATCAGCAGCGGCTGCAGGATGTTGCGCAGGTCGTGGCTGAGCCCGGCCGCCAGCAGCGACAGGCTTTCCAGCCGCTGGGCACGCATCAGCTCGGCTTCCACGCGCTGGCGGTCGATCGCGCTGCGCGCTTCGCGCACCGCACGGGCCACCGCCGAGGGCAGGCGCGCCGGCTGGTGCTTGATGATGTAGTCGTTGGCGCCCTGGTGCAGGGCCGCCACGGCGTTTTCCTCACCCATCGTGCCGGACACGAAGATGAAGGGCACCTCGGGCAAGGCAGCGCGCACGATCTGCAGCGCCTCGTTGCCGGAGAAGCCGGGCATGCTCAGGTCGGAGAGCACGATGTCCGGCGCGGCGCGCTCGAGCGCCTCACGCAGTTCCTGCGCGCTCTCCACCCGCTCGAAGCTGGCTTCCAGGCCAGCGTCGAGCATCTGTTCGCACATCAGTTCGGCGTCTTCCGGCGAATCCTCGATCAGCAGGATCCGCAGGGCACCCAACGCAGGGCCGGTCAGCGGCATGGGCTTACTCGATCTCCGGTGCCTGGTTGATCAGGCCCCAGAACTTGCCCAGGGTCTGCACGGCGCCGAAGAACTGGTCCACGTCCACCGGCTTGACCACGTACGCGTTCACGCCCATGTCCCAGCTGCGCGCCAGATCGCTTTCTTCGCGCGAGGAGGACAGGATCACCACCGGCAGCCGCTTGAGCTCCTCGGTGTTGCGGATTTCCTTGAGCACTTCCAGGCCGTCCATGCGCGGCATCTTGATGTCCAGCAGCAGCACCGCCGGCAGGCCTTCGTCGCGGTTGGCGAAGGCGCCACGGCGCAGCAGGTAGTCCATCGCTTCCACGCCGTCTTCGACGTGCACGATCGGGTTGGCCAGGCGGGCCTCCTTCAAGGCGTCGATGGCCATCTCGGCGTCGGCGGGGCTGTCCTCGGCAAGGAGGATGGTACGGAGAGCGGTCATGCGGCGGAGCCCTTGTTGATTGCGTCGAGCGCGGGTGGAAGAACGAAGTGGAACGTGGCGCCTTGATCGACCGCCGATTCGGCCCAGATGCGGCCGCCGTGGCGGGTCAGCACCCGGCGGACACTGGCCAGGCCGATGCCCGTACCCGGGTAGTCGCTGGCCTTGTGCAGCCGCTGGAACACCCCGAACAGCTTGCCGGCATAGGCCATGTCGAACCCGGCGCCGTTGTCGCGCACCGTGAACAGATGGCTGCCGTCAGGCTGCAGCTTGTAGTCGACCTCGATCCGGGCCGGCTCGCGGTTGGAAGAATACTTGATCGCGTTGCCGAGCAGATTCAGCCAGACCTGGCGCATCATGTTTTCATCGGAAACGATGATCGGCAGCGGCGCGATCTTCCAGTCGACATGGTGCGGCACGCCGGTGCTCTCGGCCTCGCTCTGCTGGTTGGCATCGAGCATGGCGCGGGTATCGGCGACCAGCGACTGCATGTCCACCGCCTGCAGCCGCATCGCCGCCCGGCCCAGGCGCGAATAGACCAGCAGATCGTCGATCAGCGCGGCCATTCGCCGGGCGGAATTGGAAATCACGCCCAGGTAATGCAGGGACTTCTCGTCGGCCTCTTCGCCCAGGTGGCGGGTGAGCTTGTCGGAGAAACCGGCCACGTGGCGCAACGGCGCGCGCAGATCGTGCGAGACCGAGTAGCTGAACGCCTCCAGTTCGCGATTCACCTCCGAGACCTGCTCGACCTTGCCTTCCAGCTGGCGGTTCAGTTCCTCCACCCGCAGCTGTACGGCGCGCTGCACGGTGACATCGCTGACCGTCATCAGCACCACTTCATCATCCTTGTCCGGCAGCGGCATGCGCCGCGCGTTGATCAGCATGATCCGCACCACGTCATCGGCGGTGCGCTGTTCGTGTTCGTAATCCCACAGCTCGCGGCCGCGCAGCAGCACGTCGGTCAGCCGCTGGCGGACCACTGCATCGGCCCAGGCCCCGTCGCCGATGCTGTCCAGCGGCAGCCCTTCGGCCGAGGTTTCCTCGTCCAGCCCGTACAGTTCGGCGAACGCGGGATTGTGCATCTGCACGCGCAAGCTGCGGTCCAGCAGCACGATCGGCTCGCGCACCGTGTGCAGCACCGACGCGGCACGTCCGGCCGCGCGCAGCGAGGCGCGTTCGGCGCTGAGACGATGGCGGATCTGGCGTTGCAGCAGCCACAGCACCAGGCCGAGCAGCAGCAGCTGCACCACCAGCGCCGACCATGAAATGAACTCGCCCTGGCGCTGCTGGGCCGCGAACAGCGCCGAGCGCTTGGCGAGCAGCTGCTCTTCGGTGGCCTGCAGTTCTTCGACCAGGTTGCGGATGGGGTAGCGGGTGGTCAGGTCGGCCACCAACTGCCGCTGGTCGGCATCGGGCGCCGAGCGGGCCAACTGCTTGGCCAGCTCCATGCGGCGTTCGAGCATGGACTGGATGCGACCGATGCGGATCAGCTGATCGGGATTGTCACGGGTCAGCTCGGCCAGCCGGGCCAGCCGCCCGGGGATATCGTCGGCCTGGGCCAGGCGTTCGCGCAGGCCAGGCGCATCGATGCCCTTGGACATGGTCAACGCGGCCGATTCGACATCGCGCACGTCGGCCTGCAGTTGGTATACGGCCACGCCGACATCCTGGGTGTGGGTGACCCAGTTCATCGCATCGATGTTGTCATCGGCCAGCTTGCGCAGGGTGAGCCACGGCACCACGATGATGGCTACCGCCGCCAGGGCCAGTGCCGGCAATCGCCAGCGGTCCCAGATTTGATCACTGAACACCAGCGCCATAGTCCCTCTTCAGCTCGGTGCCACACCCGGTCCTGCCCATGCGCGTACAGCCGGCATGCGCACCGCACGGCGATGGCGAAGCGCTGAATATACTCCACCCCTTTGTGAATACGCGGTCCCTCACCTGACTGAACAGTGCGCGGGCCCGGCAAGCGCGCACAAAAAAGCGCGCCCGAAGGCGCGCTCTGTTCAACGGCGCAGCAGGACTCAGCGCTTGGCGGCGGTCGCGGCGACCTTCAGGCCAGCGGCGTCGACACGCTTGACGCCCTTGATCTGCTGGGTCACACGGACGGCCTTGTCATGCTCGGCCTGGCTGGCTACGGTGCCGGTGAGGGTGACCACGCCATTGACGGTCTCCACCTTCACTTCGGTACCCGGGACGTTTTTGCTGGTCAGCAGGTCGGTCTTGACCTTGGTGGTGATCCAGCTGTCGGTGACCGGCTCAGCCGAATCGTGGGTATCGGCGTGGGTCATCGCGGCATGATCGGTGGTCTTCGGCGGATCCTTGGCCATGGCGGACGAGGTGCCCAGCACCATGCCCAGGGCCAGCGAAGCAGCAAGCAGATTACGGGTCGTGTTGGTCATGTTCGAATTCCTTTGCGGATGTGCAGCCAGTGTCCGTGCCGGGCCGTGGACGGGACGTGGGCGCCGCATAACGCTGCCGTGAACCACTCAGCTTGCGGCCAAACCGTTCAGATTTCCGCCGCGCGCGCCCAGCCGTTACGCTGTCCTGCCCCGTTATGTTGGAGCGCACCATGGCCGCCGTACTGCAGGTGGGATTGATCGGTTATGGCTTGGCCGGCAGCGTCTTCCATGCGCCGTTGATCCTGCACACGCCCGGCCTGGCGTTGCACAGCATCGTCAGCTCGCAGCGCGACCGGTTGCTGCGCAGCTTCACCGATGTGCGCATCTGCGCGGACCCGCAGCAGCTGTTCGACGACCCGGCGGTGGATGCGGTGGTGATCGCCACGCCGAACGATGCGCATGCCCCTCTGGCGCGCGCTGCACTCGCGGCGGGTAAGCATGTACTGGTCGACAAGCCGTTCGCGCTGTCCGTTGCGGAGGCCGAATCGGTGGTGCAGGCCGCGCAGGCGGCCGAACGCGTGGTCACCGTCTTCCAGAACCGCCGCCATGACGCCGACTTCCTCACCCTCAAGCAGGTGATCGACGAGGGCCGGATCGGTCGCGTCGCCGAATGCCATTCCCACTTCGACCGCTTCCGCCCGCAGGTGCGCGAGCGCTGGCGCGAAAGCGATGCGCCCGGCAGCGGCCTGTGGATGGATCTGGGCCCCCATCTGCTGGATCAGATGCTGCAGTTGTTTGGCTGGCCCGGCGCGATCAGCGTGGACCTGATGGCGCAGCGTGAGCACGCGCTGGGCAACGACTATTTCCACGCGGTGCTGCACTACCCGCGGCACCGCGCGATCCTGCACGCCGGCTCGCTGGTGGCCGCCTCCGGCCCGCGCTTCATCGTGCATGGCGATGCCGGCAGCTATCTCAAAGACGGGCTGGACGTGCAGGAAGACCAGCTGCGCCGCGGTATCGCACCGGGTGCGCCGGGCTGGGGCCTGGACCCGCAGCACGGGCACCTGGTGCGGATCGACGCCGAGGGTCACACCCAGCGCAGCACCGTGGACAACGTGCCCGGTGATTACCGTGCGTTCTATGCGCAGTTCCGCGATGCGATGCTGGGCGTGGCTGAGGCACCGGTCAGCACCGCGCAGGCGCTGCAGCTGATGCGCCTGCTGGAGGCCGGTGCGGAAAGTGCGCGCAGCGGGCGGCGGATCACGCTCTGAGGCAACGCCCTGGCTCACTCACTCTGGCCGGGGGATCCACGCGCTGGCGGCCACGGGCCGGACGATCACCTTCGCCGGCCCGCATGGGTCCGGCTTACGTGGTCTTGATCGCGTGACCACCGAACTCATTGCGCATCGCCGCCAGCAGGCGGTCGCTGAAGGAGTTCTTCTCGCGCGAGCGCAGGCGTTCGAGCAGGGACAGCGTGATCACCGGCGCCGGCACGTCCAGATCGATCGCCTCGGCCACGGTCCAGCGGCCCTCGCCGGAGTCTTCGACATACGGCGCGATGCCCTCCAGCTGCGGGTTGCGGCCCAGTGCATCGGCACTGAGGTCGAGCAGCCACGAGCGCACCACGCTGCCGTGCTGCCAGGCCTTGGCCACCTGCGCCAGATCGAGATTGAAGTCGGCCTTGTGCTGCATCAGCGCGAAGCCTTCGGCGTAGGCCTGCATCATCCCGTACTCGATGCCGTTGTGGACCATCTTGCAGAAGTGCCCTGCCCCGCTCGGGCCGACGTGCGCCCAGCCACGGTCCTCGCCCGGTGCCAGCGTGCGGAAGATCGCCCCGATCCGCTCGACTGCGGCCTTGTCGCCGCCGATCATCAGGCTGTAGCCCTCCTGCAGGCCCCACACCCCGCCACTGGTGCCGCAGTCGATGTAGGTCACGTCCTCGCCCTGCAGCTGCTCGCTGCGGCGCATGGAATCCTTGTAATACGAGTTGCCGCCGTCGATCACCACATCGCCTTCGGACAGATGCGGCGAGAGCGACGCCAGGGTCTGGTCAACCACGCCGGCCGGCACCATCAGCCACACCACGCGCGGCACCGGCAGCGCCGCAAGCGTCTCGGCGATCGAGGCACTGACCTCGAAACCGCGCTCGGCGGCCGCGGTACGCGCGGCCTCACCGGGATCGACACCGATCACGTGGTGCCCGCCGCGATGCAGGCGCTCGGCCATGTTGGCGCCCATGCGGCCCAGCCCAATCATTGCAATATCCATGACTCACCTTTGCTCAGCTTGCGAATGCGGTTGTGTAACAGGAGGTACCGGCGCTGCCGCGCATTGCCACAGCTGCGCCTGGATCCAGCGCCGGTACAACGTGGTGTGCAGATTGTGCAGCCCCAGCTCGATCGCGAACGGCGTGCGCGGATTGCGATCGAGCAGGCGCGCGATGTGATATCCGATAGGACGTATACCGCGAGGATGCACGTAAATCAGGAACCCCTGGTAGAACGGATCGTCCAGCAACGCATCCAGTTCCTTCAGCAGCGGTTGCTGTTCGGCCGGCACCTCGCGCCGCCAGATCGGATCGCGCTCGATCAGCAGCCGCTCGAAGCGGCGCGGACCCGGGCCCGGCATGCGCTGGGCCAGTGACCAGATGCGCCGGTTGACCTGGTCGTAATGGGCAAAGCCGTCGTGCTCGCGCAGCGCGCGCGCCGCGGCATCGCTGACATCGACCACCACGAAGTTCTCGGCCTGGTTGTTGATGTCATCCAGGTACTTGCGCTCGAACACGTGCTCGATGAAACCGGGCGTACCCACGAACGCCTGCCGACCGCGTTGCGCGGTCTTGCTCGCTTTGCCGTCGGCCAGGAACTCCCCGGCATGCCGGCCCAGCAGGATGCTGTCGGTCTCGTGCAGGGTCAGGAACGTGCCGATGGAGAGTTCATCGGCGGAGAATTCGCGGTCGAAGGCGGCATCGCCATACAGTTCGCGCTGGGTCGCCAGCTGCGCCACCTGGCGGCCGACCCCGCACTCGGCGCGCACGCGGCCATCGTAGAACGTCTGCAGCGCCGCGCTGTTGGCTTCGGCCGGCTGATAGCCGCGGCCGAAGCTGCGGAAGCGCTCCCAACCCTTGGCCTGCGCGCCGCCGGCGCCGAAGCCGATCCAGCCCAGCTGCAAGGCCGAGAAGCGGAAGCCGTCGTTGTCCTGCAGGGCGGTGGTGGCCCGGCGCGTGGCCGCGCCCAGCTTGAATGCATAGGCACAGACCGTGCCCGGGTCATCGAACAGGGTCGGCAGCCAGGCCTGGCGCTGCTGCGCCGACCACTGCCGCGGCAGCTGTACGCGCAGGTCGCCTGCGGCCTGCGCCTGGCGCAGGTCGGCGCGCTCGCACACCGGTCCGGCATGGACCACCGGCGCAGCGACGTCCGCCTTACTGAACTGCCAGCCCAGCGCTTCCAGCACGCCCTGCGCGCACGACGCCGCGCTCCACGCACTGGCCGCCGGGATCAGACCCAGCAGCACCGCGAGCGCACAGCGGCGCCAGCGCCGCGATCCTGCTGCCATGGCGCGCCGCACCCCCGCCCGCTCAGCGCAGGGAGGCCGGGGTATCGCTCACCACCATGGCTGGCGTCGGCTCCACCGCCGCAGCGGGGGCGGTCGCCGGCGCGGCAGCCGGGCTGGGCTCGGGCACGGCCGCTGCCGGCAGGTACTGCTGCAGGCGCTCGAAGAAGCGGCGATAGAAGGTGGCGTCCTGCACGGTGCTGCTGGCCACTTTCACCAGCGAGTCGTCATTGCTGCCGAACGGCAGCGAGACCGAGCCCAGCGCGCCGACGCCGACGCTGGCCGAGGTCGGGCTTTTCTTCAACGCGTAGCGGTCCTGCACCGCGCTGACGAACACCAGCGCCTGGTCACCGCGCGGCGCGCACGAAATACGCAGCACCAGCTGCTCGTGCTCTTCATCCCTGGGCTGGAAGTTCTTGTTGCCTTCCACGGCATCATCACCGGCGCGGGCGATCGCATAGCCCTGGCTGAGCAGGGTGCGGCGGGCGGCCTCGCAGGCCTGGGCAGGCGGGCCGGGCACCGTGCGCGAATAGGTATCGCCGGAGTCGAACGACTCACGGATCAGGGTGCTGTCGGCGGCGCGGCCGCCACAGGCGGTCAAGGCGGCGAACACCGCCAGCAGCGGGATCGAACGTACACGACGAAAGCGCATGGCCGCTCCTGCGGAAATCCAGCCTCCAAGGATAGACCCGTGCGCGTTGGCAGGAGGTGGATACGCACAGGCCGCCCCGAAGGGCGGCCTGTGGAGTTGTCACCTGTTCAGCTGGTGGCGGCCGGCGGTCAGTCCGCCCAGCGGCCCGCGGCAGTCGACTGCGGCAGGACCTGGGCCGACAGCGGCCGGTCGGCCTCGAGCAGGTTCACCGCATCGGCCAGGATCGCCGCCGACTCGCGCAGCAGCGGATCCGGGCGCTTTTCGGCGGCCTTCTCGCGGGCGGCATCCTTGACGATGTCGCGTTCGTTGCCGGTCAGGCCGTCGTCATTGCTGTCGTCGGCCAGCGGGTCCAGATCCAGGCCCAGCTGCTTGCGGATCGCCTGGCGATCGGTGCGCTGCTTGTCCTGCTTCTCGCGCTCGGCGCGGCGCTCGGCCTCGTTGAGCGAGATGTACTTCTTGGCCTTCTCCGCACGGAACTGCTCGACATCCTCGTTCCACCACTGGAACTCCTTGTCGGCGGCGATACGCGTGTCATGGCGGCTTTCCAGCTTGGGCAGCAGCGGGCCGAAGTTGCCGTACTGGGTGTGCGGCACCGCGGCGATACGGGTCCACGGCAGCGCGTTGTCGTAGGTGCTTTCGCCGTACTCGCTGGCGTCCACGCTGGCCGGGAAGGCCAGATCGGGCACCACGCCCTTGTGCTGGGTGCTGCTGCCGCTGACGCGGAAGAACTGGGCGATGGTCAGCTTGACCTGGCCGAAGCGCTGGGTCTCGCCGCTCGGCCACCGGTCCAGATCGACGATGTTCTGCACGGTGCCCTTGCCGAAGGTGGTCTCACCGATCACCAGGCCACGGCCGTAATCCTGGATGGCGCCGGCGAAGATCTCCGAGGCCGAGGCCGAACCACGGTTGATCAGCACGGCCAGCGGGCCATCCCACGCGACCACTTCGCTGCGGTCGCTGTTGACGGTGACGCGACCACCGGATTCACGCACCTGGACCACCGGGCCCTGCTCAATGAACAGACCGGTCAGTTCGATCGCTTCATCCAGCGAACCACCGCCGTTGTTGCGCAGGTCCAGCACCACGCCGTCGAGCTTGTCGGCCTTGAAGCCGGCCAGCAGCTTGGCCACGTCGCGCGTCGCCGAGGCGTAATCGGCAGCGTTGCGGCGGCGCCCTTCGAAGTCCTGGTAGAAGGTGGGTAGCTTGATCACGCCCACCTTGCGCTCGGGCTCTCCATCCTTGGCCGGAATGGTCAGGGTCTCGCCCTTGGCGGCCTGTTCGGCCAGGCGCACCTTCTGGCGGGTCAGCACCAGGGTGTGGTGCTTGCCGTCCACGCCTTCTTCGGCCGGGATGAACTCCAGGCGGACCTGGGTATCGCTCTTGCCGCGGATCTTGGCCACCACGTCATCGATGCGCCAGCCGATCACGTCTTCCAGCGGACCGGACTTGCCCTGGCCGACGCCGACGATGCGGTCGCCCGGCTTGAGCGTGCCATTGACCGCGGCCGGACCGCCGGCGATGACCTCGCGGATCACCACCATGTCGTCCTGGCGCTGCAGCTGCGCGCCGATGCCTTCCAGCGACAGCGACATCGCCTGGTTGAAGTTCTCGGCGGTGCGCGGGGTGAAGTAATCGGTGTGCGGGTCCACGGCGCTGGTGTAGGCGTTGAGGAAAAACTGGAACACGTCCTCGCCCTTCAACTCATTGACCGACTTCTCCAGCGTCGCGTAACGCTTGTCCAGCGTCTTGCGGATCTCGGCCGGCTGCTTGCCGGCCAGCTTCAGGCGCAGCCAGTCATTCTTGACCGACTTGCGCCACAGATCGTCCAGTTCGGCGCTGCTCGCGGCCCATGGCACGTCCTTGCGGTCGTACTCGAACTTCTCATCGGTGCTGAAATCGAAATCCTGCTTGAGCAGCTTGCGTGCATAGCCGACACGCTCACCCACGCGCTGCTTGTACACCGCGAACACCTGGAACGCCGGCTCCAGCTCGCCGCCGCGGATGGCGGTGGCGATGTTGGCCTCGAACGGGGCGAAGCGGGTGATGTCGGCTTGGGTGAAGAACTGCTTGCTGCTATCGAGCGATTCCAGATAGCGCTTGAAGACGTCCTTGGAGGTCGCGGCATCCAGTGCGCGCGGCCGGTAGGCGTAGCGGCTGTCCGACAGCAGCCCGTAGACCAGCTTGGAGGTGGTCACCTGGTCGGGTGTTGCCGCCGAAGGCAGCGCGGGCGAATCGGCGTAGGCGGCCAGTGCCATCGGCGCGGTGAGCGCCAGGGCCATCAGGAATGCGGGGGCTTTGAATTTCATGGACTAGCTCGTGGCACCTTGCCAAGGGAGAGACTGCGTGCATTACAGACACCACGACAGTGCCGAAAGTTGCCGCGTTTGTCACCGGGGCCTTCAGCCTACCGAGGCCGTTGGAGAAATTTGTGAATACCGGCGGGATCGGCAGGCAGGCACAGGCCTGCGGCCATCCGCGGTTCAGGGCCGCGGCCGGGGAAAGACGGAGTGGATTGGCAGAACGGGCCCCGAAGGGCCCGCTGGATCAACCGGCGACGCCGGCGTCGGCCGCCTGGCGGTCGGCATGGTAGGACGAGCGCACCATCGGACCGGAGGCGACGTGGCTGAAGCCCAGCGCATTGCCGTACTCCTCCAGCGCCTTGTACTCCTCGGGGGTCCAGTAACGCAGCACCGGGTGGTGATGCGCGGTCGGCTGCAGGTACTGGCCGATCGTGATCATGTCCACATCGTGCTCGCGCAGGTCGCGCAGCGTGGCCTGGACCTGCTCCAGGGTCTCGCCGAGGCCGAGCATGATGCCGGACTTGGTGGCGATCTCCGGGTGCTGGGCCTTGAACTTCTTGAGCAGGGTGAGCGACCACTGGTAGTCCGCGCCCGGGCGCACATTGCGGTACAGGTCCGGCACGGTTTCGATGTTGTGGTTGAACACGTCCGGCGGGTTGGTCGCCAGGATCTCCAGCGCGCGCTCCATGCGGCCCTTGCCACGGAAGTCCGGGGTCAGCACTTCGATCTTGGTGTTGGGCGACTTGGCACGGATGGCACCGATGCAGTCGGCGAAGTGCTGGGCACCGCCGTCGCGCAGGTCATCGCGGTCCACGCTGGTCACCACGACATACTTCAGGCCCATGTCGGCCACCGTCTGGGACAGGCTGGCCGGCTCGTTGGCATCCGGCGGCTTGGGCCGGCCGTGGGCGACGTCGCAGAACGAGCAGCGGCGGGTGCAGACCTCGCCGAGGATCATGAAGGTCGCGGTGCCGTGGCTGAAGCACTCGTGGATGTTGGGGCAGCTGGCTTCCTCGCAGACCGTGACCAGGCGGTTTTCGCGCAGCTTGGCCTTGAGGTTCTGCACGGCGTTGCCGGAGGGAATCCGCACGCGGATCCACGACGGCTTGCGCAGCACCGGCACGTCCGCGAACTGCACCGGGGAGCGGCCGATCTTGTCACCGCCGATCTGTTTGACGCCCGTCTGCAACGGGGCGGCGGACGGCGTGTCGCCCTGCACGACCTGCAGGGGAATGATGCGAGCGGTGGTTTCAGTCATGGCCTTGGTCGGCGGCGTTCACGCCGCGTCAGTCAAATCGGGTAATTCAGCGGCCGGCTCGAGGGCCAGGCCGAACTGGCGGGCCAGATGGCCCAGCAGCACCGGCGTGACGGCCGCCATGCCGGACGGTCCCCCCAAGTCTACCACCGAGGTCACCTGCAGCCCTTGATAGCCACAGGGGTTGATCCGGCGGAACGGTTCCAGGTCCATGGCCACATTGAAGGACAGGCCATGGAAGGTACAGCCGCGGCGGACGCGGATGCCCAGGGCGGCGACCTTGGCCCCGCCCACGTAGACCCCGGGCGCGCCCTCCAGGCGCTCGGCGCCGATGTTCCACTCGCCGAGGGTGTCGATGATGGCCTGCTCGATGCGGCAGACGTAGTCGCGCACGCCGATCCCGAGCCGCCGCAGCTGCAGCAGCGGGTAGATCACCAGCTGGCCGGGGCCGTGGTAGGTCACCTGACCGCCACGGTCGACATGCAGAACGGGAATATCGCCGGGGGCGAGCACGTGCTCGTCCTTGCCGGCCTGGCCCAGGGTGAACACCGGGTCGTGCTCGACCACCCACAGCTCGTCGGGGGTGTCCTCGGTGCGGGCATCGGTGAAGCGCTGCATCGCGTGCCAGACCGGGGCATAGGGCTGGCGGCCGAGGTCGCGCACAATGGCCGGTTGCGGCGCCCGGTTACCCGGGGCCGCAGCGGCGGCGCAGCTGGTTACAGCGTCCACTTCACTTCCGGGTGGTCGCGCAGGGCGTTGTGGGCGGCGTCGTACTGGTCGCGGTTATCCGCCTTGAACACCAGCCGCACCGACACATACTTGCCGTTGGACGAGTGTTTCCAGCTGATGCGCTCGCTCAGCACATCCACGCCGGCCAGCTCGAGCAGGCGCGGCAGTTCGCGTTCCAGGTCCTTGCCGGCCGCGCCCATGGCGCTGAGTTCGAACTGGCCGGGAAACTGGAAGCCGTGGTCGGGGTTGTCAGACTTGATCTCCATGACCGGGATTATGGGGATGCCTGCGCCCGAACCCAAGCGCTGCTTGATCGTGCGCACAGCGGCGCCGAACGGCCCGTGAAAACGTCTGTATCGCCACTGATACGCAGCAGTGCGTGCGCAGTGCTGTTCACGACATCACGCTCTGATTACGCTGTGCCGGCTTAAGAAAGAATAAATCCCCGTCTGGTATCCCATGTCTCTGAAGCCCTTTGCGCTGCCGGCCGCACTCGCCGGCGTCCTGGCCCTGGCCGCGCCTGCCGCCCACGCCGCCACTCAATGCGGGCCCGATGCGATGCGCGAGCACCCGCCGCAGGTCAATTTCCGCGTCGACAACGACCTCTTCGGTGGCAAGGACCAGGACCAGGGCTATACCAACGGCGCCCAGATCACCTTCGTCTCGCCGAATCTGGTCGATTACACCGATGACCCGTGCCTGCCGCGCCTGGCGCGCTGGGTCAACAGCCACCTGGAGCGGCTGCATCCGGGCGAGTACGAACAGCAGAACATGATCTTCAGCCTGGCCCAGGGCATCTTCACCCCCACCGATTTCACCCGGAAGGACCTGATCGAGGACGACCGGCCGTATGCGGGCGTGCTGATCGGCAGCTTCGGTTACAACGCGCGTCGCGGCGACCGGTTGCAGACCACGCAGCTGGCGTTGGGCGTGGTGGGGCCGTGGGCCCAGGGCAAGGAAGTCCAGAACGCGGTGCACGAGCTGCTGGGCGATGAGAAGTTCCAGGGTTGGGACAACCAGCTGCACAACGAGCCGGTGATCATGCTCACGCACGAGCGGATGCGGCGGTGGCCGGCCGACGCCAGTGAGAACCTGGGCGGCTGGGGCTGGGATGCGATCAGCCACTACGGTGGCGCGGTGGGCAATCTGGCCACGCACCTCAATGCCGGTGGCGAGGTGCGCTTTGGTTGGAAGTTGCCGGACGATTTCGGCAGCACGCCGCTGCGCCCGGCCGGTGAGAACACTGCGCCGACGCGCGGCGGCAAGCCGAGCGGCTGGTCGTGGCATCTGTTCGCCACCACGGATGCGGCGTGGGTGATCCGCGATATCACGCTGGACGGCAATACCTTCCGCAACAGCCACAGCGTGGACAAGCGCCACGTGGTGGGGACGGCCGGTTACGGGCTGGCGGTGATGCGCGGTCGCTGGAAGTTCGCGCTGGCCCGTTACCACAGCACGCGCGAGTTCGATGGGCAGCGTGAGGCGCCGGTGTTCGGCAGCTTCACGATCAGCCGCTCGCTGTAAGCGAGCGACTGATCGTGAAGCGGGTAGCTGCCGACCGTTGGTCGGCACCCCGTGACCCCAGCCCGGTGTGCCAGGAGCCGGCCAGCGGCCGGCACTACCCGGATCCGCACCGGTTCACCTGGTAGGTGCCGACCGTTGGTCGGCTCATCGCCCACCCCAAAAAAAGACCGGCTTTCGCCGGTCTTTTTTCAGTGCGGTCGAACCGGATTACTCCGATTCCCACCACATCCAGAAGCTGTCCCACAGGCGCTTGAAGAAGCCGGCTTCTTCCACGGCGGCCACGGCCACCAGCGGGGCCTGGGCGACGACCTGGTTGTCCAGCATCACCTTCAGGGTGCCAACCTGCTGGCCGGCGGTGAACGGCGCTTCGAGGGTCTTGGGCACATCGATGCTCGGCTTGAGATCGTTGTAGCGGCCGCGCGGGACGCTGACCAGCATCGGCTGGGCCACGCCCAGCTGCAGCTTGTCGGTCTTGCCCTTCCACACCTTGTGCTCGGCCACGACCTTGCCCGGCTCGTACATGCGGTGGGTTTCGAAGAAGCGGAAGCCCCAGTTGAGCAGCGCCAGGCTGTCATCGGCGCGCTGCTTTTCCGAGCCGCCACCGAGCACCACGGCGACCAGGCGCTGGTCACCCCGCTGGGCCGAGCTCATCAGGCAGTAGCCGGCTTCGGAGGTATGGCCGGTCTTGATGCCGTCCACGCTCTGGTCGCGCCACAGCAGCAGGTTGCGGTTGGGCTGGGTGATGTTGCCGACGGTGAATTCCTTCACCTTGTTGTAGGCGTAGGTTTCCGGATAGTCACGCACCATCGCGCGGCCCAGCAGGGCCAGGTCGTACGCGGTGGTGTGGTGGCCCGGGGCGCTCAGGCCGTGGGCGTTGACGAAGTGGGAATCCTTCATGCCGATCTTGGCGGCGTAGCTGTTCATCAGCGAGGCGAAGGCCTCTTCGCTGCCGGCCACGTGTTCGGCCAGGGCGATCGCGGCATCGTTGCCGGACTGGATCGCCATGCCCTTTTCCATGTCTTCCAGGCGTGCGGTCTGGTTGACCGGGAAGCCGCTGTAGCTGCCGTCGGTGCCGGCGCCGCCCTCGCGCCAGGCGCGCTCGCTCATCATCACCTGGTCGTCGGTGCGGACCTTGCCGTTCTTGACCTCGGCGGCCACGACATACGACGTCATCACCTTGGTGATGCTGGCCGGGGCCAGTTGTTCGTGCACGTTTTCACCGGCCAGGACCTGCCCGGTGGCGTAATCCATCAGGATCCAGGCCTTGGAGACGCTGGGCTTGGGGGCCGGCGGGGTCGCCACGGTGGCCGGAGCGGCGGCGGCGGGAGCAGGCGCCGGTGCCGGGGTCGGCGCAGGGGTCTGGGCGGAAACCATGCCCACGAACAGGGTCGTGGCCATGGCAGCGGCGGCAAAGCGGAATTTCATCGGACAGCAAGCTCCTGGAGGGCGCCAAGGGGTGGATGAGGGATAACGGGCATTGTAGGCCCAAGGAGCGGCGGCACGCGCTGGCGTGCCGCGGGCAGTGGAAGGCTCAGTCCTTCACGATCTGCGGCGCCCCGAAGCCCAGACCGGCAATCCGGCCGGCAAGTTCCGAGGCGCTGGCATGGTCGGGGGCCGGCACGCGCAGGCGCCACAGGGTGCGCCCGCCACTGACGATGTCGCTGATGCTGGCCCCGGCGATGCCCGCCGAGGACAGCTGGCCGAGCGCGCGGGTGGCGTTGTCACGGCTGGCGAAGCTGGCGACCTGCAGCAGCACGCTGCCGAGCACCTGCTGGGAAAGCGTTGCACCGGGGGCCGGTGCCGGACGCGCCGCGGGTGCGGCGGCGGGCAATGCGGCCACCGCCACCGGCGCACTGTTGACGCTGGCAGCCTGGGTGGTGGCGGGCTTGCCGGTGGCAACGCGCACACCGTTGTCGCGCATCCAGTGATCAAAGTTGTCGGCGTTGCCCGGCTTGGCCGAATCGGCCACGCGGTAGCGGTACTTCTCGCCGGCCGGTTTGGCGGCGGCGGTCGCCGTGGCGGCCGGCAGCTTGCCGACCAGCGCATCCATCTCGCTGGCACTGCGCACGGCAGCGGCGGGCGCGGAGGCGGCGGCAGCCGCAGCGGCGGCGACCTCGCGGCGCTCGCGGCGGCTGGGCTTGTCGACCATCAGGTTGTCATCCCCCGGTGCCAGCGCACGCACCTCCACGTTGCCGGTGCCGCGCTGGGTGATGCCCAGGCGCACGGCGGCCGCATAACTGAGATCGACTACGCGCCCATCGTGGAACGGGCCGCGATCGTTGACGCGCACGATCACCGATTCGCCGTTGTCCAGGTTGGTCACCCGGGCAAAGCTCGGCAGCGGCAGTGTCTTGTGCGCGGCGGTGAAGGCGTACATGTCGTACACCTCGCGGTTGGAAGTCAGGCGGCCGTGGAACTTGGCGCCATAGTAGGAAGCAGTGCCCTTCTCGGCGTAGCCGCGGGTCTTGTCCATCACCTGGTACTGCTTGCCCAGCACGACGTACGGCGATTTGTTGCCAATCGGCGAGCGCGGCAGATCGACCACTTCCGGCTCGGGGATGCAGGCCACGTTCGGGATGTAGGTGGGGGTGCTGTCATTCACGCCCGGCTTGTACAGACCGCCGGCGCGGTAATCGCCGCGCGTGCTGGGATCTTCAGCAGCCGCCTTGTAGGGAGAGCCTTCCGGGCAATGCGCCGGACGCCCGCCCTTGCCCTGCACCACCGCGGCGGACGGCTTGCTGCTGCCGGCGCTGCTGGCACCGGGTTTCTTCGGCGCACTGCTGCAGGCGGCCAGTGCCAGTATCAACAGACCCGGGATCAGCCATCTGGAGCGTGCGATCGTGTTCATGCCGGCGGCAACTCCTGTCCAGCAATGGCCTGGGACAGCTGGTACACGGCCATCGCATACATTTTCGAGAGGTTGTAGCGGGTAATGGCGTAGTAGTTCTGGAAGCCCAGCCAGTACTGCTTGCCGGTGCTGCCTTCCAGGGTGATCGGGGTGGCGGTCAGGCCCGCGGCGACCGGCACGCTGGGCTGGTACCCCCGCTGGGCCAGCTGCGACAGCGTCCAGGTCGGCGCCCATTCGGTCGGATTGAATTCCTCGCGACCGGCCTGCAGTGTGGCCGGCACGGCCACCGGGCCACCACGGACCCAACCGCCCTTCTTGACGAAGTAATTGGCGATCGACGAGAACACGTCGTCGTAGCTGTTGAACAGATCGCGGCGGCCATCGCCGTTGCCGTCCACCGCATAGTCCAGATAGCTGGAGGGCATGAACTGGCCCATGCCCATCGCGCCGGCGTAGCTGCCCTTGATCGCGGTGATGTCCAGCTTTTCATCGCGGGTCAGCGCGAACAGGCGCGAGAGCTCGTCGCGGAAGAACAGCTCGCGGCGCACTTCACGTTCAAGCTTGGCCGGGTCGCCGCTGCGCGGGTACTTGAAGGCCAGTGTGTACAGCGCATCGAGCACGCGGTAGTTGCCGGTATTGCCGCCGTAGCTGGTTTCCACGCCGATGATCGCCACGATCACCTCTGCCGGGACGCCGGTGCGCTGCTGCACGCGCATCAACTCATCGCGGTGCTGGGCGAGGAATTTCTTTCCGCCCTCGATCCGCGCCTGGCTGATGAACATCGGCCGGTACTCGTTCCACGGTTTGACCCGCTCGGCCGGGCGCGACATCGCGGCGATGATCGGATCACGGATCTGCGCCTGGGCCAGTGTCGCCTCGATCTGCGCGGCCGGAATGCCGTAACGGGCGGCGGTATCGCGCACGAAGTTGGCGCGGGCCACCTCGAAGGGCACCGGGGTCAGATCCACCGGGGCGGCGTTGGCTCCGGCTGCCTCCGGGGCAGCTTCGGCCGGACCCTTGCTGCCCGGGGCCGGCGTGACGGGAACACCCGAGGCCTGCGGCGTCGGTGAAGGAGTCTGCGGCTGGGTCGCACAAGCGACCAAACCGAGCGTGAGCATGCAGGCCAGGGAGCGTCGAATCATCGCGGCAGGTTAGCAGGTCATGGATGAATTAAAACCCCTAAGACCATGAATCTCAACGGATTGCCCGAGTTTCTCCACGGCCGTTAAGGCCGTGTGTAGACAGGCGCATGACCTGCGCCCATTCATGTATTGCTGCAGGGGGCGCCACGATCGCGGCGGTACCGGTGTGCGGCACGGCCCGCCACCAAACGGCCGGGGCAGCCCAGCAAGGGCTGCCTCGCAACGCACGTCTCACTTTTGGAGGTTGGTAGGGACGCCACAAGAGGTTCGCCGGTTGCGTCCCCATCCCCGCAGACGCAACCGGCCAAACCGGACCTGATCGGCAGCGGCGCGGCGCGCATCTCCCCAGCGCGCGCTTCGCCCCTCTGCCTGTGAGGTCAACTACTCCCCGCCAGACTCCCCCTCCGCGATGCTTGGCTCAGCGCGTCGTTGTTGGCGGGCCGCCATTGTGCAGGCCGTTTACGACAAGTCCATTGATCGAGATCAAGTCACTTCATATCTGTGCGCCACTTCTCACTTTTGCCCGCGCGCGTTGACAACGTGTGCACCTGAAACCGTTTCCCCATGGGTGCCCGCGCAGCGGCTGCGCAAACTCGCTCATGTGGCGTGCACCGGCTGGTGCTGTCGTGCGGCCATGACCAGCCCGAAACTGGCCAGCAGCGAGACCGCCGAGGTGCCGCCATAGCTGATCAGCGGCATCGGCACGCCCACCACCGGCAGCAGGCCGGAGATCATGCCGCCGTTGACCAGCACATAGACGAAGAACACCAGGCCGGTGGTGCCCACCAACAGGCGCGAGTAGCCACAGCGCGATTGGCTGGCGATCCACAGGCAGCGCGCGGTGACGAACAGGAACAGGCTGAGCACCACCGCCACGCCGACCCAGCCGAACTCCTCGGCCAGCACCGAGAAGGCGAAGTCGGTGGTGTACTCGGGCAGGAAATCCAGCGTGGCCTGGGTCCCCTGCCCCCAGCCTTTGCCGTGCATGCCGCCCGAGCCGATCGCGATCTTGGACTGGATGATGTTCCAGCCGGTGCCCAGCGGATCGTTCTCCGGGTACAGGAAGGTCAGCACGCGATCCTTCTGGTACTGGCGCAGCAGCCCGAACCAGGCCAGCGGCGCAGCAACCGACAGCCCGCCCAGGGCCACGGCCATCCACCACCAGCGCAGACCCGCCAACAGCAGCGCGAACACCCCGCTGGCGGTCACCAGCGTGGCCGTGCCGAGGTTGGGCTGCAGCAGGATCAGCACGGCGGGGCCACCGATCAGCACCGCGGCGGTGAGCACCGCACGCGGCCGCGGCGGCAACGGCTGTTTGTGCAGATACCAGGCCATCATCATCGGCAGGCTCAGCTTGAGCAGCTCGGAGGGCTGCAGGTAGAACACGCCCAGGTTCAACCAGCGCTGGCCGTATTTGCCGGTGCCCACCACATACACCGCCAGCAGCGGCAGCAGGGACAGGGTGTAGATCCACGGCGACCACGCGCGCAGTTCCACCACCGGCAGCCGCGACAGCCCCCACAGGGCGGCAAGCCCGGCGCCGTAGCGCATCGCCTGCGCATGCACGGGCCCGTCCACGCTGTGCAGCACGGCCAGGCCGGCCACCATCAGCAGGCACAAGGCGCCCAGCAGCGGCAGGTCCAGCGTGCGGAAGAAGAAATGGAACACGGCGCGTGCGCGCTGCAGTAGTTCGACCATGCGGACGACTCCTGTGGATGACGCGACGCACAGCAGGAGGCGACACGGCGAACAGAAAGCGGACCCGCGATGCGGGCCGGCGCGAGCGCAGGACCGTAACACGCGTGGGCACCCCAATCCTTAGCCGACACGTACCGCCGGTGCGCGGCGTACGCATCGCGCGCACTCAGCCGTAGCCGCCGTGCACCGGATTGTGGCGACGCACGGCCATCACCAGGCCGAAGCCGGCCAGCAGCGATACCGCCGAGGTGCCGCCGTAACTAATCAAGGGCATCGGCACGCCCACCACCGGCAACAAACCGGAAATCATGCCGCCGTTGACCAGCACGTAGACGAAGAACGCCAGCCCGGTCGCGCCGGCCAGCAGCCGTGAATAGGTATCGCGCGACTGCGAGGCGATCCACAGGCAGCGCCCGATCACCACCAGGTACAGGGCGAGCACGATGGCCACGCCGATCCAGCCGAACTCTTCACTGAGCACGGAGAAGGCGAAGTCGGTGGTCTGTTCGGGAATGAAGTTCAGGTGCGACTGCGAGCCCTGGCCCCAGCCCTTGCCATCGAAGCCGCCCGAGCCGATCGCGATCTTGGACTGGATGATGTTCCAGCCCGCACCGAGCGCATCGCTCTCCGGGTCCATGAACATCATGATGCGGTCCTTCTGGTACGGGCGCAGCAGCCAGAACCAGGCCACCGGCGCGGCCGCGGCGACCCCGCCGACCGCCACGCCCACCCACCACCACGGCAGCCCGGCCAGCAGCAGCACGAACGCGCCACTGGCGGCGATCAGCACGCCGGTGCCGAAATCCGGCTGAAGCATCACCAGTCCGGTCGGCACGCCGATGATCACCGCACTGGTCAGCACCGTGGAGAAACGTGGCGGCAGCGGCATGCGATGCAGGTACCAGGCCACCATCATCGGCAGGCTGACCTTGAGCAGCTCGGCCGGCTGCAGGTAGAACAGCTTCAGATCCAGCCACTGCCGGCCGTACTTGCCGGTGCCCAGCACGAACACGGCCAGCAGCGGAATCATCGACACCGCGTAGATCAGGGGCGTGGCCGAGCGGATGCGCAGGATCGAGACCCGCGAAATCGCCCACATCGCGGCCAGGCCGACCGCGAAACGCGCGCCCTGCGCGAACACCAGGCCGTCGCCACCGGCGCTCTTGAGCACCGCCAGGCCGATCAGCATCAGCGCGCCCAATGCCAGGCAAAGCACCCAGTCCAGCGAGCTGCTGAAGCGGACGGCCATATCGACCGCCCAGCGCAGGAAGACCTTCATCGTGGCCGCTCCGGTGCGGTCGGGGGCGCGGTGGCACTGGGCACGGGCGCGCCGGGTTCCGGCGCAGGCGCAGGCACGCCCACCACGACCGGCAGCAGCTCCAGCGCAGCGACGGCGGCATCGCCGGCCTCGCGGGCCGCGCCATCACCACCATCGAAGGCGGTGATGCCGATCGCGGTCGTGCCGCGCTCGCTGTCCAGCGGTTCCAGGCCGTCGGGCATCTTGCCGAGCAGCCAGGCATCGAAAATCTTGCGTGCGATCGGTGCCGCCGCCGAGCCGCCGTAACCACCGCCCTCGACCGCGATCGCCACCGCTATGACCGGGTTGTCGGCCGGCGCGAAGCCCACGAACAGTGCGCGGTGGCGCAGGTGCAGTGGCAGGCTGCGCGGGTTGACCGCGGCCGTGCCACGGCGGCTGATCACCTGCGCGGTACCGGTCTTGCCGGCCATCACATACGGCGCGCCTGCGGCCGCACGCGCGCCACTGCCGCCCGGCTGCATGGTGCCCATCATGCCCTCGCGCACCGCCTGCAGATTGCTCGGCGTGGGGCTGATCGGCTTGCTTTCGCCCGGCGGCGTTGCGGTCCAGTCCGCGTCGAAGCCGGCCCGCTGCTGCATCACCAGGTGCGGCTGGCGCAGCTGGCCATCAGCGATCCCGGCCACGCCATGCACCAGCTGCAGCGGAGTGACCTTCCAGTCGCCCTGGCCGATGCTGACGTTGACCGTGTCGCCGGGATACCAGCGTTCTTTTCTCGATTTGTACTTGGCCGCCGGCGAAGGCAGGATGCCGCCGATCTCGCCGGTCAGGTCGATGCCGGTCGGCGCACCGAACCCGTAATAGCCCATGTAGTGGTCGAAGCGTTCGATGCCCAGATCCAGCGCGAGCTTGTAGTAGTACGTGTTGACCGACTGGGTGATCGACTTGCGCAGATCGGTCCAGCCATGGCCGCCACGGTTGGCATCGCCCCAGCCGCGCGAGGTGCCCGGCAGATAGAACATGCCGGTGGAGAGGATCTTGTCCTCCGGCCGGCGCACGCCACTGTCCAGCCCGGCCAGGCCGATCAACGGTTTGATCGTGGAGCCCGGCGCGACGCCGCCCAGCACCAGGCGGTTGAACTGCGGCCGCGACGGGTTGTCGTTGAGCGCCTTGAAATCGGCGTGCGAGATGCCATTGACGAACAGGTTGGGGTCGTACGAGGGCAGGCTGACCATCGCCAGCACCTCGCCGGTGCGCGGGTCCATCGCCACCGCTGCGCCTTCGAACTCGCCGAAGGCGGCGACCATCGCGCGCTGCAGATCGGCGTCGATGGACAGCCGCAGATCGCTGCCGGACTGCGCCGCGACCCGGCCGATGGTGCGGATCGCGCGGCCCTGCACATTGGTCTCGACCTGCTCGTAACCGACCTTGCCGCGCAGCTGCTGCTCGTAATAGCGCTCCAGCCCGGACTTGCCGATGTGGGTCAGTGCGGCATTGCCCTCGCCCAGCATCTCCAGGTCTTTGTCATCCACCCGGCCGACGTAGCCAATGATGTGCGCGAACAGATCGCCATACGGATAGCGACGGGTCAGGTACGGCTCCAGCTCCACGCCGGGGAAGCGCCAGCGGTCCACCGCGAAGCGCGCCATCTCCTCATCGGTGACACGCAGCTTGAGCGTGACCGGCAGGAAACTACGGCGCGCCTTGCGCGACTTGTTGAAGGTCTCGATGTCTTCCGGGCTGAGCGCGAGGATCCTGGACAGGCCGGCCAGGGTGGCGTCCATGTCCTTGACCTTGTCCGGGGTGATGTCCAGGCGGAACGCCGGCACGTTCTCGGCCAGCAGCCGACCGTTGCGGTCGTAGATCATCCCGCGCCCGGGCACCACCGGCCGCGGCTTGATCCGGTTGGCCTCCGAGCGCGTGGCGTAGATGTCGTGGTCCATCACCTGCAGCTTGAAGTACCAGCCGCCCAGCCCGATCAGGCACACCAGTACGCCGAGGAAGCCCAGCGCGGCGCGGCGCCGGAACTGTTCTGCCTCGGCATGCGGATTCTTGGCCTGGCGGCGCATGTACATGTCAGCGCCCGCGTCGCCCGAAGCGCAGCGCGTCCAGCAGCACGAACACCAGCGGCCACAGCGCCATGCCCAGCAGCGGCGCCCACCAGTACGACCACGGCAGGGTCGGCTCGCCCACCACGATGTGCACCACCGCGCTGACGATGCGGTCGTTGAACAGCAGCCCGCCGATCGCCAGGATCTGCTGGGACATCGGGAAGAAGCGGATCCGCGCGCGGAAGCGCTGCAGGATGAAGGTCAGGATCACCAGCCGCAGCGCCTGCTCGCCCAGCACGCCGCCGTACAGCAGATCGGCGATCACGCCGCTGGCGAAGGCGATGCCCAGCCCGACCCGGTCCGGCGTTTCAATCACCCAGTAGGCCAGCACCAGCGCCAGCCAGTACGGCCGCAGCGGCTGCAGCAGGGCCGGCAACGGCAGCAGGCCGAGCAGCAGCGCTACCACCAGACTGACCGGCAGCACCAGGGTTTGTCGCGCAGGCGGCTCATGGCCGGTTCTCCACGGGTTCGGCCTGCCGAGCATGGCTCGGCACTACCGTGGATTCGGCTGCGGCACGGCGCGGAACGGTCACCGGTACCGGTGCGGCCGGACCGGGCCGGTTGGCCTGTGGTGCATTGGCGGGCGCCGCCGCAGGTGCCGTCGTGGCCGGGGATGACCCCGCCGGGGTGGTACTGGCCGGCGCGGCGGTGCCGGCCGGCGTGCCCTCCTGCAGCGGCGCAGCGGCCGGTCCACCGGCTTCGCTGGCATCACGGCGCAGGTTCGGCGGCAGGTGGATTGCTTCACCCGGGCGCAGCAGCAGCACGTCGCGGCCACGGTCCAGCTGGGCGGCCGGCTTCAGTTCGCCGACCAGGAAGGCATGGGTGTCATCCGGACGCAGGGCGGTGATGCTGCCGACCGGGAAGCCGGCCGGGAAACGACCGCCCAGTCCGGAGGTGACGATCTCATCGCCGACTTCCACCCCGGCACTGAGCGGGATGTCACGCAGTTCCAGCTTGTCGCCGCGGCCGTAGACGATCAGCCGCACGCCGTTGCGGGCAACGGTCACCGGCACGGCATGGTCGGGGTCGGTGAGCAGCAGCACGGTCGCGCTGTTGCCGGTGGTGGCGATCACCTGGCCCATCAGGCCGCCGGCGTCGATCACCGCCTGGCCGACATGCACGCCATCGCGGGTGCCGGCCGCCAACACCAGGCGCTGGCGCACCGGGTCCAGGTCGATATCCAGGATCGGCGCGAGCTGCACATCCAGGCCACTGCGCTCGGCCACGTTGAGCAGTTCGCGCAGCTGGGCGTTGTCCAGCGCGGCGGTCTGCAGCCGGGTCAGGCGCGCATTGGCGATGAGCAGCTGGTTGCGCAGCTCGCGGTTCTCGCTGACCAGCTGGCCGTGGCTGGCCGCATTGTCCTTGACCTGGGTACCGAGCCGGCCCGGCAGGCCGGCCAGCGCCCACACCGGCTGCACCAGCACGTTGGCCTGCGCGCGCAGGCGCGACAGCCAGCCGGCCTGGTCATCGAGCACGATCAGGGTGATGGCCAGGGCCAGGTAAGCGAGCAGGCGCAGCGGACTGGCGGCATCGCCCTGGCGGGAGGCTACGGGAGGACCGGCGTAAGGCGGCACAGGCGTCGACTGGGAAAAGTGTGGGTGAAGCGCGTTGCAGCACAGCGCAGCGGGAACAGCATGCGAGAACGCCCCGGCGAGGCGATGCCGGTGAGCGGGGCTCACCGGCATCACGCCGCAGAGGCGCGTCCACGATACACGGCCGGTACGGCTTACTCCGGCGCAAAGAACTCGTTGCCGTGCATGTCCACCAGCTCCAGCGCACGACCGCCACCGCGGGCCACGCAGGTGAGCGGGTCATCGGCCACCTGCACGTGCAGGCCGGTCTCTTCGGAGATCAGGCGGTCCATGTCGCGCAGCAGGGCGCCACCACCGGTCAGCACGATGCCGCGCTCGGCGACGTCGGCACACAGTTCCGGCGGGGTCTGCTCCAGCGCCAGCTTGACCGCGCTGACGATGCCCGACAGCGGCTCGTGCAGGGCTTCCAGCACCTCGTTGGAGTTGATCTTGATCATCTTCGGCACGCCCTCGGCGAGGTTGCGGCCGGAGATTTCCATCTCGATCACTTCCGCCTGCGGGTAGGCGCAGCCCAGCTCGACCTTGATCCGTTCGGCGGTGGCTTCACCGATCAGCATGCCGTGGTTGCGGCGCACGTAGTTGGTGATCGACTCGTCGAAGCGGTCGCCACCGATGCGCACGGAGGCCGAGTAGACGATGCCGTTGAGCGAGATGACCGCCACTTCGGTGGTGCCGCCGCCGATGTCGATGACCATCGAGCCACGCGCCTCGGTGACCGGCATGCCGGCGCCGATCGCGGCAGCCATGGGCTCTTCGATCAGGAACACATCACGCGCACCGGCCTCCTCGGCCGATTCCTGATGGCGCGGCGCTCGACCTGGGTCGAGCCGGCCGGCACGCAGACCAGCACGCGCGGGCTCGGGCGCAGGAAGCGCGACTTGTGGACCTTCTTGATGAAGTGCTTGAGCATCGCCTCGGTGTAGGTGAAGTCGGCGATGACGCCGTCCTTCATCGGGCGGATGGTGGTGATATGGCCCGGGGTACGGCCCAGCATCTGCTTGGCTTCGGCGCCTACGGCAGCCACGGAACGGGTACCACCGATGGCCCGGTCCTGGCGCACGGCCACGACCGACGGCTCGTTCAGCACGATCCCCTGCCCACGCACGTAGATGAGGGTGTTGGCCGTGCCCAGGTCGATGGACAGGTCATTGGAGAACATGCCACGCAGTTTCTTGAACATCTGGGAGTTGATCCTGAGGGGTGTCGCGCCCAACGCGGGATGGCGAAAAAATGGGCAGAATTCGAGGCCGACAAGCCTAGCAATCCCCCTGTGCGCGAGCAAGGACAAATCTGGCCGAAAGCCAGCCTTCACGGCCATTCAGGCCAATCCGGACAGCCCGGGTTCTGGCCCAAAGCCGCCTCACCCGTTAACCTTTGCGCCGCAGGGCGCCGCAGGGCGCCGTTTCGTTGCCCGCCCGACGGGCCTCAAACCCCCTTCCGCATAGGCCTTACTCGATGTCCGCTTTGATCTGTGGTTCTCTTGCCTTCGACACCATCATGGTGTTTCCGGACCAGTTCAAGAATCACATCCTGCCGGACAAGGTGCACATCCTGAATGTGTCGTTCCTGGTGCCGCGCATGCGTCGTGAATTCGGCGGGTGCGCCGGCAACATCGCCTACAACCTGTACCTGCTGGGCGGCGAACCGATCCCGATGGGCACCGTGGCTCGGACTTCGGCCCGTACCGGGAGTACTTCCAGGGCCTGGGCATCGACCTGAGCCGGGTCAAGGTGATCGATGAGCTGTTCACCCCGCAGGCGTTCATCACCACCGACCACGACAACAACCAGATCACCGCCTTCCACCCGGGCGCGATGATGCGCTCCTACGAGAACCACGTGAAGGATGTGCCGGGCGTGACCCTGGGCCTGGTCGGCCCGGACGGGCGCGAGGGCATGATCCAGAATTCGCAGGAGTTCTTCGACGGCGGCGTGCCGTTCATCTTCGACCCGGGCCAGGCCATGCCGCTGTTCAACGGCCCGGAGCTGCGCACCTTCATCGAGCAGGCGACTATGTCGTGGTCAACGACTACGAGTCCAACCTGCTGCAGGAGCGCACCGGCTGGGATGAAAAGGAGATCGTGAGCCGGGTCAAGGCCTACATCACCACCCGCGGGCCGAAGGGCGCGGTCATCCACACCCCGGAAAAGACCTATGACATCCCGCCGGCGCACGAGCGCCGCGTGGTGGACCCGACCGGCTGTGGCGATGCGTTCCGGGCCGGGCTGATCTACGGCATCGAGAAGGGCTATGACTGGCTGACCATCGGCCGCATGGGCAACCTGATGGGCGCGCTGAAGGTCGAGCATCCGGGTACCCAGAAACCAGCGCTTCACCTTCGATGAGTTCAATGAGCAGTTCAAGCAGCAGTTCGGCTACGCGTTGAACGTTGATCAAGGGTAGAGCCAGGCCATGCCTGGCTGCTCTAGAGGTCCACCGCCTGCCGATCATGCGGCAGGCACTTGTCCGGCGCGATCAGGCCGAAACCCGCTTTCCTTCCCACGCCGCCAGCACCTGCCCGCAGTCGGCCAGGTGCCAGCAGGCCATGCCCGGCCAGGGGTTGTCCGGGATGTTGACCAGCAACGTTCGGGTGCCTGCGGCGCGGCCACATTCCAGGTCGAAGCGATGGTCGCCGACATCACCACCTGGGCGGGGTCGACCTGCCAACGCGCAACGAAACCGCGCAGGCCCGCCGGCGACGGCTTGGGCTCGGCTTCGTCGCGGCCGATGATGTCGTCGCGGGCAAAGACGTCGCCGATACCGATCGCCTGCAGGGTCACGTCGGCGAGTTCGCGCGCGTTGCGGGTCAGGATGCCCAGCCGGCAGCCCGCAGCATGCAGCGCGCGGACCAGCGCGACGGCGCCGGGGGCGGCCTGCGCCTCCCCGGCCAGTGCGCGTTCGTGTGCGAGCAGCCAGGCATGCTTGGCCGCAGCCTCCTGCGGCGGCAACGCGGCGAGGTGGGTCAGGATGTCGTCATCCGGCGGTATCGCGAGCTCGCGTTTGATGCGCTGGAAATCATGCACCGCGATGGTCAGCGTGCCGTCCATGTCGAACACCCAGTGACGGATCGCCGCAAGCCCGCTCACTTCCACCACTGCGGCATCCTGCTCGTATCCACGCCACCGGTTTCGAACACGGCCGTGCGCGTGCCACCGGCCTTGACCGGGAACTCGATGCTGATCACCTTGGCCTTGCGCGCCAGGTTCCACAGCGCTTTCTGGTCGGTGATGAACATCGCGATCGCCTCATCGGTGTCCGGCCGCCAGGCGGCCATCGAGACCGGCTTGCCGTCATCGACGGTCACCTTGACCTGGCATTTCGGGCAGCGGAAATCGCCGGCCTGCAGCACCAGGTAGGCATGCCGCTTCCACTCGGGATGATCGCGGAACACCAGCTGCACCGGCTTGGCGCCGCTGCCATCCACGTCCACGCGTTCCTTGCTGTAGATCTGTGCAGAGGACTGGATGCCCTTGGTGCCGATCGGGATCTGGTTTGTACTGCCACAGGGCTGCAGCCGGCGCGTTTCGCGCGCGGCCTCGGCCTTGGCCTTGACCTCGGCGTAGCCCGGTTCGATCCGCGCGGCGACATCGGTGTCCTTGTACTGGTCCAGCAGCGAGCCACCGTGGATACGGGCACGCTCCCAATCCTGCGCGGCGACGGCCATGTCGTACTGCTTGGCCACGCCTTCGGCCTTTTCTTCCTGCTGCGCCTTGGCGGCGGCCGCGGCGGCCTGCTGCGCCTGGCGTTCGGCTTCGGGGTTGCTGCAGGCGGCCAGCGCGAAGGCGCAGGCTGCTACCAGGATCAGTCGTTTCATCGCGTGCTCCGTGTTGGTCGATGGCGCACAAGGCGCCTGCGCCTACTTTATCGCCAAGCGGTGCATGCCGGCGTCGCCGCGATGGCGGCCTGCCTTACTTTGCGGTCGGCTGTCCTTCGCGCCACCAATGGGTGGACGGTGCCGGTGCACGGATATCCAGGCGTTCTCCCATGTGTGGCGCGGTCAACGGCACGCCCTGCCTGCGCCTGCGCCAGCGCGGTGATGCGCTCGAAGGGTTCGGTCCACGGGTGCAGCGCGAGGTCGAAGGTGCCGTTGTGGTCGGCATCAGCACCTTGCCGCGTACATCCAGATGGCGCCTGCAGGCTATGCTCGGGCTGCATGTGCACGTCCGGCCAATCCGCGCCGTAGGCACCGGTTTCAATCATGGTCAGGTCG